>NZ_ASSC01000793.1 GCF_000520735.1 Paenibacillus forsythiae T98
TGTTGTCCCCCGCCACAAACTTGACGCCCGCCTCCTTCATTGAAGCCTCTGCAATCGCGCCCGTTTCATTCAGGTAAGTCATCCGCCGAAGCTGGTTAATCAGCTTGCCCGTCACCTTGGGATGGATAAAGGCGTGTCCCTCGCAGACGGAACGGATGGCATTGATCAGCGACTCGGCTTCCATATCCTTGAGCAGATAACCGTTGGCGCCTTTGCGCAGCGTCTCGAATACGTAGCTTTCATCGTCATGGATGGACAAAATAATCACTTTGACATCGGGGAATAACTCCCTCAGCTTCTCCGTTGCTTCCACGCCATTCTCAATCGGCATGTTAATGTCCATCAATACAATATCCGGCTTGATCTGGTTGCAGAACTCCAATACCTGAATGCCATCGCCGCACTCGCCAATGACCTCAATATCTTCCTCCATGTTCAAAATGCGCTTGAGTCCTTCTCTGAACAGCTGATGATCGTCCGCCAAAAGAACTTTAATGGGTGTCTTGCCGGGATTCTGGTTATCCATTATTTTGCTCCTTTCCCTTGTCCACGTTCGTTGGAATATGGATAATGATGGTTGTGCCTTGATTCTCGGCAGATTCAATTTCCATTCTTCCTTCCAGCAGTTCTACGCGTTCGCGCATTCCAACCAGCCCGAAGCTCTCTCTGTTGACCTGCTCCGCTTTCATTTCCTGCACGTTGAAGCCTATTCCGTTATCTTTGACTACAATTTTAATCAACTGTGCCTGATATGTAATTTCCACCAATACGTAACTGGCACAAGCATGCTTCGCGACATTGGACAGCGCCTCCTGAATCAGCCGGTAGACGGCTGCCTCCATCGCTGACGAGAGACGATGCTCCTTGCCCCTCGTTTCAAATGAGGTCCGAATCTTGTTCTTCTCCTCATAATCATGAACATACTTGCGCAGCGTGGGGATAAGTCCTAAATCATCCAGCGCCATCGGTCGCAAATTAAAAATAACTTTACGCATTTCTTCCAGACTTGAACGCACTTGTCCTTTTAAATCTACTATTTCGCCCTGCACCAGCCCAAATTCCTGCTTTACGAGCATTCTTTCCACAATTTCTGTTCTAAGAACAAGATTTGCCAGCATTTGTGCAGGGCCATCATGGATTTCACGGGCAATACGCTTGCGTTCCTCTTCCTGAGCCAAAATAATTTTCAGCCCGATGATCTGACGATTCTTTGCCGATTCGACAATTCGCGTTACATGTCCCAACTCGCCGGATAAATACTTTAAGACCACGCTCATTTGCGAGCCGATCGATTCGGCCCGTTCCACCGAGTTCTCGACGCTCCGGACCCGCTTATGCAGCTCATCGCGTCTGTTCCGCAGATAGGCCTCCCTTTCCCTCGCCATCATCAGCTCAAGCTGCAGCTCCGTCGCCTTCTCGTATGCGATTCGAATATCTTGTTCTGTATAACGAACAAAATCACGGCTGACTTCCGTTAAGCGGATACGGGACCGGCGATAATCCACCTCCAGCTTGTCTACCTTCTGCAGCGTTTCATCCGTCTCCTCCCTGACGCGCTGCAGTTCACTGTTGAGATTTGCCAGCTCTTCACGGGCGGTTTGCAGAATCTCAAAAATCTGATACTTGCTGTCCTCCATTACATTAATCGTATTCTTGATTACGCGGTCAATGGCATCAGTTTGGAATTCCACGGACAATTGCCCCATTTCTGTCGAATCATATAAAGGCGAGCCTTTATATTAACATATCATGATTCAATCGTTACGGTCTTCGTTTTCTGTTCCCATTTTACGGTTAATCCAAGCTGGTCGGAAACTAAACGAAGTGGGACTAAAGTCCTTCCTTGTAGGGATATAGGCGCTACCTCGGAGCTTTGCCGCTTTCCGTTAATAATAAACTCCTTCTTGTTTACTGTAAGCTCAAGCGCTTTGGAGCCCCGAAGCACCATGATCTTACGGGTAGCCGGGTACCAGGCCGCACTGCCGCCAAAAGCGTCCAGCACATAGCGGATCGGCACATAGGTTGTTCCATTCTGTACCAGAGGCGCTGAGTCAATGGCCTTCTTCGTTCCGTTTACCGTTAATGTCCTTTGTCCGATCACCATGACCGCCGTTCCCGTCTTCAATCCCGCCTCGCTGGAAAGCGAAGGCATCGTGAAGGCGATATTGTCGAAAGCCACGGCTCCGGTCTTGGCCCGCTCATCCTGTCCTTCCTCGACATTAACGACATACAGCCGTTTTAGTGTTGCCGGGAACTTCATATTTGACCCTGTGAGGTCGATATTCAGTGTCTTCCATCCGGTCCAGTCAATGGCTTTGGCCAGGTCCACATAAATGGTCGCTCCGCTATTGTCCGTAAATTCAGCCCGCAGCCAGTTCAGACTCTTATCCCCCATCACATCAAGCGTCATCGAGGTTGCCGCTGCCGGAACCGATTTGCCGGCTGTGCCGTTGAACTGGGCGTAGGCATACATCTTGCCTGTTCCGGCTGTCATGTCGTAACCAAGCGACAGCACTTTGCCCGCGTGATTGTCACTGCCGTCCGTGATGGCCGCCGTTCCCTGAACGCCTGACACATTCGTCGTAAAGGCGATCGGATAGGCGACATTTTCAAAATCCTCCCACGGGACCGCTGCGGCTTCCGTCAACACAATCGCCGTGCTGAATCCGTCGTAACGCGCGATGGCATAGCCGGTCGTGACTCCGGGATTGACCGAATTCACACTCAGCTTTCCATCCTGTACGCCGCCCTGAAAGCCGACGAACTCCCATTTGAGCGCGGAGCTTGGCACGCTGATTGAAGCGCCGCCCTTGGTGACTGCGGTTACCGGCACCGCAATGACGCTGCCCTCCTTGAGCGGAGCGCTTGCTGTGCCCGCCTTCAGACTGGACAGATCGTCGCCTCCAAGCACAGTAACCGCTATTGATGCGCTTACGGAACCGCTTGCCGCGGTCAGAGTCGCTGTTCCCGGCTTCACCGCCGTCGCCTGGCTTCCGCCGACATTTACGCTTCCGCTGCTGGACTTCCAGGAAGGATTGGCTGAAGCAACGTCGATCGGATTATAATACGTATCATATCCCTTCAACGTATAGGACGCCGTCTGTCCGATCAGCAGGACGCTGCTCCCACTGATTTTGATCCCTTTCAATTCGCCCTGCGGCGCATTCGTATAGACGCCCAGGCCATTCACAATGCTGCGCTGCTCCGTGCCATATTCCGTATCGAACGTAAGTGTAGTCTGCGTTTCAGCCAGCGGACGGTCAACCATTGTCGTGGAACCGCCACCATCCAGATTTAGTCCTTTATACACGCCAATGCTTGTCATAAATGATTGAAGCTCTGACAGGGACATGCCTGAGCTATTATCATTCTTCTCCGCCGCGATGACGTACACGTAACGCCCATCTGCGGAGTACCCGAGCGCCGTTCTTGCGCGGTAGCCGCCAATACTGCTGACAGAGCGCGAAAATGCCGCCGCCTTGCCTTTGTCAACCAGAATGGTGTGCCCTCCGATCATCATTTTGAGGCTGGCCGGGTCCATTGTCTCGCCGCTCGTTTTGGAATGAAGCGAATAAGCCACCGTCAATGGCTGACCAACCGCTAAATGATCCGCCACGAACGCTGCCGCTGTCCCGTGCGTCCGCAAAATATAGGCTCCCGAAGGCACAGTCACCTTTAAAGCGGTATTCTTGTCGGAAATTTGAGTGATCACTCCATTTTCAACAAGCACCTCGGTCGGGGACGTCGAGCTGTTTTTCGGCCGATCCTGCGCTGCCCAGGCGTCGGTATACACATATGCCGCATTGAAGTGGCTGTAAGCGGAAGCCCCGCCCTCCGGGCTGTACGCTCCCTTGTTGACCCCGGACAAAGGGAACTGTGTGCCGTCTGCCGCCGTTACCGTTCCCGTGAACGTAAACTCGTCGATGACCGGCTTATTGTCTGTCGTCAGGGCAAAGGCGTAGAGACCGTTCAGCTGTGAAGGTGTCGATACCAGTGTGCCTCCGGATACTTCGCCGCCAATCGGCGCTCCTTCGCCACTTGTATTGAAGTAATCTCCATTCACCGCCGCCACGGCGCCGGTCTCCTTGGCCATTCCTCCGGTACTTTGCCGTGTGGTTAGCTTGCCGTTCTTGCCAGTCATCACATCAATAGAGACATACGGGTTGTTCAGATCGACGCGAATGACATCGGCCAGACCGCTTGCCTTGCTGCCGGAGCGCGTCACAGTATATTTATATTTCAGCTTCGTGGCGCCCGAGGTAATGATTTCTTCGCTCACTTTAGTTGCCGTAAAAGAAGAAGCGGCCATCGCGATCGAAGCATGTCCCCTCTGTAGCAGCGGCAGCTCGCCGCCGATCACCGGCATAATCCACAGCACACCCGCAAGCGAGGCAGCGATCCATTTGGAGGATGCGGGTCTCTTATTTCTTCTTTCCTTGTCCATACCAGACTGATCCGATGAGCAACTACCATTCATTCCAAGTAACTCTCCCATCTCTTGTATTCCCAGTACTTTCCTCCAGCGGAGTCATCCCATTTTTTGTCCTACACTTTTAATAGACTAGATTTAGCCGAAAAAGTTACGAAATTGATAGAAAATACTCTGAGCTTCGCCGTTTCCGGCAAGCAAAAGAGCCTTCTGCAAAAGACAGTCCCCAAGACTTGTCCATACAAAAGGCCTTTTTGTTCATGGTTACAGGCGCTACGCCCCTGCTTATTAAGTTATAGCCCCGCTTGCTCCCTGAGCAGTTCCGCTTTGTCGATGCGTTCCCAAGGCAAGTCCAAATCCGTACGTCCGAAATGCCCGTAAGCGGCCGTCTGTTTGTAAATCGGTCTGCGCAGATCCAGCATGGAGATAATTCCGGCTGGGCGCAGGTCAAAGTTCCGGCGCACTAGTTCCACAAGCTGCTCTTCACCGATCTTGCCAGTGCCGTATGTATCGACATTGATAGAAACCGGATTGGCGACACCGATCGCATAAGCCAACTGAATTTCGCACTTGTCGGCCAGACCGGCAGCTACGAGATTCTTGGCCACATAACGCGCGGCATAAGCGGCAGAACGGTCAACCTTCGTCGGATCTTTACCGGAAAAGGCGCCGCCGCCGTGACGGGCATATCCGCCATACGTATCCACGATGATCTTCCGTCCGGTAAGCCCCGCATCCCCTTGCGGACCACCGATAACAAACCGTCCGGTCGGATTGATAAAATACTTGGTTTCGCTATCCAGCAGTTCTTCCGGCACAACCGGCAAAATCACATGCTGCTTGATATCCGCCTGAATTTGCTCCAGCGTAATTTCCTCAGCATGCTGTGTCGATACGACAATCGTATCCACCCGTAGAGGCTTGTCGTCCTGATACTCAATCGTAACCTGTGTTTTGCCATCCGGTCTCAGATAATCCAATGTGCCATTTTTGCGCACTTCAGACAAGCGCCGGGCAATTCGGTGGGATAAGGCAATCGGCAGCGGCATCAGTTCAGGCGTCTCATTTGTTGCGAAGCCAAACATCAACCCCTGGTCTCCTGCCCCAATATTTGCGGTTTCTTCAGCAACCTGAGCAGGATCGCGATCCTCAAGCGCAGCGTTAACGCCCTGAGCGATATCCGCAGACTGTTCATTCAGAGATGTCAATACGGCGCAGGTATTGTAGTCGAAGCCATATTTGGCTCGTACATATCCGATATCTTTAACCGTGCTGCGTACAATTGCGGGAATATCCACATACTCGGACTTGGTGCTGATTTCTCCAATGACGAGCACAAGGCCGGTAGCTACCGATACCTCACAAGCTACACGCGCATAAGGATCATTGGCAAGGAACGCATCCAGGACCGCATCTGAGATTTGATCGCAAATCTTGTCCGGGTGTCCCTCCGTAACCGATTCTGATGTAAACAAGTGACGTCCTTTAACAGGCATGAATTCAACCTCCTATATAATAGGTAGAAACTGCTTGGTCATTCCTCTTATTTAATCCTTGTTGAAGAATAATTCATATAAGTTCAAGGCTTAACCCGGCAAAAAAATCAACCTTTTCCACATGGAAAAGGTCGGTTTTCCTCAAATGTCATATTAACTTATTTAGGTGTTACTGTCAATCAAAGCCCACCCACAGAGCCTGATTGTTACCTTGCTATCATTATGAAAAAAGGGCTTGCTCGGCCTGCTTAACAAGCCGCTTCGTAATTTCACCGCCAACAGAACCATTATCCCGTGACGTGATATGTCCGAGATATGGAGTCCGGGATGCCGCCGGAGCTCCTCCCAGCATTCCCAATTCGGAAGCGAATTCCGTATCCGCCCCTGCTCCGGGCACTGGACCGTAAAGGCCAAACTCGGCAGCGATTTCAAACTTCATCTGCTTCAGCATTTCCCGGCTTTCCGGTACAACTGTACGATTGCCGCGTGCCATGAACAACACCTCCTGATTAATTTAAGAATACAGGAGTATTGTGCATCGCCTAGGCTTTATTCAGCCTTATCAATGTTTGGGAAGCCAGGAAACTGAAATCAAGGTCTGATTCATGTATGTTTCTAAACAAATCGGGGCAATCTGTAAGTAACATTTTCTATTTCAGGATGTAGCCCCCGCGGACCATAACGACAAGCCCGTATTTCTGACCGTCCTGTACCGCAACCCCTCTGCCATCTCTCGGAAATGAAAGAAGATGATTGGCCGGGGCAGCTTGTCCGTTAGCCAAATCTTTGCCGTCGGTCAAATCGGCCGCACCGCTGGTGTCCTGAGAATAAATAACGGCCTTACCGGCGCGAACGATAAACTCCGTTCCCGCGGAAGCGAGCAATGTCTGTCCAGGCTTTACATCGACAATAACTGCTTCATTACTGCTTGCCGGATTAGGTGAGGCTGGAGCTTGGGTTGCGGCGGGTGCCGGGGTTGACGTTGGAGTAGGCGCTTTTATTGTGCCACCTTGCAGCGCTTTCTGAATCTGCTGGTCTACGTAGCTTTTGGTAACAACCGGGTCATCGGCTGTGCCAGGTTGATTCCCGACATCAGCTCCCTGTGCCGTATTGCTCACGATTGAACCGGCCCATACACCGCCGGCGAGCAGTACAGCGGCCAGGCTTATCTTCCATAGCGGCTTCATTCTCTTCCTCCTTTGGAGACTGATAATACGCCAGTGAATTTAAGAAGGCTCTGCAGAGAGTCATCTCCACAGAGCCTTCCAAATTAACATCTTACATCCGTTTACTCAATAATGACGGTATGCACAAGTAAGATATGAATATCTTACTTAGCAGATACAGTTACATCATTTTTCAGCGAGTTGTGAGCAGCATCCTCTGCAACCGTAGTGCCGGAAGTCTTAGTTGTAACAGTTACAGTAGAGATAGCAGCAAGTGTGCTGAGTTTAGGGCTAGTGATTGGACCTGTAGCAAGTGTGATATCGGAAGAATCCAATACACCATTGTTGTTAAGGTCGAAGTACGTAGCCGAGGTAGCTGTAGCTGCTTGCTCAATGAAGCCGCTCAGGTCGATCAGGTATTTACCAGCATCGGAACCGGAACCAGCAGTAACGGTAAGACCTGCAGTATTTACTACTTCACCGTTAACCTTAACTACAAGGTCGCCAATAACCGGAGCCACATTAAGCGTTTCGTTGAAGCCAATAGCCAGCTTATTATCGGATGTCAATGCAGCGTAGTTCAGAACCGGTTTAGTGTTATCCGTTACAGAGAGAGTATCGGAATAAGTAGTCAACAGTTCTCCGGAAAGAGCTGCTACATTTGCCACTGTGAATATTGCTGCCGAATCGGTTTTTTCAACAGAATCTGCAGGCAATGTAATCGTAGCCGTATCTTGCACAGAGTCAAGAGTAATCGATGTACCAGCTGGAAGCGGCTTGCCGGCCAAGGAGTAGTTAGCCAGGTCAGTAGCCGAGTTAGCTACAGCGCCACCTTTAACAGGTCTGCCAAATTCAACGGTTACCACATTGCCAACTGCATTTGCGCTTGTCAGTTTAAACGTAGTAGATCCAGCACCGAAGTCAATCGTGTAGTTGAATGCATCGGAAGAGTTAGGAGTCTCAGCGCGGTCTTTGACCAGACCGGAAGCAAACGAGAACGCATAGACGCCTGTCAATTTGTCCGGAGCTCCAACTGTGTAAACCACTTTCTTCGCGCCAGCAGTAACAGCGGAAGGAGTCAATCCGCCAAGGAACGAACTTGCGGAAATGGCAACACCATTGGAGTTAACGATTGTCGGCAATGCCGGCGTACCAGCAGCCAGACCTTCGCTGAAGTTAACTTCGATAGAAGTTACTTTACCATCGGAGTTTTTAACTAATTTGTAGCTGGTTGCAGCCGGTTTAACTGTATCTTTAGTCAAAGCTACAGACTGGGAACCAGCAACATAAGCGTTGCCCAGGTAATCCTTAACTGTACCCGGAATAACAACAGACAGCGTACGGGATGTTTTAGTGCTGTACAGAGTATCCGTTACTTGAAGCAGGAATTGAGTGTTGTTAGTGTTGGCTACAGCAGCTGTTGGCGCAGTGAAGTTAACATTGCCAAGCAGTTCGTCCTTCACGCTAAATGCATTGATTACAGTAGCAGGGTCCATTTCCTTGCTGAATGTAACCAGAATGCCTTTGTCGCTTTGAGCAGACAAAGTAGCAGTAGGCGCTACAGTATCAACAGTTACAGCGAAGGATTGGGAAGTAGAAACCGTTTTGTTTCCGCCCTTATCCAGCAGGTTAATCAGTTCAACGGTGTGATTTGCGTTGGAAGCAAGGCTCACACCTGTAATTTTACCCGTTTTGCCGCTCCAAGCGATCGTGTAGTAAGATCCGTCAACCTTGGCCAGGGAGCTCACGATTGGCTCGGAAGCAGTTACCACTACAGTGGAAGCTACAGTTGTGTTGGTTTTTGCATATACAGATGCAATAACCGGAGCAGTTGTATCTTCAAATGTCAGTACGGTAGTGAACTTGGCTGTTTTGGTATCGGAATCTTTCAGCAGAACAGGGTTCACAACAACAACGCCGTTGGTTACTTCAACTTCGCTAGCATTTGTGAAAGTCAATGTAACGGTTGTTTCGTCAGCGCTCAACTCTACAGAAGCCGGTGTTACGCCATTGATCGTATAAAGCGATGCTGTTTCGGCATCAGTCTTGTCAAGAGCTCTGTTGAATTTAACTTCAACTTGAGTAGCGTTAATTGGAGTTACGGACAGAACTTGTGCGGAAGCCAAAGTTACTTTCGCTGTGTAGTCATGGCCGTTGTAAGTAAAGGAAATCGTCTTCTCAACGCCGGCAACCAGAGCTTCTGTCAAAGTAACCGTAGTTGTTGTTTTGTCAGAGAAAGTTACCAGGACAGTGGTTGGAGTCAGCGCTTGTGCAGATACCACTGTAGGCAGAGCGGACAGAACGCTTACTTCATAAGCTGCTTCAACTACCAAAGAACGAGTTGCGTTGCTTTGGAAGCTGGTGCTTGCTGCGATCAGGCCTTTGTTGATTACGGCTTGAGCGTAACCTTTAGCCCATGTGGATGCGTTGTTGTCAGTAGTAGAAGGAGTTTCCAGTTTCAGAGCGCGCGCCAATACGGTCGCTACTTCTTGAACTGTTACTTTACCGTTGTAGTCAAAGAGACCTTTGACTGTATCTTTACCTTGCATCAGTTTAGCTGTAGTTACAGCTTCGATGTAAGGAACAGCCCAGTTCTTCGCGTTGTAGCCTTTGTCTTTATAAGACAGCTTGCCTGTTTCTTCCTTCAGGTTGAACAGTTTGGCTACGATCTTCGCGAACTCGGCGCGAGTCAGATCATTTTCCAGATGAGCTTTGCCGTCCGGGTATCCGTTCAGGATGCCTTTCGCTGCCAAAGCGTCAAATTTAGCTTGCGGGGTTGTTGCTGTTTCACCAAATGCTACAGAGGCAAACATCGAGAATGCCATTGCTGTAGACAGTGCTACGGACAAAATTTTCTTCATAACCTTTTTTTCTCCTCCTTGAACATTCATGAACTGAGAGTCTTGTTTAGTTGGGTAGCTCATGTCACTCATTAGCCGATGCACCCCCTTTCCCGAGTTGAGCAAGTTAAGTATAAATGATGTCTGTGACGGGTATCACAGAAACTGGTAAATACATTCAAGGCATGACAACACTAGATTCCTAAATCTACCTTAGTATTATACAATGTGCCTAAAGTCACGTAAAGCTAATTTTTCCAATCGGTCTAGCTAGCTTTACAGCCATCCAAATATCCGATGTTCAATGGCTCTACATCTTTAACGCGAGAGTTTCGTAAAAGTTGCGGTTCACCCAAAAATAATTTGGAAAGGTTATTCTCCTGTTTCGCACCAATAGATGAGCTGTCTTTTATGTAAATTGAAACCATTGGTAAACCATGGGCGCTACGGGAATCAGTATATCATGTGCTCCGTTACCGGTCATTAAGCAATATTTCCTGATCTATTTTGCCCGATGCTTATTTATTGTAAAAAAAGAGCGCCGAATCCGGCACTCTACTAATCGCCAAAGTTATCTGATCTTCATGGAAAGCTGGATAAGCTCTTGCCGTTTCTCCGGACTGGAATTCACGTTTTTATACAAGGCATCAATCGCATCGCGATTCTCCCGATAAGATTTCTCATGCTTAATGGTAGAGTGGGACCAGTCGATCAGCGCATTCTCCGCTATAACAAGGTCATTGTAAGCATCATGGAATCCGGTCGCTTGAACCAGTTCTTCCATGACCTCCTGGGTGATTTCCTGTTGAACGCGTCTTGCCGCGATTTCTTTTTCCATTACTTTTGCTGTATTCTCAAACTTGTTCTTAGCTTTCATGTAGTCGAGCTGAGCTTTTGATAAAATCGGTTTCATCGATGGCTTTCACCTTTCAGAACATAATATTGTCTACGCTATTGTAACGTAAACGGCCGAAGATTACAAAACCTTCAAGACGATAAGCTGAACCATTTCGCTAATCCCGTAACCTAATGACTTCAGGGGAAGTGTCTCTTGGAATTCAGGTACATGCACTTATAGCTTTAAAAAAAGCCGGCCTGCGATCATTCATTCTCGCAGACCGGCTTCTTGCTTGCTCCTAGCTAAAACTCTTCGGGAAGATGCTTGTGCTCTTTTGCAGGAGCGCCACCACAATTTTGCCAGCTTCCGCTCTTGTCAGTTTGCCCTTCGGGTTAAAGTTGTATACGGGCTTCCTGGAACCTGCCATCGTTATCGGACTGCCCTCCATAATCTTGGCCTTGGACACAGCTTCAATGGCAGGCCGTGAATAGTAGTCCGAGCTTCCGGCATCCACAAATGATTTGCCGAGACCTGTCAGCAGCTTGTCATTATTCGCGGACAGCTTGAGCTTCAATGCGCGCGCGATCATAACGGCTGCCTGTTCTCTTGTCAGCGGTATATCCGGGCCGAAGAATCCGTCGCTCAGACCGGTAACAATACCCGCTCTCGCAGCCGTCTCAATATATTTGAAATCCCAGGTTCTGGATTTCGCCTCCGGCACGATATCAAAGAAGGTTTGTTGATTCACATCATAGTTCAGCGGAATGTTCAATCCTTTGACAAGCAGTGTTGCAAACTCTCCGCGTGTAGTTAGATCATCCGCTCCGAATTGATCGGCGCGCAGGTAAGTCATAATGCCTTTCGAGTACAGCCCGTTCAGAATATTTCGCGCCCATGGATGGTTTGTGATATCGGAGTAGCCCCGGCGCAGCTTCATTACCGTATAATATCCGAATTCGTCAAATGGTACGGTCACGGTATGAGCCTTCGTATTTACCTCCCCGCCAATATTCTCCCATATTCCGGAGTCGGTGTAGCGGAATACCGTAATATTGGTTCCAACCTCATCAACGACGCTGTCATTAAAGGCGAGGGTCAATTCGCCTCGCTGGGAAGGAACGATTTTACGGTCGTAGCCGAACTGCGTGAAGTTACCTTCTATAGAATAAGGCGCGATTCCGTTCACAGCTTGTTTGATTCCACTCTCTCCCAAGCCGCCGCTAATCCAATAAATATCCGACACCCGCGAGAAATTGGTAGTCTCCACGGTTGATCCGAAGCGCAGCGTCAGATCGGCAGGAACGATGATGGTTGATTCCCCTTTTTCCGTTCTTGCGTCTTTATTCAGATTGATAATATTTCCGTAATCATTGCGGCGCTCCACAACCCCGTCTCTGGGATCGGCAATGCCGAACAGCAGCTTTTGATCAGGATAGTATTTGGCTGCTCCAGAGGACGAATACCCCTTCATAACGGTGCCTTTTGGAAAATTCAGCTCCAGTTCCTTATTAAACACGCTGTATTTCACAGCTGCTTTCTCCGCCATGTACTGCGTATCGATTTGAACCGCACTGGTGTAGTAGACAGTCACAGTATCATTTAAGGTACTGTCGGCACGAACAATCTGGATCTTGATTACGGTTGCCTTGTCCGGCTTCAGTCCGACATAGTCGTATACGAAACGGTTGGGCAGGTCTGTCCGCTTGGTCGCTTCATATTTGTCAATCATGACCTTGGTCGCACCCTCGGCTTCAATGTCGAAGCGGACAAAGTTTTTGTTGACCACAATCTGATCGCCTACTGTCGGAACAGGAGATAAAATCAAGTATGGCGATACCACCCGCTCGACTTCCAGCCGCTGGGTACTGCGGGCTCCGGTGCTGTTGATCAATTCCAGATTAAACACCTGGCTGCCCGGCGCGTCGAATTTCAAATCCCGAATCCGCAGGATAAAGTCTTTTTCGCTGCCAGCATAATCATAGACGAAGGAATAACTCACTCCGTTCGTCGTATAGGTATACGTTCCGGCGGTCTTGTACCTGTCGTCCGAGGTCAGCAGGTCAGTAATGCCTTTGCTGGAAAATATCTGCTCAGAGCCCCGGAACAGATTCAAGATGGATGCTCCGCCGCCTCTGATTAACAGATCATATGATTGCTCGCTGGTGACATACTTGCCATCCCGATTCACAAACTCCGGAGACACCCGCAAAATATCAGATAGTTCCGTGCTCGTCAAGCTAGCCAACGGTTTGTTGTTAAAGGATGTGCGCCCCGTACCTGTAGCCGGACGGAATACGCTTAGCGTGGACACATTGGTATCCACAATATAAATCCGCAGCTCCTTGCGGACCTCCCGGAGATTTCCGGCGCCGTCCATGGAGGTTCCGGTAAATACGATTTTGTTCTCTCCATACACAAGCGGACCTTCCGCCTTAATATTAAGAGCCAGCGAGAACGCAGTATGAGTTGCATCAACGCCGAGCGTTGTATCCGGACCATCCTTGCTTGATTCCGGTCCCTGAGTCATGCCGTTGCCGGCAACGCCATTGACATAAAATTGCGCGTTGGTAATATTCTCGAATCCGATGTACTGGCCTTCAATGGTCATGGTATTTACGATCTTTGAGTTGAAGGAATACGTCTGACCGTCCTGCAGATTGCTTACATAGATATAGTTCTTGGACACATAGGAAATATCCACATTCTTGTAGGCTTCCGATCCCTCAAACTTGAATCTCACTTTCTGCTGCCCGTTGGAAAAGTCGGAGACCTTGTAAATTTGCTCATTGCTGCCCAGACCGCTCGGAGATGCGGTTGGGGTTACTAAAGTCAAGCTCAGATTCTTCGTGCTCAGCGGTAAATAGGAAGCGACAAGCTTGTTGGTCGCGGCAAGATTTTTGTTGGCTCTTACCATGATGTAAAAAGTAGCTTTGTCCACCTCGGCTCCGTCGAGAGCCAGCTTGGAGACGTTCGTTACGGACGAAGTACCGTTATAGCCTGGCAGGTAATACAAATCGGTGATAACCGTCTCTCCGGGCATATATTTGTAATTTACCGTATACGAAGTAGAGAAGTTCCCGTAAGTAACGAAAAGCTTGAAGTTATTTGTTCCCGAAGCCAGCGAAACTCCGTCGACTTTGAACTTCACCAGCCGGTAGGCCGGCGTTTCGCCGTCGGGTCCCGGAATAATAATTTCGTCCGAAGAAGCTCCCGGAGTTCTATCCAGCTTCAACACACGAATCGGAACCGTATTGGTGCCAATCTTGACGGTCGTATCCGTACCCGCGGTGCCGTCGCTCTTCGAAAACGGATTGGTCGCGGCATTGTACGGGAGCAGAATTTGAGCGATGACTCCGGTTTGCGCCGTACCCGTCAATACGGGAGTGGTGTTCAAGGCCTTGATATATTGCGAATCGTAAGACAATTCCATATCCGTAAACGGCTGGGTCGTATCAAAATAATACAAAGAACGATCGATGGTAATGGAATCGGAAGCGGTCTTCACCACAAATTTAAGGCTATTGATGCCCGAAACAAGTGACAGCGATGAGGTGAAAAACGTCCCGTCCTCCAGCAGCGATGTCGTCATCATATCTCCGCCGTTAAGCGAGAGCGTAACCGATGTCGCATTGGCCACCTTGCCGCGAATCGTTATCTGGTTGTTCGGGACGACGACCTGGGTCCCTTCATTCAGATCAATGGCTTCAGGACCGCCTCCCAGTACCTGAAGGGACTGAATGAACGGAACCTTGTCATACAGCACATAGAACGATTCGGAACGCTCCAGACCACCCTGTACGCCCGTAAAGGTAACCTTGTTATAGCCGGTATACAGCGTCAGCCCGCTGGTTGTAAAACGGTTCGCCGAATTAGCGGAATCCAGCGTAACGGAACCGATCGTCACATGGCCGGCATCCGTGACCCATCTGCCGCTTGTGCTGTCCTGTGTCAGCTGCTCCACCTTTACCTTGATCGTTGAGCCGGTGACCAGCGAGTAGGTGCCGGTAATGGTCATATTGCCGTTATTGGTTATATATACACTGCTCCGGGTAATCTTCGCAGGGTCCGTGCCGGTAGCCTCAGGGTTAAGTCCCTTTGTCTGAAGCAGTTTCTGATCGTCAGGGATGAAGTAGGTCGATGTCGTAGCAGCCGAGACGTGCTGAGTAAGACCGACAGGGAGCAGCGAGACGAACAGAGCCGCCATGACAAGCCACAAGAACGGTCTCTTGATACGTTGCATGTGTATATCTCTCCTTTAGATTGATTTACTTTGGAATACCTTGCTTGCTTCTTTATCGGCCTTATGCTCCAAAAAATTTAGTCAATGAACAAAAAAACTCATCCAGTTAAGGATGAGTCTTGTCATTTGGAGGAATATATTTCAAAATAATAGCCTGTTGAAGCTAGGATTTCGAGCCTCTTTCGGCATTCGCCTTCATTCGCAATCTGGCAAAGAAGTCAAGCAGCGGACGCTTTGTTTTGCCGATCAGACCTGTAATTTCCGCGCCGATCTGCAGGAAGAACAGCATGACGCAAATAACGACGAAGGTTACCCAGTTGGCTTCATAGAGCGCCGCAGAGGATTGAATGACGGCCAGTATACCGAAAAAGGCCGCTATTCCGTATATAATAAGCACCGTCTGCCGATGGCTGAATCCAAGCTCCCGGAGACAATGATGGAGATGACCCTTGTCCGGCGCAAAAATCGGTTTCTTCTGCAGCTTGCGGCGAACGATCGCGAAGAACGTGTCCGAAAGCGGAACACCGATAATAAGCAGCGGCGTAATAAAGGAAACAACGGCGATTTGCTTGAACCCGAGCAGCGCCAGCAGCGCCAGACAGAATCCGAGAAACAGCGAGCCCGTGTCACCCATAAAGATTTTGGCCGGATGAAAGTTAAAGAAGAGAAAACCTACAATGCTGCCAAGAAGCAGCAGACAGAGCATGGCAACCATTACATTTCCCATCAGAAAAGCCATCGTTGCAATAGTGGCTATGGCAATACCTGAAACGCCGGCGGCAAGCCCGTCCAATCCGTCGATCAAATTAACAGCGTTCGTTACGCCGACAATCCAGAAAATGGTGAGCGGAATAGCGATCCAGCTCTCCAGCGAAGAATACGTGTTGTTAAAGGGAATATTTACAAAGTCCACAGTAATATTAAAACCGAACACTACGATGCAGGCTGCGGCAATTTGACCAAGCAGCTTGATTTTGGCGGATAGCTCAAACTTGTCGTCAAGGCTGCCGAGAATTACAATAAGTCCGCCGCCGCTAAGCAGCGCCTTGATGAAATTAACATCCCGTGTGGAGAACTCGTAAGGAACAAACGGCGATATGGCAAGCAGTCCTAACACAAACGCCAGAAAAATGCCCAGACCTCCAAGGCGCGGCATAATTCTCGTGTGCACTTTGCGGGCATTCGGCACATCCGTCGCTCCTATGGCAAAGGCAAATTTCTTGACCAGAGGCGTCAGGCATAGCGCAAGTCCCATGCATACGATAAATCCGGCGATGTATATGATTAACATTGGTTCAGTCAACCCCCATTTCTCTACCGCATTGAATTATACTCTGTTCCAAAAACAAATTCCAATTCCGTTTTCAGGCGATTTTCGATATATATTGAGGGAAAAACAGCGTTTTATCTAGTGTTTGTTACTCTATCTCTCTCCCATATCACTTTTACTGCGAATTTCGGAAGCGCAAGCATTCTTCTGTATCTCGTTGGTTCTTTTATAAGACGGTAAAACCACTCCAAACGAAGTTTCTGGAAGGCCAGAGGCGCGCGCTTCGTCTTGCCGGAAATGACATCAAAGCTTCCGCCGACGCCCATCATGACCGGAATGGCCAAACGCGACTTATGCTTCGCAATCCAGGGCTCCTGGGTATCCGCCCCGCGAGCGACAAATAAGAGGTCGGGCTTCGTCTCCAAAATCCCGGCGATGACCGCTTCATCCTCCTCCGCACCGAAAAATCCGTCGCGAAATCCGGCGATGATTATTCCCGGGTATTGCAGTTGCATCCGGTTTGCCGTCTCCTGAATGACTTCCGGGGTTGAGCCAAGCAGATACACTCTCCAGTGATAGCTTTCTCCAACTCGCATCAATTCATGTAGCAAATCAAACCCCGCCACTCGCTCCTTGACGGGACTTCCGCTGCGTTCGGCCGCCCACACCACTCCTGTCCCGTCCGGAACGACAAGCTCCGCAGAAGTCATAATATCCATATAAGCCGGATTGTCCAAAGCGGTCATGACCATAATCGGATTCGCCGTAATCACCTGATGCGGCGACCTCAAGCGAATGGCTTCCGTTAAATATGCGACGGTTTCCTTCATATCCATTTTGGACACCGGAATACCGAAAATGGTTACCGTAGGCAAAGCGCCTGCGTCTTTCACTATAGATCACCCTTTATGCCGTAAATATTCAACAATTTGCCGAGCGGGAGCCTCCGCTTCGAGGATTAATGAATCAATCCGTGTTTCCCTCTGCCGCCGCCAGACGTCTCCGTCCTTTATAAGCCGAATAATCTCCTCGCAGAGAACAGCACTGTCCAGGGAGGCTGTTGCGCCCGCAGGAAGGCTGTTGATGCGGCTTAAAAAGTGGTCGATCTTGGGATCATACGATATCCCGATCAGCGGCACACGGCGTCCTGCGGCGTAAATGAGACTGTGCAGCCGCATCCCGAGCAGCACATCGCATGCCCCGACCTCCCTCAGCATTCTCTGCGGATGGTCTGCATCTTCACACAGGCTGACGGCGCTTCCGGCAGCGGCGATGTCGCCCCCGAGCCTGTCCACACAATACTGCGATGCTTCCTTGTCGGAGGGAAGATGGAACGGCAAGAATCTCAGATGCACCGGCTGAGCGCGGCAAACGAGCCTCAGCCCCTCCACAATAGCATCCAGCTCCCTTCTGTCCTTCTCCCAATAACGCACGGAGATGCCGACAACCGGAAGATCCGGGCTTACAGAGCCGGAGTCGGCGGCAAATACCGATTCAGGTCTATGCTTCCCGGCAGCTTGCTCCGGCAAGGCCAAGCCGCCAGCCATTTCCTCCGGCAGAGTCAGACCCATCACAGGATCGGGCACAACCTGCACATCAGACGGGCGAATCCCCATCGACACAAGCAGTTGCCTGGACTGCTCGTCACGGACGGATACATAAGCGCATTTGCGGAATACCGACTTGATCATGGGATGGAACCATTTTCGCTGCACCGGCCCGATTCCCTGAGCATATACGAAGGTCGGCTTGCCCATCCACTGGGCCAGCTTGATAATGCCGAGATAATAGGGAATGGACTTGCCGCTCGTTACATCCTGCAGCAGGCTTCCCCCGCCGCTGATCAATCCCGCGCTCTCGCCTATAGCGCGGCGGACCTCGGCCAGCTTCATACGATGCACGGCTTCAACGCCATAGGTGGCGGACGTCCATTCCGGATCGATAGACAACACCACCGGTTCTATGGACATGCCCAAAGACTCGGACTGGCGCTTCAGGGCATTTAGAATCGATTGAAGCACCGCCTCATCGCCGCTGTTGCGGAAGCCATAGTAACCGGATAACACTATTTTCTGAGCAGGGGCGACCATCGTTTCCAACATCCTTCCGCAATTTGCCACACCATTATCGCAATCACTCCCAGAATGAGCCCAAGCCCAAGCCCAAGCAGACCGCGAACAAGCGAAATCAGAATCGGCGAGTGAATATGGGCGAACGTATCCACCATGGATAATTGGCCGATAACGGCGACAATCATCAGATAGGCGGCATTCCGGGATTTCAGAGCCAGAAAGGACCCAAGTAGAAACAACGGATGCGCAAGCAGGAACTCCTTGCTGCGCGGCCGAACGCCGAAGGCACTTTCCATAAAGTTACGGAAGGCCAATTCATAGGAGCTGGCGGTGCCGCTGTTGCCGGTGCGGCTCATATAGTACAGTCCGATAACACCAAGCACCGCAGCTCCAATAACCATCGCCAGAGTGACTGGTGTTCTTAGAAGTTTACCCGTTTTGCTCAAAGCAAACTCACCGCGGTACAGGAGCACGTAAATAGCCACCAGGCCGATCGGGACAATATGCAGCAGACTGACCCCGCGGAACTGGTTCAATACCAGACTGTACGTAATATTATTCAGCAGCGCGATAACGAATGGCACCGCGCCAAGCGAGATCACAGCCGTCCTTACATACAGAACAAGACTATGGAGCAGGCGGCGCTGCGGATTCAGGGGAACGGAGCCGGAATGGCTTCCCCGGGCGGCAGCTTTGCCTTTGCGGGCAGTTCCCAGCGGGGGACCCCACTTATTGACTTTACGGACAGCGAGAACCATAGCCACTGTAGGCGCGCAGATAGCCACCGCCAGGGCGAGCGCCTGCTCAAACAGCGCAGGTTTCACCAGCAGCAGTCCCGCGCTTCCGATCAGACCGATCGCCCAGGCGAGCAGCGTCAGCCATGGAATGAAGTAAGAGATCGTCAGCGCCACCATTGCGACGGCCCCAATAACGGCGACCAGCTTGAAATATCGTTGATAAGGGGAGTCAACCACATCAAAAGCCGTAGCCTGGCCTATCGCAAAGCCGTTGCCCTTGATCTTCTCCACCGCTCCGCCGGGCCCGCTCAGACTGGTGATCAAATTCTCCAAGGAGTCGTCGATCTGCGCCTTGGCCGAACTTCTCATCGGCGCGGTATTCAGGTAGAGCATGCGAATATTGCGGTCCTTAGTGGCAAGCGCGAAGCGGTCGGTAATCACATCCGGCTTCAGCGTCGAATCGTTCTCGCTCAGCGAATAGAGCCGGACCACATTATAATCGAGCATATAGGCAAGCTTGTTGAATCCTTTTTGCTGCTGTTTGAGATTCTCAATGGCCGCTAAGCCGATGCCATGCTCTTTCAGCAGCCGCGCGAAGGAATCAAGGCTCTTTGTGTCCTCGTTGTCGTTAAACCCTTTAACCGAATCGCCCTCAAACAGGATGCGCTTGACATTAAGACTTTCAAAACGGTCAATCAGCCGCTCCATTGCTTCTTCGTTATAAGGAAGAGAGTCCACAAGACGGGGAATGATTTGAAATCCCCTGTCATGCAAATTGGTCAGCACAGCGTCATCCGGGGCCATTGGCTTCAGCAGCGCATCCTCCAGCGGCGTCTTGATGATCAAGCCCTGCTGTCCGCGAAAGCTCCAGTCCTCGGTCGTAATTCCAAGGCTGCCAAAGGTAGCCTGGATTGCGGGCTTGAGCGCGTCACTATTCGCTTTATTTGTAAAAAGCACGTACGTATAATTTTCATTTTCCGGGATAACGCTGTCCGTTAGGTTGGCGATATCCTGCGCCCCCCAAAACATGACGCGGCGGGCCTTGCGGTAATCCTCAAGTGTACTCTCATATACGGCCATGCTCTGTACGCCGGCCGCTTTCAACAGATCCAGCTGCCGGGATATGTAGTCTTGCGGATTGGCCCGGTAGCTCGCGGCATCCACGAGATCCCTGTAGTCGAATACGATCTCCACTGTCCTGGATGATTTCTCCGTCTGCAGACGGTCATACACGACCGGCAAAGCCGCAATCAGGCCAACCACTACTACAACCCACAGCCATTTCCGGGAATTCAGGTTCCAACGCTGCCATTTGTGCTGCACCAAAAGCTCCTCCTCTTTACATAGCGAATCTCCAATACAAGAGACAACCCCACAAAGGTGAGGACTTGGCATCGAAGCCTGCTCAGATACTTTGCGGGGTCCCCGAAAAAAGAAACGGCTTCGCCCTTCGCATGAAAGGGCGGCACCCGTTTCCCGTAAAAGAGATTCAAATCATCCTGCTAATTGCTGCCGCCGTCCACTCTTCCCATAACCTCCCGGGTGAGTGCGGCAACCTTGGATTTGGCATCCTCAAGGGATTCGCCGCGCACGGCGAAGTACACCTTGATCTTGGGCTCGGTGCCCGAAGGACGCAGGCAGAACCAGGAGCCGTCTGCAAGCAGGTATTTCAGCACATTCTCCTTCGGAAGACCATCCAGACCCAGGGAGTAATCCAGCACCTCGCTCACGGTAATGCCCGCGATTTCCTGCGGCGGGTTCTGACGCCAATCGCTCATGATTCCCTGAATTTGGGCGACCCCGTCCTTGCCTTTAAGGGTACGGGATTCCAGGCTTTCGAGGAAGAAGCCAAACCGCGCATAAAGCTCCTGAAGCACCTCGTAAAGGGTCTTTCCTTGTGCTTTGTAGTAGGCTCCCGCTTCCGCAATCAGCATGGAAGCCAGAACGGCGTCCTTGTCCCGGGCATAGTTGCCGGCAAGATATCCGTAGCTTTCCTCATAGCCAAACAAATAGGTGTAGTCGCCCGAGGCTTCGAACTGGGTCATTTTTTCACCGATATATTTGAAGCCCGTCAGCGTATTGAACACGGTCGCTCCGTAATGACTGGCGACAGCGGCGCCCATCTCGCTCGTTACGATCGTCTTGACCACCGCGCCATTGCTTGGCAGCTTGCCCTGTTCCTGAAGCCGGCTCAAATAGTAGTGGATCATTAACGCGCCGGACTGGTTGCCGGACAGGACAACGAATTTACCCTCATGGTCGCGCACGACGGCGCCCATCCGGTCCGCGTCGGGGTCCGTGCCGATGAGCAGATCGGCCCCAAGCTCCTCGCCAAGCTTGATCGCCAGCGTAAAGGCTTCCCGCTCTTCCGGATTGGGAGATTTCACCGTGGAGAATTCGGAATCCGGCTGCTCCTGCTCCGGTACGACAAGCACATCGGTGAACCCGATCTTCTTCAGCACGCTGCGAACCGGCAGATTGCCTGTTCCATGCAGCGGTGTATATACGATTTTGAATTGGCTGCCAAGGCCCCCGGCGATTTCAGGCCGGCCGACGCTGACGGCCGCCACCGTATCGGTATACGCTTCGTCTTCCTTCTCTCCCAGCCAATGAAGGAGCCCGGCGGCTTCCGCTTCTTCCTTAACGGCCCGCTTGACGGCGTTGAAGGAATCCACCTGGAATATGTAGGAGATCACCTTCTCGGCCTCATTCGGCACAAGCTGGCCGCCTTGAGAATTATATACTTTGTACCCGTTATATTCAGGAGGGTTATGACTCGCCGTGATGACGACACCGCCCGTCGCTCCCAGATGGCGCACGCTGAAGGACAGCTGCGGCGTAGAGCGAAGGGAAGGATATAAATAGGCTTCAATTCCGTTGCCGGCCAGAACCAGCGCCGTTTCCAGCGCAAACTCCGGAGAGAACCGGCGGGAATCATGAGCAATCACGACAGATGGACGGCCTTCGCCTTTATGCTGCTCCAGGATAAAATTGGCGAACCCCTGAGTCGCTCTTGCTATCGTGTACCGGTTCATCCGGTTGCTGCCCGCGCCGATCACGCCGCGCAAGCCTCCTGTTCCGAATTCCAAATCCCGGTAGAAGCGTTCTTCAAGCTCCTGCGGATCATTCTCCAATCCCCGAAGCTCCTGCTTGGTGGTCTCGTCTACGGATGGGTCTTGCAGCCAGCGTTCCAAGGTTTCTGCAGCTTTTGGACTCAATTGGGTCATAAAAAATCTCTCCTTCTCAGGTATGATTTTAATTAAGCGCAAACATCATTTCGCCTTCGGCTACAACCTTGTCTTCCACTTTGGCAACCGCTTTCCCTTTACCGATGCTTCCTTTTAGACGCGTGATCTCCACTTCCAGCTTCAGGGTATCCCCTGGCACAACCTGTCCACGGAAACGGAAACCGTCCAGACCCGCCAAGAATCCGATTTTACCGCGGTTGGCTTCCACGCCCAAAATGGCTACTGCACCAACCTGCGCAAGAGCCTCGGTAATCAGTACGCCGGGCATAACGGGATAGCCTGGAAAGTGCCCTGTAAAAAAAGGCTCGTTCACCGTGACATTTTTAATGCCTACCGCCCGTTTTCCCATTTCGATCTCAATAATTTTGTCCACCAGCAAGAAAGGGGGACGATGGGGGATAATTTCCTGAATTTGATTGACATCCAGCATGTAACCTTGCTCCTTCCGGTTCGAGAGAAAGGCCTTTGGCAAACAGCCTCCCGTTATAAAGACACTTTATTTTGCCGGAGTGCATAAATATAGAAGCCTTTGGCAAGAACTATAGTTATCCTTCACCGGCTGCAGAAGTGGAGGTTGAGATAAGGGGCTTCTCCCGCTGGAATGCGGAGAGGGCCCTTTTTGATCTCGAAAGCCCCCCATCATTATACATTTTTCAGTATAAAAAAGAAAACTCCCTCATACAAGGGAGTTTCGCATTGCGGCTTCTGCGCCATCAGGGCGCAAAGACCAGATCGTATACATGCTTCCATGTGCTCCAATGAAACACATCGCTCCATTCCTTGTTGCCGAGTATGACGTAGCCTGCCGCCAAACCGCCGCCAAGGGCAAGCAGCAGCAGCAAAGGAATCAGAACCCATTGAATAACCGTCCACTTCGACCGTTTGCGCTTGATCGGCACATGATCTTCTGTCCGTTGTTCCTGTTTCAAACGATCTCCTTTCCGGCTGCCCATTGCTTCACCTACCCGCGCATGGTGTTGGCCAGGCCAAGCATTTGATCGCTGGAGGAAAGCGCCCGGGCCATCAGCTGATACGTCCGCTGAATCTGCATCATCTCGGTCATTTCCTTGTTCAGATCGACATTGGACTGCTCAAGCCATCCGGAGCGCACCGCCACTTCCCGGCTCTCGCCCGCCGCTCGCTGCACGAAGGCCTGTCCCGCCGTAACACCGTCCTTAAGGACAAATCTTCCGCCGTCTACCGCCTGGAGCACCTCGCTGTTGTTCGGTTCAACCAGCATCAGCCGGCCGGCCTCGGTTACCGGGCCATTCTCATCTCTCTTCATCAGAACAGCGCCCGTCTCATCAAAGGCCACGCTTACCCCAACCGGCACCGTCAACGGGTTGCCCTGCGCGTTCAGCACCGGGTTGTTCTCATTGTCAACGAGCACCATGTTGGCCGGACTCGCACTGTCCGGCGTAAAATGAAAATCGCCCTGACGCGTATAGGAAGTGACTCCGTCAACCTGGACAGCGAACAATCCGCTGCCCTGCAGCGCCAAATCGGTGCCATTCCCGGTCTCCTTGAGCGCCCCCTGTTCCCAACTGGTCGTAACCTGAGGAATCCTCATGCCGTAGCCGATATCAAAACCCAAGGGCATACTGCGCCCCTCAAGCTTATATTCCTGTGTCTGCTGCTGCACCCGGGTCAGCACATCTTCAAACGCTCCGTCTTTGCTCTTGTAGCCTGCCGTATTGATATTAGCGATATTATCGGCGATAAGATCAAGGCGCTGCTGGAGACTTGCCATCGAGACTGCCGCACCGATTGTCGAGTTATTCACCGGTCATTCCTCCTATACTCTTCCGACATCATTTACGGCCTTTTGCAAGGTGCTGTCGTAGAACTGAATCACCTTCTGGTTCGCTTCATACGCCCGGTAGGCCGCGTTCAAATCAATCGTAACCTGCGTCACATCCACGTTGGAGCCTTCGATATATCCCTGACGAACCTGCATATTATCCGCAGCCGCCGCATACCGGATTCCCGCAGCCTGCGCATCGTCGACGTGAAATACGCCGTTGCCGTCGCGCACCAGGTTCTCCGGCTTCGTTACGACGCTGATGCCGAGACGAACGCCCGTAGCGGCGCCTGACGCATCAAGAAGATTGCCTTCGGCGTCAACCTTGAGATTATCCACCGGACCGTTTAACACTACCGGCCTGCCATCGGCCCCGAGCACCCTGTACCCTCCGGCACTGAGCAGTTCACCGGCCGGGCTTACATTAAAGCTGCCATTGCGTGTAAAAAGCGTGTTTCCATCGTTATCCTGAACCGTGAAAAAGGCCTGCGGCTGGTAAATAATCTCGCCCTGATCGTTGATATACTTGCCCGAAGCGTCAAAGGGGATATTTCCCCCGGTGGCTGGATCGGCGAGACGCAAATCGGCCGACAGCGCAAAATCGGTCAGCTTCCCGCTTTCGACCAGATCGCCTTGCAAATATTTGGACATGGACTGCTCGGCGAATACCCCCGTATTTATTCTGCCAATCGGCTTCGCCGTCCGGCCGTTCATGGCGGAGATCAGCATATTGGGGAACGAATGGCTGATGCTTTCGACCTGCTTGTACCCCGTCGTATTGAGATTGGCGATATTTTGCGTTGCCGTGTCATGTCTGCGCTGCTCCGTGACCATACCGGCAGCAGCCGTATATAACCCTCTTATCATAAAGGCGTTTCTCCTTCCTGAACCGCAAAACCCCGAATTCCGGCGTATGAACCTTTATCTTTTATATCGGCCGCTTAAAATTTTTTCTTAACCGCCTTGTCCAAATGATCCAGCAAAATGCCCGTTCCCTTCACCACGCAATGCATCGGGTCTTCCGCCACCCATACGGGCACATGCAGCTCTTCGGAGAGCAGCTCAGCAAGTCCGCTCAGCAGCGCGCCTCCTCCGGTCAGCACGACGCCGCGGTCAATGATATCGGCGGACAGCTCCGGAGGCGTGCGTTCCAGAACCGTCTTCGCCGCCGCCACAATGGACGACACCGGGTCCCAAAGCGCCTCCTGCGCTTCGATCGAGGTAATGGTCAGAGTCTGGGGAAGCCCGCTTACCATGTCACGGCCGCGAATATCCATCTCGGCCTGCACGCCGCCCGGACGCACATTCCCGATGGTCAGCTTGATATCTTCAGCCGTCCGTTCACCGATGAGCAGCTTATACTTCTGCTTGATATATTTTAAAATGGATTCGTCGAACTTGTCCCCTGCCATTTTGATGGA
>NZ_ASSC01000794.1 GCF_000520735.1 Paenibacillus forsythiae T98
TGTAGGGCATGACTCCGGATTTAGGGGGCTTAGCCGTCATTGCATCTATTTTCTCTTTCGGGGTGAAATTCACCGGGACAACCTGCAGATTTGCAGGAACAGCCCGCTTGAGGCGCTGGGAAATCGAACATGCTGTCCCTCCGTTCTCCTCTGCACATCAACGAACCGGATATAGTCCTCTCCTTCCCGCCGTATATTGTACAGCACGTAACACAAGTCCGGACAGGCTGCGCTATTCACCGGCACGTATGCCAGATTCACCGCGCTGGAGAACGGCTGCCGCGTCGGTCTGCTTCAAACGCCTAAGTAAAAGCCCGGATTCCGCTCTCTCGGAAATCCGGGCTTATCCGTTCTGATACCGTACAGCGGCTTGCCTGCCGATATTCGTTC
>NZ_ASSC01000795.1 GCF_000520735.1 Paenibacillus forsythiae T98
TTTTTTGATCCCCGGAAGACTTCGATGGGAGTTTTGGTAAGATAGGGTAAAGGCCCGTTTGTTCATTGATTGTACAGTTGATGTTTCCTGCCAAAGAATCTATTATAAATATAATTTATTATATTTAGATATATTTAGTTAACACCAAGCTATGTATATTGAAGAATGGAGGAAGTCCGGGGTGCAGCATAATCATGCAGACATCGGTTCAGCGGGGAGAAATGAAGGGGGCGGGAGGTCCGTTCTGGTCAGGAGCAGGTTAACCGGAGCGGTATTGATCGCCTGCGCGTGCGTGGTGTTCCTGGGGTCGTTCGCGTGGGGGAGATACGGAATTTCGCTGGAGCAAGTCGTGCAGATTGTCATCGGCAAAATGCTGGGGCAGGCGCCGGTATGGCCGGAGAAAGTGGAGATGGTGCTGTTCAAGGTGCGGATTCCCCGCATATTCTCAGCCATGCTGATCGGCGCGGCGCTGGCGGCGGCGGGGGCGGCCTATCAGGGGCTGTTCCGCAATCCGATGGTATCCTCGGATATTCTCGGCGCTTCAACGGGGGCGGGATTCGGCGCGGCGCTCGGCATTCTGCTGTCTATGGGGATGCTTGGCGTGCAGGCGTCGGCCTTTGTCTTTGGATTGGGGGCGGTTCTGCTTACGTATACGATTGGCTCATCCATGGGGCGTAAAGGGGGAACGATTCTGGCGCTCTTGCTGACGGGCATGGTCGTGTCTGCATTATTTGGCTCTTTTACTTCCCTGATCAAATACGTGGCCGATCCGTACAGCAAGCTGCCCGCGATCACCTTCTGGATGATGGGAGGCTTGTCCGCCGTGACCGGCCGGGACTTGCTCGTTATGCTGGCTCCTTTTCTGCTGGGGAGCATTCCGCTGCTGCTGGTGCGCTGGCGGATGAATGTGCTGTCTTTCGGCGAGGAGGAAGCTGAGGCGCTTGGAGTGGATGTCCGGAGGCTGCGCGTGCTGGTCATTCTCTGCTCGACGCTGCTGACGGCCTCGGCGGTATCCATCGGCGGAATGATCGGCTGGGTCGGCCTGGTTGTGCCTCATATGACCCGGCTCCTGGTCGGCCCGGATTACAAGGTGCTGCTGCCGGTGTCGATGCTGCTGGGCGGAACCTTTCTGCTCGGAGTGGATGATCTGGCCCGCAGCGCGTTCCCCCAGGAAATTCCGCTGGGCATTCTTACTGCGGTGATCGGCGCGCCGTGCTTCCTGTATTTGCTGCTGAAGGGAAGGCGGGAGTGGCTGTAAAAAGGGCTGGAGCAAGCTCTGCGAAAATTCCGGCATGGGGCGATGATTGAGCAGGGCCGTGAACGAGGAGTATGCCAGAAAAAGAAAGGAATCAAGCATCTCGGCGTGTGGAGCGCGGGATGCTTTTCTTGTTGCCCGAAGGGCTGCTGAAATAACACAGCCCCGGAAGCCGTCAGAAGACGGTCCGGAGCTGTGCCATTTGTACCGGGAAATCAAGCGGGCGCGCGTCGCTGCTTCCTAGTTCAAGTAATTGTGAACTTCAATGCTCAGTACTTCGCCGGTGGAGTACGCAGTGTCTCGGGTAATCGTGAACTGGCCGCCCGAAGTCGTTACGGAGTAGTCGCCGTAGTCGGTGTTATTTCCGTTAATGAAGTTGGCCAACTGGGTAGCGTAGCTGGATGCAGTCGCACCAGCAGAGTAGAAATTGTGCGAATGAATCGGGAAGGCGCCGTTCACGACCGCCGGGAAGGATGTCGGATAACCGGAGGCATCCACTGTGCAAGGAATAATGGTTGTTGTACCGCCAATGGTGCTCTTCAGGTAGAACCAGGAGATGCCGCGAACCTGAGGCAGGTTATTGAAGCTGGCGGTTACGCTCGGCTTGGTGCTGGTGGAGGTGTTGCCTGTAACCGTGCTGATGCCGCTCAGGCTGACGCCTGTGTTGATAAGCTGCTCGGATAGCGTCGAAGAGGTCCAGGTCGCCGTCTTGGTGGCGTCGGCCGCCGCAGTGATGCTTGGAATGGAGGTTCCGGAAGCAGCGGTAATGGTCAGGTTGGCCGCCATCAGGGCGAAGAAAGAATCGTCATCATATGGCAGAATGGTGAATCGGATGCCGTTTGTGCCAAGGGCATCAACCGTGTAGGTCTTTGTTGTTGACCCGTCTGTTTCCAGTGTGCTGCCGGCAATGGAGACGCTGAAATCGTCCTCAACCCCGGAGGCCACGGTAATGGCCTGGTCGAAGGTAACATCGACGTACACCTTCTGGGAGTCTTCTCTTGCTGCGTCCGTACCAAGAGAAGAGTCATAGTACGACGTAATTGTAAATCCGGTTACTACCGGATTGGTGGCCGCAAAGGCCGACTTCGCGCCGGAGAACAGAAGTGTGGTCAAGACGGCTACTACGAGAAACAGAGAAAAGAATTTGCTGCGAAGCTGGACGGGCTGTTCTGCTGACATTCGGAAATCCTCCTTGTAATCAATAATAGATTTGTTGCGCGCCCTTTCACCAATAAGCATTATGTAAATTCTAAGGAAGTACGAGGAGGTAACCTGCCTTGTGATTTAATATCACATATATTTATACTCATTGTCGCATTTTAGACATTCCATGGAATTGATGAAATGCAAAAAAAGAACAAATCGTTAAAATAAATTATATCTGTTTATATCGAAAGTGCAATAATAGTGGCAATTCTGTTCAAGAAAAATTCAATTTAATTCAATTTAATTATAATTAGATATAAATGATATTGCCGAATGGTGACAGATTATGTTTAAATCTGAAACTGACAATAGGTGATAAGGGGAGGAAAGGTAACATGATCTATGGGGGGCTTAAGTGGAGACAGAGGGAAGGAAGATGGCTTTCCCTCGCGCTGGCTGTTCTGCTGCTGGCGGGCGTGATTGTTCCCGGTTCGTATCCGCGAACGGCATATGCCGAGGGCGAGCCGGAGATCGCCGGTTATTTCAGCGATATGGATCAGCCGCAGGTCAAGAGCGTGATTGGCATGGGGGGGGTGCTTACCGGGAGCGGGCGAGCCGGAGATTTCGCCAGTGTGACGGCCGATGCCTACGGGGATTTCGTAGCAGTAGGGAGTCTTGGGGGAACGGTTCCTGCGGCGATTAACGAGGCAGCGGCGGCGGGGCAGGCCGCCAAGTCAGCCTTCATTATGAAGTCCGGCCGGGATGATGAAGGAAATCTCAAGACGCTCTGGACGCAGGGGCTGTACGTGCCTGGGGCAAGTAAATCTATTATTAATTATTTTAGTATAAACCTCCGTGACGTGGAGACATTGGCAGACGGTGGTTACGTTGCAGTTGGAAATGTAAGTTACCTCGATGGCAGGGCTGGTATATCCGACTTTCCTATTCGCGATTTTCGGGGCAAGGAATGGACTCTCCGGATGAACCGGGGCACTTCCAGGAACCAATCCCTTGCCATTGTGCTCAAGCTGAGCCGGGATGGCGATATTGTGCAGTTGAGCCAACTGGGCGGCGGAGCGATTGACACTACCGTATTACAATCAGTTGCCGCAAGAGCTGACGGGGGATTCGCGGCTGTAGGGGGTACGAATGCGGAGAGCGGCGATTTCGCGGGTCTTGACAGCGGGTATCGGGGGATTCTCGTTCAATATGACGCGGCGGGCAGCCGGGAGAGCATTGTGTCCTATACCGGCGAATTTATCGGGCAGAACGGATATTACGCCGGAGTGCCTTCTTACTATTTTCAAACGATAGCTGCCCTGCCTGACGGTGGATACGCCATCGGCGGCGGGAGTTATGCCTACTCGGATATCGTCAGCAGCGCGGAGCCGGACAAGCATGTTCCCGTCAACTCTGATCCTCAGATTACCAGGAATCCTTTTCTGATGAAGGTGGACGGGCTGGGGAGAATTGGCTGGGCCCGTACTCAGCCTTCGGACGAACTAAGAAACGGGTCCTTTCAGGATGTGGCGGCGGACAAGGCGGGGAACATTGTAGCCGCCGGCTATAATCAAACTGAAAGCAGCTCTGTGGCCATCATGGGCAAGTACGCGGCGGACGGCACGCTTATTACGAAGCGCAATCTTGTCGGGAATGAAACGCGGGACACCTACGGCCAGATCCGGACCGGCCCGGACTCGCTGCATTCCGTCATCCCGCTGGCTGACGGGGGCTACCTGTTTGCAGGACAGGCGCTGTCCACCTCCAATGATTACGGCGGCGAGACCTTGTCGCCAATCGGCGATCCCAAAGGCGGGCGGGATTATGTTGTGCTGCGGACGAGTGCCGATCTGACGACGGACTGGCTCTCTTTTGCCGGCGGTTCAAGCAATGAGGCGTTTGAGTACTCCGGCTTCCATGAAACATTGACGGACATCATCGCGCTCACCGACGACGGATTTGTACTGGCGGCAGACTCAGCGTCGCTTGACGGTGATTTCGCAGGGCTTAACGGTTCCCCGACAATCGGTACCCGCCCGGACAATATGGGCAATGCCGTGCTGGCCTTGTACACGTATGACTGGGACGATGACGGGGTAATCAACTCCCGCGACTTCTATCCGCTGAATCCGGCCAGGAGCATACCGGAAGGAAGCAGCGCAGGACTGGTCAATCTGGAGAGGGTCCCTGTAGTCACCGCAACTTACAGTGTCTACTCCAGAGATGTGAACACAATCCCGATTGTGTCCGGCGCTGAGCTGCCTAATGTCGGGGTCTCGTTCGGCGAGGCGTCCCTTACGGCTCCCGTGCCGGTGTTCGACCGGCTGTTCAAGGGGATGGTGGGAGCGGTCACCTTCGGATACTCCGGCTCGATTCCCGGATTTGAGAGCGAAGCGTCGCCACTGCTTCCGGCCAAGCGGATCTACGGCAGTTCCTTTGAACTGAACGCGACGATGGGCCGGAATGAAGTAACCAGCCTCGGCGCGGGCGTGAAGGTTACTGTGCCGGTTAGCGGCATCGACCATCCTTACAGCGCGAGACTGTATTACTATAATCCATCCGGTCCGGCGCTTGAGGAAGTGCCTGGCGCCGACTTCTCGCAGGAAGGCAGCGTCACCTTCAAGACCTCGCACTTCTCCCGCTATGTGGTTACCGATGCGACGGAGGATCAACTGGAGGTAGATGCCGTCATCGCCAAGATTGAGGCGCTGCCGCCGGAAGTGTCGCTTGTGCAGAAGCCGCTTGTAGAAGAGGCTCGCGCCGCTTACGAGGCGCTGAGTGCAGAGCAACAGGCGCTGGTTGTCAACTACAGCAAGCTGACCAATCTGGAGGCGCAGCTTGTGACCAGGGAGGAGCTGCGGAACAACCTGATTATCGTGAACCCGGTTATCGAGAAGATTTCTAATCTGCCGAATCTGGTGACGCTGGAGGACCGGGCGGCCGTCGAAGCGGCCCGCGCCGCATATAGCGCGCTGACTGAGGCGCAGCAAGGGCTTGTCAGCAACATGGACAAGCTGCTTGCGGCGGAAGCCCGGATTGTCAAGCTGCAGAACCAGGCTGCGGCGGATGCGGTGATTCAGCTCATTAACGCGCTGCCTGACGCGGTATCGCTTGCCGAGAAGAACAAGGTGGCGGCGGCGCGCGCAGCCTACAAGGCGCTGACTGCGGAGCAGCAGGCGCTCGTTATCAACTACAATACCCTGAAGACCGCAGAGGCGCAGATTGCCATTCAGGAAGCTCAGATTGCCGCAGTTCAGGCTGAACGAAACGCGCTGCAATCCTCCCTCTTTGCGGCAACGCTCGGCGCTCCGGCGCAGGCTGCCGCGCCAGTGGCTTCCGTCAATGGGTCTGCGG
>NZ_ASSC01000796.1 GCF_000520735.1 Paenibacillus forsythiae T98
TTGTCTTCTTGTATCCGAAGCACGACTGCGGTAATGCTCCAGCTGCTCGCAACCCTCTTCTTCAGCTTCTCTCTCATTTCTTGACTGACCGGGTTCTCTGCGGTTCCCATCTCCCGCTCCACGATAGCAAAAGTTTTCTCGGCCGCCTCATAATGGAGCAGTTCATTCCATACAAAGAATCCGCCTACAATGACAGCCCCCAGCAAAAACAAGGCAATCGCCGCTGTCAGAATGCTGCCCGAAAATACCTTTTTCATCCGGTAAAGCGACTTCAGCTCGGTTTCGATCTGGCCTGGCTCTCCGAAGTTCTCCAGGGCCTTATGGAGAGCATCCGCTTCCGTGTATCCCCTTGAAATCCAGTCCTCTATACTGCTCAGTAGATTAGCCGTCATCTCCTCCCGAAACTCTTCAACCTCTGCCGGTGATTCATTCATTTGGCTGCACAGGCGG
>NZ_ASSC01000797.1 GCF_000520735.1 Paenibacillus forsythiae T98
ATATTTCGGCAGCTGGAGAAGCTCGATGACCCCGCGCGTATTCCGCCGGACTCCGCCAATCGGAATGATGCCAAGGCCCAGAGACTCCGCCGCGACAATCGCCGCCTCCAGCGCAATGCCCACATCCGTTGCTCCGGTCAGCAGCGCGTCCACATCGCGTTCCGCGTCGAATGGGATCTTCTCGATCTCTCCGGCCAGCTTGGCGCGGTAAAAATCCATGCAGAACACAAGAAACACCGGCGCCCCGGCGACATGCTTCTGGTTCCCGCTGAGCACGGACAGCTCCCGTCTTCGCTCCTCGTCCCGCACAGAAATGATCGTCACATGCTGCCCGTTGATCCATGAAGGAGCCGCCTGCGCCGCCCGGATTATTTTCTCCAATACTTCCTGCTCCACAGGCCGCCGTGAATAGTCCCGATAAGAGCGATGATTCGCCAGCGTTGACAGCACTTCGTTCAAGTGAACAGCCTCCTCATTATGATTAGTCCGGTAAATCAAATCCGTTCTTTATCTGCCGCTAATGCACTTCCTCGTTCTGATACATGCCGGCAATTTCTCTGAATTTACGCTGGCAGCCAAGAAATACCCGGACGATATCCGGGTCGAAATGCTTGCCCTCATTCCCCGTGATAATCTCCACCGCCTCTTCATGGGACATGGCTTCCTTGTATACCCTCCTGCTCGTAAGCGCGTCATAGACGTCGGCGACGGCCATCAGCCGCGCTGAAAGCGGAATGCTCTCTCCAGCCAGTCCTTCGGGATACCCTGTGCCGTCCCATTTCTCATGATGGGAATATACAATTTCCTTCGCATACCGGAAAAAGGTCTCTTTCTTGTTCATCAGCTGCTCCGCCCGCAAGATCGCTTCTTTGCCCAAGGTGGTATGGGTCTTCATAATTTCGAACTCATCCCGGGTCAGCTTCCCCGGCTTCAGCAGAATATGATCCGGTATGCCCACCTTCCCGATATCATGGAGCGGAGCCGAGGTGACAATCAGGTCGACCGTCTCCCGGTTCAAGACCCCGCTGTATTTGGGCGTCCGGGCAAGCTGGGTGGCCAACTCCTCGATATACATCTTCGTCCGCTGGATATGGTTCCCGGTATCCACATCCCTGATTTCGGCAAGGGAGGCCATCGACATGATGGTCACCTCCTGGATGAGCGAAATCTCCTTGATCCGCCTCGATATTTCCGTCTCCAGGAAATGGTTCTTGTCTTTGAGGAAGTCGTTGGACCGCTTGAGCGTCAAATGCGTCCTGACCCTCGACAACAGAACGGGAGCGCTGATCGGCTTGGTAATATAGTCAACGGCTCCCAGTTCGAAGCCTTTGTTCTCATCCTCCGCTTCTTCCTTGGCGGTCAGAAAGATCACCGGAATATCTTCAAGCTCCTTATCCATTTTGAGCCGCCGGCATGTTTCGTAACCGTCCATGACCGGCATCATAATATCCAGCAGAATCAAATCGGGCGGCGCGGACCTGGCTACCGCGAGCGCCTTCTCGCCGTTCGTGGCGATTTTCACTTTGTACCACTCTTTCAGGAGGCCGCTAAGTAAAGCAATGTTGTCAGGCGTATCGTCCACAACTAAAATAACGGGTCTCAGGTCAAGCATTCTCATCACCCTCAATGCACAGATTGCTGCTCCTTGCCACCCTTTCAATCCGGTCAATCGCTTCTTCAAAGTCGAATATCCCCATCGATTGCTCCATTCCGCGCCAATCCTCCGGCTCCATCCATGCCTTTAATTGATCCTTCACCGCATTGAAATAGTCCACCGCTTCGCTGTCACTGTCCTTCAGCAGACCGAGCAGCCGGCCGATCTCCTGCTTTACCAGCCGGCGAGGAGGCATGTTCCCTTCTGCTTCGGCACCGGAACTTGAAATTCCTTCTAATGCGGAAAGGATTTCCTCCGATATGCCGATGACGGCGGCCTCAAGCCGCTCAAGAAGCGGCGCCAATTCCTCCCCGGCCCAGCCCCCGGACAGTAATCCGCCGATTTCATCCGACAGGCTCTGTACCTCCAAAGCGCCGATATTGCCGGATACGCCCTTCAAGTTATGGACAAGTCTGTGCGCCTCGCCGAAATCCTGCCGATTGACGGCCTCCCTGATCTTCCTCACCGTGTTCCCGTGGCTGTCAGCATATTTCCGCAGCAGACTGATGTATAGCTTCTCGTTGTTGCCCGTCCGCTTTAGACTGCTTGCTGTATCGATTCCATTAAGCTGCGGGAGGATCGGCGCCTCAAGGCCTTGTTCTGGACCGGTATCCCCTTGCGCCGACTGCGAAGACCGTCCCTTCACATCCTCCGGGGTCCATTTGTCTATGATGCTGAACAGAATATCGGGGTCGATTGGCTTGGACACATGATCGTTCATGCCCGCCGCCAGACATTTCTCCCTTTCTTCCGGCATCGTGCGGGCCGTCATGGCGATGATCGGCAGCTCCAGGCCCTGCTCCCGGATTCTTCTTGCGGCTTCAAATCCGTCCATGAGCGGCATTTGCATATCCATAAGCACCAGTTGGAAATAAGACTCCGGCAGCTCCCCGAGCATCCGGACGGCCTCGGCCCCGTTTGAAGCAACCTCCGTCTCCACTCCCTGGCTTTTCAGCAGCTCAACGGCGATTTGCTGATTGATTTCATTGTCCTCGGCCAGCAGAACTCTTAAGCCCTCCAGCTTGTAGTCCTTCTCGTTCACGCTTGAGGGCAGAGGAAGCTCCCCGCTATGCGGCGCGAACAAATTGATGATCGTATCATACAGCAGGGATTGATTGACGGGCTTGACCAGCATGTCGTCCAAATCCGCAACATCAGCCTGCTTCAAAGAGACGTCCTTCCCGAACGCCGTAACGAGTATAACTGCGGGAATCACTTTTAGCCCCGCATGCTTTTTGATCCTTCTGGCGGTTTCAAGCCCATATTCGCCCTCAATCTCCCAATCCAGAAACACAAGATCGTAAGGCGCATGCTCATCCGCTTCCTCAAGAGCAAGAATCGCTTCTTCTCCGGACGATACGGCGGATGCGCTGAAATTGAAATCCTGCAAATTCTTAACGAGAAGCTCCCTTGCGGCCCGATTGTCGTCAACGACCAGCATCCGCAGCGATCTCATCTCCTTGGGCACCTCACGGTTCGAGGAGCCGCCCGCCTTCCTGATGCCGAACCATGCGGTGAACGCAAAGGTGCTCCCTTCACCCGGCTTGCTCTCCGCCCACAGGTTTCCTCCCATCATCTCGACCAGCTTGCGGCTGATAGCCAGCCCGAGACCCGTTCCGCCGAATTTGCGCGTGGTGGAGCTGTCCGCCTGCGTGAACGCCTGGAAGAGCCTTGCTTCCGCTTCTTTAGTAAGCCCGATCCCCGTGTCGCGTACGCTGAATTTCAGCTTCACCCGGTTGTGTATACGCCGGACCTGCTCGACCCGGACGACAACCTCGCCCTTCTCGGTGAATTTGACGGCATTGCTTACCAGATTGGTCAGAACCTGCTGAAGGCGGAGCGGATCGCCGGCAAGAGTCACCGGAACATCGGCCGGCGTGTAATACATCAGCTCCAGGCCCTTGTCGTAGGCGGACTGGCTGGAGAGGGCCACGGCATCGGTAATAACCTCCGGGAGTTCGAATTCAGTAACCTCCAGCTCAAGCTTGCCGGATTCTACCTTGGAGAAATCCAGAATCTCGTTGATAATGCCAAGCAAAGAGGTTCCCGCATTATGTATTTTGGACAGATAGTCTCTCTGCTTCGGACTAAGCTCGGTCTTGAGCGCCAGATGGGCCAGTCCGATAATGGCGTTCATCGGCGTCCGGATTTCATGGCTCATGTTGGCCAGAAACTCGGATTTGGCGGCGGTCGCCTCTTCCGCCATGTACAGCGCCTGCTTAAGCTCGCTTTCCTTCTGCTTCAGCTCGGTAATGTCCTCGGAGACGCCCAGAAGAAAGATGACATTGCCATCGGCATCCAGAATCGGCACCTTGGAGGCATGGACATAACGCAGCGTGCCCTGTTCGCTGTCAACCGGCAAAATTTCGATCTCGTTCACGGTCTGCCTGTGCTCCAGCACCTTTCGGTCCGTAGCGTTCAGTTTTGCCGCCACCTCTTGCGGGAACAGCTCGGCATCGCTCATGCCCTTCATTTCCTCGGGGGACCGTCCAAGGAAGTCCGCACAGGCCTGATTCGCTTTATAGATCTTGAGGTCTTCCGCGTCCTTGACATAGACCATCACCGGAATATGATTGATGATGACATCGAGAAAATTCCGGCTCTCCAGTAGCTCCTTCTCCTTGATCTTCAGATCGGTGATGTCCATCATGATGCCTAAATACCCGCCCTCGGTGCCATCCGACAAATGATAGGCCGACAGGGAATAGAGAATGTCATGCTCTTGACCGTCGGCAAACTGTCTTTTAAGCTGCCTTTGGGATGGCTGGCCGTTCCGGGTCACTTCCTGTCTCATATCGTCCAGCTCCTCGTAGCTTTCCCGGGGCAAATGCGACAAGTGCCTCGTGTGCAGACCGGTCAATTCGAGCCGCTTCACGTTGAACGCCTGCTCATAGGCCGCGTTGCAGCCAAGGAAATAACCCTCTACATCCAAATAAAATAACGGATAGGGAAGGGTGTCAATCAGCTGCGAGGTAAAGTACAGCTGGTCTGAAAGCTCTTTTTTTATACGTTTATACTCGGAGACATTCTCTTTAATCCCCACATAATGTGTGATCCTCTGGTTATCGTCCTTGATTGAAGAGATGATAACGGCCTCCGCATACTTCTCTCCGCTCTTCTTCTTGTTGACGAATTCCCCCTGCCACTTGTCGCCCTTGCTGATGGTCCTCCACATATTCCAATAGGTTTCCGGCGAGGTTTCTTCCGACTTGAGAATCCCGGGCGTCTGGCCGACCACCTCTTCCATACTGTACCCGGTGACCTCCGTAAAGTAAGGGTTGATGTATTCAATCCGGCTGTGCGTATCGGTTATCACGATGGAAAGCGGCGATTGCTCGATGACATTCAGGTACAGGCGCAATTGCTCATTGTACTTCTTTTCGGTCTCCAGCAGCTTTTTGGCGTCTCTCATCTGCTTCATGTACAGGCGCACAATAAAATAAGCCATAATGACAATCGCTACGTAAACCATGCTATGTATGGTAGTCAAGACGGCAGACCTCCCCTCGGAATCTTCGTGGTTTGGGTAAACTCTCTCTCTTCTTTCTTCGACATCATTCAACAATAAAATTAGATCAACCGCACCTTGGATGCGCTTACACAAAAATATTCATGCTCTCCTCTTCACAAAAAAATAACAAATGGCCCCCAAGCGCCTTATCAGGCAGCCTGGCGGCCAAATCTTCCGGGTCCTTATATTATTTTACAGTGGCATTATACTGCTCCAGCTTGTCGGTGATCTGCGCTGCGGCATCCTCCAGCGCCTTCTTCGGCGCCTTCTGGCCGTTCAGCGCTTCCTCAATGGCGCCTTCCACAATCTGGCGGGCTTCCGGGAAGATGCCCATCACCGCTCCCGATGTGGCATTCGAGGCGCTTGAAGCATGAAGCTGATCGACTGCGGTCTGGAACTGCGGATATTTGGCCATGTTGTCCTTCAGGACCTGCTGGTCGTACGCGGCCTTCGTAATCGGGAAGTAGCCGGTGCTTACGCTCCATTCCGCCTGAACCTCCGGGGAAGCGACGTACTTGATGAACTCCCAGGCGGCCTTCTGCTGCTCCTCCGGCTTGTTGTTCATAATGTACAGGCTGGCTCCGCCGACGACAACGCCGCCTTCCTTGACGCCTTCCGGTCTCGGAAGAAAGCCCGTGCCCACCTCGAACTTGCCTCCTACCGCATCCACCATCTTCCGCAAGGCGGCCGTCGAATTGAGGGTCATCGCCACCTGCCCGGCGGCAAAGGCGCTGTCCGTGTCATCCGTATCGCGTCCAAGGTTGGCGACAGCTTTCTCATCGACCATCTTCTTCCACCACTCCAGCGTCTTCACGCCGGCGTCCGAAGCCAGCAGCGATTCCGTCGCAGCCGCGTCGCGGCCATTGCCTCCGTTCACGTACTCGGCATTCTGATTGGCGAACAGCTGCTCCATGAACCATCCATAAATCGCGATTGCGGCTCCCGGCTTGCCGTTCTTGCTGAGCGCCTTGGCGGCCGCCTCGTATTCCTCGAAGGTCTTGGGCGGATTCTCGGGATCGAGTCCGGCTGCTCTGAAGGCGTCCTTGTTGTAATACAGAATCGGATTCGACGTATTGAACGGCATCGCGTTCAGCTTGCCGCCGATCGTATAATAACGGGTGATGTTCGGCTCCAGGGAGGACAGGTCAAAGTTATCCTCGTCGATAAACTTCTGTACGGGAGTAATCATCTTGGAGTCGATCATGAACTTGCTGCCGATCTCATACACCTGCATCAGATCCGGGCCGCTGTCCGACCCGAGCGAAGCCTTCAGCTTGTTCAGGCTCTCGTCGTACTTGCCCTGGTAGACCGCTTCTACCTGAATCCCGGGATGACTTGCGTTGAAATCGGTCGCAATCTTGTTGATCGCTTTCTCCCCGGTGCCGGACATGGAGTGCCACCAAGTGATTTTCACCGGTGCGGCCGAAGCGCTAACCGCGCCACTATCTCCGCTTTTTTCGTTGTTAGACGATGTATTATTCGCTCCGGTATTGTCGCCAGCGCCCGAATTCGCTCCGCAGCCCGTCACAACCGCCATAAACACAGCGAGCACCAGAATCATCCCGCGTCTGAAACGCAGTCTTCCAAAGCCAAACCTCTTCATCTCATTAACCTCTCCTTTTCGGCTATCCCTCTTTGTGGATCTATGGATCATCTGCATCAAGCAGCTGATTTCTTCCATTGGCCGCGCCTTCTAGCCCTTCAGCGCTCCGGCCGACATGCCCCGCACCAGCTGCTTCAGCCCGAATACAAGCAGCAGCAAGGAAGGCAATATTACGAGCGTAATTCCGGCAAACACCAGATTCCACGACGTCGATTCCTGAAATTCCAGCATGGAAATGCCGATCTGCACCGTCCGCATCATTTCACTGTTCGTAATCAGCAGCGGCCACAGGTAGGAGTTGTACATATTCAGGAAGGAGTACACCGCCAGGGTGCCGATCGCAGGCCGGGACAACGGCAGCACATGCCGCAGAAAGTAGCGGATATGCCCGCAGCCGTCCATTCTCGCCGCTTCGAACAGCTCCTTCGGCAACTGAAGGAAGAACTGCCGCAGCAGGAAGGTACCGAACGCCGTCGCCAGAAAGGGAACCGTCAGCCCCTGATATGTATCGAGCCAGTTCAGGCTGCGGACCGTCAAATAATTCGGGATCATCGTCACTTCCCAGGGAACCATCATCGAGGCGACGAACAGGCTGAAGATGAAGCCCTTGCCCCTAAACTCCATTTTGGCAAAAGCGTAAGCCGCAAGGCTCGCCGTAATGAGCTGACCGACCATAACGATGCCGGATACGAGAAACGTATTTCCGATGAAGGCCGCAATCGGCACGATTTCGAACACTTCGAAGAAGTTGGCCGGATTGAACGAATGCGGCACAATGGACGGCGGAAAGGCGCTCGCTTCCTCCGGCTTCATCACGGACAGAAAGAAGCTGTACACGACCGGATAGAGCGCAAATACGGCAGCCAGGGCGAGGATGAGATAGACGGCTGCTTGTCCGGCGATATGCTTTTTCATTGATAATGCACTTTCCTTTCCACCCACTTGAACTGAATCAGGGTAAGGAGCATGATAACCACGAACAAGAGTAGCGCCTGGGCGCTGCCGGTTCCGAACCGGAAATTGACGAAGGCCTCCCGGTAAATGGAGTAGACAAAGACATTGGTGCTGTTCATCGGACCGCCCTGGGTCAAAATATTAATCTGCCCGAACGATTGAAAGGCGCTGATGATGGATACGACAAGCACGAAGAACAGCGTCGGGGACAGAAGCGGAATCGTAATTTTGCGGAACATCGCCATCGGCCCCGCACCGTCGATCCTGGCGCTCTCGTACATGTCATCCGGAATACCCTGCATTCCGCTGGAAATCACGATGTAATTGAACCCCAGATTCATCCAGACGGTCATGAGCGAGACGGAGAGCAGCGCCCACTTCGGGCTGGTCAGCCAGGGCACCGGCGCAATTCCGGCCAGCTCCAGTCCGTAGTTCAGCATCCCGAGCGACGGATGAAACAGAAACTTCCAGATAACGGCCGCGGAACCCACGGACAGCACCATAGGAAGCGAGAATGCGAATTGGAACAGCCGCTTGCCTCTCAGCAGATTATGGGTAAGAGCCGCAAGCACAAGGGCGATCAGCAGCCCTGCCGGAACCGTGAGAAGCGCGAACAGCGCGGTTACACGTATGCCGTCCAGGAACAGCCCGGAGGCAAACAATGACGTGAAATTCCGGAGTCCGACGAATGAGGCCACTCTCCCTGCCGGGTCCGTGCTGTACAGGCTGAGATAGACCGACCGCAGCAGAGGATAGAACATAAACACTCCGAACAGGAGCAGCGATGGCGCCAGAAAGGCATAGGCAAGCATATTTTCCCGCACTTTCAGCGCTTTTAACGAAACCGTACGCCGGCCGGCTCTTGCCGAAGCTCTTCTTGTTCCGGCAGGAAGACGGAGCCGATTATCAAGCTCGCTCATGGCGATGCCTCCTTTATGTATTGGCAACGTGTCTTAATACAACCCTCTGCCAGTGTAAGGCGTATATGTAAAACGAAGACCGCCGGAAACTCAGGATAAGGTAAAACTTTCGGAAAAAAGTTAACGGAGTGAAAAATCGCAGCGCAAATAACCCCGCTTCTGGCGGGGCAACCTAAATTGGCTTCATGAAACCCGGAAACTGCGGTTCGCAGCCGCTTGCCTTTCTTGTTTGGCATCCCGGCCGCCATAGCCCTTGTCTCAGCTCTGTCTGCGCCTCCACAGTCGGTAGCCTTTCCTCACCGCTTCCAGAACAGGACGGGGCACCGGAAACAGCCAAAGCGACGCAAGCGGCCTGTACAACCGGGTATAAGCTTTCTTGAGGTCGTTCCACATCGTGCAGTCCTCCTGCTTGAGAAAATCCGAGATATCCACAATCAGGCCGCGCCCGTCCTGGGTCATTACATTTTTGGCATGGACATCGTGGGGGTGCAGCCCCCGTGAAACCGCATAGCTCAGCGCCTCGTCAATATCGCGGATCGCCTGATCGGTGATGGGAATGCCCCGCTTGATGCAGTCATAGAAGGTGACCCCCCTAAGCCGCTTGAGCACCAGAAAATCAGGGCCCGCATAGTACATCTCCGAATAGGCCGGATGAGCGCCAAGACGGCGGTATACCTCCACTTCTTCTTCGAGCCCCGGCCTTCCGGGCGCATAAATCTTCACCGCATATTTATCGTATTCGGGGTGACAGAGCACCGCCGCATAATTTCCCGATCCCAGCAGCCTCCAGGGCCTTGGAACATTCCGGACCTGAATCGGGTCCTCCGGATGTACGCTTTCCAGCTCCAGCCGATCCAGCAACTCCTCCGCAATCATTTCCAGCAGCTTCTCCATACTTCCTCCCCGAGGCTACATCAAGGCATCTTCCATTCGTGCAATAGCTCTCTTTCTAGATTGTGATTATGACTCCAGTTTAAGACATATTGTGAAAAAACACATCCGGGTTCCGCAAAGATATGCCATAGCGGAGTTCTGCCGCCTCAAAAATTCAAGCAGGCCATCCAGGATGATGCTCCTGGACGGCCTGCTCATGAACGGTTCCCAACGGAATCCGGCGGTCAGTCTGTACGCGTTATGCCAATACGCCAAGCCAATACCCGATAATGCCTACCGCAAATAAAGCAAAAATAAGGGCGATCGCATTCACTTTCTTTTTCAGCAGTCTCATGCACAGGAAGGTCAGAAGCAGCGGAAGCAGTCCGGGCATCAGCTGATCGAGAATCATCTGAACCGTAGTGATGACTTCCTTGCCGTCCGCACCCGTATATTGGGACACCACCAGCGGCACGTTGATACTGGTCCATTTGGACACCAGCGCCCCCATAACAAAGAGCCCCAATATGGAGGCCGATTCCGTCAGCTTGCGCAGCCGGTTGCCCGACATGTCGGACACGATCTCCGTACCTTTCTCATAACCGTATTTCAGGCCGTACCACTTGGTTGCCAGCCGGCAAACGTTAAAGAGAAGGAAGAACAGGAGCGGACCCACGATGCTGCCGGTCAGGGCGATGGATGCGCCGAGCGCCGCCAGAACCGGCCGGAGGGTTCCCCAGTAAATCGGGTCGCCCACACCGGCAAGCGGACCCATCAGGCCGACCTTCACCCCGCTGATCGTAGCGTCGTCAATGGGCTGGCCGTTGGCCTTCTGCTCCTCCATCGCGGCCGTTACCCCCATGATCGGGGCCGAGATGAACGGCTGCGTATTGAAGAATTCCAGATGTCTCTTCAAGGCTTCCTTCTGGTCCTCTTTCTTGCTGTAGAGCCGCTTGATTGCCGGAATCAGCGAGACGCAGAAGCCGATGGACTGCATCCGTTCAAAGTTGAACGAGCCAAGCAGGAACCAGGAGCGCACAAACATGCTGTTCAAATCTTTTTTCGTCAATTTCTTATCTTCCATTGTATAATCCCCTCTTTCTCGGAAGCTTGCTACAGCTCGTCAATTTCTTCCACCGCAGCGCTCTGCGCGCTGTATTTCGGATTCAATTGGATGTACAGGATGGCCAGGACCGCGCCGACAATACCGAAGCCGACCAGGTTGATGCCCGTAAAGGCGGCAACGACGAAGCCCAGGAAGAAGAACGGCATCAGGTATTTGGCGGACATCATGTTGATGACCATCGCATAGCCGACGACGACGATGAATCCGCCCGCGATTTGCAGGCCCCTCGTCACGACTTCCGGAATGGAATTCAGCAGGCTCGTAACCAGTCCCGTTTCCGCTGCAACCGCTACCAGAACAGCGGGCAATGCAACGCGCAAGCCTTGAAGCAGCAGCGCTATAAAATGGCACAGCTCAATTCCCTTGAAATTCGCTGATTCCGCATATTTATCCGCCAAATGCTGGAAGAATACGGTGATCGTCCGGACAAAGATCGTAAGCACCTGGCCGGCGGCGGCAATCGGTATGGCGACGGCAATACCCGCCCCTATCGATTGATGCCCGACAATGACGAGGATCGTGGAAACCACACTGGCCAGCGCCGCGTCGGGAGCCATGGAAGCGCCGACGTTCATCCAGCCCAGGGCCATAAGCTCCAAAGTCCCGCCCAGAATGATCCCGGTCTTGACATCGCCCAGAACCAGGCCGATCAGCGTACACGCGATCAGAGGCCGATGGGTCTGGCCTTCGTCAAGCACGCTGCCCATGCCGCATATCGCCGCGACCAGAGTAACCATAATAAGTTCAAATGTACTCATGCGATAACCCCCTTTCTTATCCTACGACCGGAAATCCTGCAATTTGGAAATCAAATTCACCTTCGGATCGCTGGCGACCTTGCGGATCTCCAGTTCGATGCCCTTCTCGTGGAGCTTGCGGAAAGCCTCGACATCCTGTCTATCCACGGAGACTGCGCCCGTGATCTGCGTCTTGCCTTCCTTATAGCACATGCCGCCGACATTCACCGATTTGAACGGCACCCCGCCTTCCACTACGCGCAGCACATCTGTCGGATTCGTGAAGAGAAACAAGGTCTTGAAATCCGCATATTTCGGATTGTTATACGCCTCGATCGCTTTGTCGATAGTCACAACGTAGGCTTTGATTCCCGGAGGAGAGACTTGAAGGAGCAGCGTCTTCCGCAAGGTATCGGCCGCCACTTCATCGCTGACCGCGATAATTTTGTTGCACTTCGTTTCCTTCACCCATACAGTGGCCACCTGGCCGTGAATCAACCGGTCATCGATGCGAACAAATGAAATTTCCATTTACAATTCCTCCTCAGTTTGGCTGTCTCTTATGCTGCGGAACGATTTCATTGAATCCTGCCCTGCGCGGATCGCCAGCTCGGCCAGCTCCCCCAATTGCTCCGTCGACCGGTTAACCATAACATCGACGATCATCGGCAGGTTGACTCCGGATACGATGTCCATATTCTCATAACCCGCCGCAATCCGGCTGGCCGCGTTATAGGGGCTGCCCCCGAACAGATCCACCAGAAAAATTACGCCGTCGCTCCACTCAAGCGTTTCCAGCGCCGCTTTGAACTTCTCGACCAGTCCGTTAACGCTTTCACCGGGTTCAAACGTCACACCGGCTACGTTCTCCAGCTCGCCGAAGACCATAGCTGTGGACCTCAGCAGCTCCTCGGAAAATTTCCCGTGCGTGCCTACAATTACGCCTATCATTGCTTCACCCCCTCAATTCCTTTCGCTATATATTTAGAATGCAAGACTCGTGCCAAACTTCTGTATGAAGGGCAGAACCCTCGGCAAAATATAAAAATCCCCGGCTGCGCCAGGGATTTTCGCCCGAAAAAAAATGAAAATTCCTTTCGGATTTATTGTCTTCATACACAAATGAAAACGCTTCATACACTTTGCCCCGATAGCGGGTCCGTTTTATATACATCACCGAGCATTTCGCAAATATAATATTTTTCATCGTCCGACAGTGACAGGTTGATACCGGAAGAGAAGATCGCGCACGCCTGATTCACCGCATTCATCATATGAGGATCGAGCATCGCCGTCTCCCCCCGGTAGACCAGCCCGTCGTGAATGACCATCCGCTCCAGCGCATGAGCCGTATGAATTGCGAGTTGAACCTTCATCGCGTATTCGAATTCCGTCTGCAGCCCGCGTTCAAGCTCCTTGACAAAGCTCATCAGGGAACCCAGTATTTTGTGGGGATTCAGGTAGGTCAGGAATTCCTTCAGGCTGTCCTCGCATAAATCCTTGATCACCACTCCCTGATTGTCCTGCACGACGGGCAGCTCATGGTTCAGCAGCAGCTCTCTCAGCAGCTCCTCGCCGGTTGCGTCGATCAGCTGCTCCAGAGGAATGAACGGAACGTTGGGGTCTGCCGGCCGCTTGACTCCAATCACGGCCAGCACAGTTTGCTTGGCCTGCTGCTCCTTGATCACCTTGTCCAGCTCCCTGACCTTTGCCGGGATCACAGCTATTTTCTTCTGCGTCAGGTCGTAGACGATCTTCTCCACAAATTCCTTGACCTTGATCGCCGCTCCTTTGCCGGATGAGCAGACCGTAATGATGACCTTATTGTCCAGAACCGCGCCGGTCGAAGCTTCCAGGTTGTTGTAGCCTCTGAAGTCCTTAAGCGAACGGTAGATGTCCTCCAGCTCCATATCCAGAAGGCTGGCCTTCCGGACGGCCTCAAGCGCCAGCGGCGTGGACACCATATCGAGCGTCTTGACCTTGATTCCGAGCCGCTCCATAATCGCCGCCTCGAAGCTGAGCAGGGAGCCCATGTCCACCAGCAGCAGCACGCCTCTGCCGTTGTCAATGCTCTGAACCTTGCCCAGAATAATCTCCAGAATCTCTCTTGGACTGACATCAAGCGGCATGTCCACCGCGCAAATGCCGGAGGTTCCGAGCAGGCTGTCAACCACGCCGACAATGCTGCTTGCCGTACTGTTGCCATGCGCGGCGACGATAATTCCGACATTGCCCTTCCGCTCCTCCTCCACCGATTTGAGCAGAATCGCCACATACGTAATTTCAGCCTCCGGCACGCTTATGCCAAAGCCGGATTCAATCATGTCCTTGATGGTAAGCGCCATTTTGTATTCTTCATCATTGGGGTCAACGGGATCATAGACGGGCTTGCCGCCATATTTCTTCTCCCGGATTCGCTTAAGGAACGCGCTTAGATGCAGGCTGAAGGCATAGACGAACCGGTCGCTGTATTTCCGGTTCAGCTCCTGCTCAACCAGCAGCTTGACCTGGTCAGCAAATTCGAGGATTTCCCTGTCCACAATTTTGAGAATCCGCTCCCTGCTGCCTTTCTGGTTATAGAAACGGTTGTAGAAGCTTTTAATATGGATATTGACATCCGTCGTGATAAATTTATTGATATAGCTGTCGTCAAGACCCTCGTCTTTCAACAGGCTTATCTTGTCCTCAATCAGCTTGTAGAGATTAAACGGCGGCTCCAGCACATCTTCTTCCGCAGCGTGGCTCCCTTCCGGAGTAATGTAGAGCTGGGAGGAGATGGACTCCAGTTCCTCGCTTTCCCTGCGACTCTTGCCAATGTTGAACAATCCTTCCCGGATATTGCCCGGCAGCACCTTGAAGTCAAGTCCGATGTCGTCCCTGTTCTCGCGGATGCTGTCCAGAAATCCCTTGGCGCAGACGAGCTGGATATTCGATTTGAGCTGCCCGATATTGCCGTAGGTGACACTTCCGATCAATGCCTTCGCGACCTCCGACTCGACCCGGATCGGCTTGTTGACGCGAAGGGCCTCGCTCTCCAGCAGGTGCTTCAGGATACGCAGCTGTTCCGAGGGCATCCGTTCCTGAAACGGAGGGATATTGATCGTGATCGGGATGCGCCGGATAAAGGTCTTAAGCATGGATGATCCCGGATCTTCCGTCGTCGCCGCGACGAGCAGCACATTCGCGCTGCGCTTGCGCTCCGATTCGCCCAATTTATTGTACGTATGGGTATCCATGAAATAGAAAATCATCTCCTGGCCTTCCGGCGGCAGACGGTGAATTTCGTCCAGGAAGAGGATGCCGCCGTCGGCCTTTTCCACCAGTCCCTGCTTCTCCTGGTCGGCTCCGGTGAACGCTCCTTTCACATGACCGAAGATATGGGACAGCAACAGCTGCGGATTATTGTAATAGTCGGCGCAGTTGAACACGATAAAAGGCGCCTGCTCGGTGAACCGCTTCATATGCTTGCCGTAGTTGTACATCAATTTGGCGAACATCGTCTTCCCGACCCCCGTCTGGCCGACAATAAGCGTATGCAGACCCCTTGGCGGGTACAAAATGGCCGCTTTGCCCTGCTCCACCTGATTGCGCATGCTGCCCTTGAAGCCGATCAGGGAATAAAAAGGGTCTTCCTGCTCCCCGGTCTGCAGGATTTCGCCAAGGCTGTTCACCTCGATCTGCTTCTCCTTGAGATGAATGCGGAACATTTCCTCAATGGTCTGCTTATGAAGAAATTTCACCGGTCTTCCCTTGATTTTAATAATCCGGTCGGCGCGGAGGAGCTCATTTAATTCCTTGCTCACGTTGTTTCTGAGCATGTTCTGGTCGGCGGCGATCTCCGCAGCCGTAATCCCTTCGCTTTGAAGCAGCGCATCCTCGGGAAATCCCCTTGTTTTTTCGGCAATGTACTCCAAAATCTTGTCGATTCTTCTCACCTTTTGCACCTCCGGACTGAGCCGTTCCTAGAATGAAGCGCTTGCTTTCGTTTCAAGTATATCGGAGCCACGGGGGAATCTCTATTACAAATCTTTTCCGGGAACCTTAAAAATCTCTGGCGAAACTGTGACAAATGTAATGTGCATCCGGTTCTAAATTCACAAAAATGGAGATATAGGTGTAGGGATGGCCAGCGAAACAGGATCAGCCGTCTGGCGGATTATCCTAAATATCGCGGAATACGGCTGGCCTTTCTCCACGCGGCAGGAGAAGACCGATCTTCCTCCCCAGCAGCCGCCGTTTTTGTTCCGGAAGGAGTTGAAAGCATTTACATGATACAATTCGGACTTAAGCAGGAGCTGGCACAGAAGCTGGCCATGACGCCCGAGCTGCGGCAGGCGATTCAGCTGCTTCAGTATTCGTCGGCGGAGCTGCTGACCTATCTGCGCGAGCAGGCCAACGACAATCCGGTGATTGATCTGCAAGATAGCGATTTAAGCAATGGCGCCGAGCCGCCCGTGTCTCCCAAAGACTGGGAGGACAGCGAAGCCAGCCGCGCCGGAGAAGGCTATGCCTCTTCCTCAGACATGCAGGCCTTCGACCTGCTCGACAGCGTGGCGAATCCCGGCGATACGCTCTATGAGCATTTGAAGAGGCAGCTGGGACTGGTTCGGGGACTTACCGACAGCGAGTACCGGACGGCGCTCTACCTGATCGGCAATCTGGACGAAAGAGGCTACCTCGAACTGGACATGAAATCGGATGCCCGCTTATCGGGAGCTTCCACGCAGGAGGCGGAACGGATGCTGGCGCTGGTTCAGCGCTTCGACCCGGCGGGGGTCGCGGCCCGCAGTCTGGAGGAATGCCTGCTTCTCCAGCTTCAAAGAGACGGAATGGAAGCTGGCCCCATCGCCTTGATGGTGGAGCGGCATCTGGAAGACCTGGCGCATAACCGGCTGCAAAAGATCGCGGACGCCCTCGGAACCGGGATTCAGGAGGTGCAGCGGATGGCCGATGCCATACGCGGGCTGAATCCGCGTCCGGGCGCGCCGTTTGCCGGGCAAGAGCGCCAGTCCGTTATTGCCGATATTACGGTGGAGAAGCTCAGCGGCGAGTACACGGTATTCGTTAATGAGACCGGCGCGCCGCGCGTCTCCCT
>NZ_ASSC01000798.1 GCF_000520735.1 Paenibacillus forsythiae T98
CCGACGGACGGTCTGCGCCGCAGCAGCTCATCCGTACGGCGCAGCAGCTCGCCTTCCGGCACGTTCATTTTTTGCAGCAGCCGGGGGAGCAGCCCCTCATGCTGCTCCAGCAGCGCTTTGAGCAAATGCGGATTGTCGATTTCCTGATGCCCCGCCCCCGAAGCCAGTGACTGCGCGGAAGCGACCGCCTCTTGCAGCTTTTGCGTTAATTTATTGAAGTCCATGCCTGCCTCATTCCCTTCTTAAATTCACTGTCCTCCCGTACTATCCCCGTATCCGGTCACCCGGCGGCGGTCCCGCTGCGCCCCGCCTTCGCCACCCGCTTCCTGGCGCCCGCCTGAAAGCTTGAGGATTGCTCAAGCTGCCGGTACAGCTGCTTCTCGGCCTCGCTGACACGTTCCGGCACCGCCAGCTCAATGTCGAACAGCACATCACCGTACGATCCATTCTCCCGCTTCAGCCCTTTGCCCGGTATCCGCAGCGTCTTGCCGCTCCTAATACCCGCCGGAATCTTCAGCTTGACCGCGCTTCCGTCCGGCAGGGATACCTTCGCCCCTCCGCCAAGCACGGCCTGCCACGGGGCGATTTCCAGAATGCCCCGCAGGTCTCCGCCGCTTGCTTCATACATATCATGGGGAAGGATATGCAGGACGATCCGCATATCCGCAGCCCCCTGCCGTCCACGCTCTCCGCTTCCCGCCATAGAAATGACCGTGCCGTCACCCGAGCGCGGCGGGATGTTCACGGTCACCGGCCGCCCTCTGGCCTGGACGGTGACGGCGCCGCCTTTATAGGCCTGCTCCAGTGTAATGTCGAGCCGCGCTTCCATCATGCCGCCCATGCCGCCTATTCCGTCTATGCCGCCGGGTCCCGGGCGCCGGGCGCCCGAGAAGAAATCGAAGCCGCCCGGACCGGCCGCCCCCCGGCTGCCGAAGAGCATATCGAACAGGTCGCCGTCCGGAATGTCCCCGCCGCTAAAGGAATAGCTGCTGCCGCTCCAGCCCCCGCCGAACGGCGATTCCCATGACGCCCCTCCGCCCGATGCTCCGCCTCCAAAGCCGTACTTCAAGGCTTCGTCATAGGCTTTACGCTTCTCCTCGTTCCCGAGCGTTTCATACGCCTCGGCTATTTTCTTGAAGCGTTCCTCCGCGTTTGAATTCTTGTTCACATCGGGATGCCACTCTTTGGCGAGCTTTTGGTACGCTTTTTTAATCTCCTGCTTTGATGCATCCCTGCTGACGCCAAGCACACTATAGAAATCGGATTCCGCCATCCCGGGCGCCCTCCCTTCTCCTATATTTATTATTTCCCCGTTTTGCACCTGCTGTAATCGGCATCGAGCCACAGCCCGCACCGCTTCGAAAAAAAGCGCATCATAGCCGAAAACCATCTACAATGCGCTCCTTCTGTATATTATTTAACACATACCTTTCATTACAGCTTTCAGTTATTGTCCGCCGTCCCGGATCTCAATGCGCTTGCCCTGCGGCTTCTGCCGCTTCGGCGCTTCAAGCATCAGCAATCCGTCTTTCAGTGAAGCGCGAATGCCCTCTTCTTCAATATCCTGCACGTAGAATCTGCGCACATACTCGCCATACCGGCGTTCTTTGCGGACGATCTGGCGCCCTTGATTCTCCTCGGTGGATTCTTCCTTGCGGACAGCCTTGATCGTCATATACGGGGCCGTATAATCAATCTCGATATCTTCTTTGGCAAAGCCCGGCAGTTCGGCTTCGATATGGTAGGCATTGTCGCTTTCGCGGATATCGGTTCGGAAAGACAGAGTGGAGTTCTTGAACGGAGCGAAGAAGTCATCTCCGAACATGTCATTCAAGGACTTCGTCAGTTGGCCAAAAGCCTCATCACGCCGTTTGCCAAAAGGAACCAGATCAAACATCTTTCATTCCCCTTTCTTGACTTTGACTTTATTTGACCTTATAGCTTTATTATAGACCCGCCCCGCTCCATGCTCAAAGCCGATTTCAACGCAAAAAACGCCGAATTCCGGCGTCTGCAAGCATTTTTAATGCAAAATTTTAGTGTTTTGATTAATTTGACCTTTTTTGACCTTCACTGGGGAACTTCTGCCTGTATTCCTTTTCCAGCAGGCTCATCGTAATGATGTCATGATATTCATGATTGTAGTACAGCGCTTCCCGGCGCACGCCCTCTTTAGTAAAACCAAGTCCCTCGTACATATGGAGAGCGCGGTTGTTGTACGAATATACTTCAAGCTCGATCCGGTGCAGATTCAAAATGCCGAAGCCGTATTCCAGCATTAGCCGCAGCGCTTCCCGCCCATATCCCTTGCCCTGCCGGTGCTCTTCGCTCACGGCGATGCGGATATTTGCGTTCCGGTTCATCGGGTCGATGTCCTGAATCGCGATATCGCCGATGGTCTCGTCATTTTCGTTCAGCGCGATCAGCAGCAGCACGGCGGAGGCATCGTCCGCTTTTTTCAGAACGTAGCGTTCAATCTGCTCCTTGGTGTAGATCTTCTGCGTTCCCGTCAGTCTTCTCGTCTCGCTGCCAAATAGCTGATGATAGTACCACTCCGCATCTTCCGCATTAATCGGGCGTAAATAGACCCGTTCTCCCGTCAAAAATCTGGCTGCCCTGTTCATAAGCTCGTCCCCCATTTCCTAAGATAGTGCTATGGTAGTTCATAACTGCATCTTGTTAAATATGCAAATCGGTTGAACACTCCCTCCCTACGCTTAGGCTTAGAGGAAGGAGATTCT
>NZ_ASSC01000799.1 GCF_000520735.1 Paenibacillus forsythiae T98
GCGCGCTTTGCAATCGACTGGCCGATGCTGCCCATGCCGATCAATCCGAGCGTCGCATGGTGGACATCGACGCCGAACCATTCTTCACCGATCCCCTGCCGCCAGCCGCCGGCTTTGACATACCGGTCCAGCTGCGGAATGTTGCGCGCGGCCGCCAGCATCAGACCCATCACTAGGTCGGCAACCGTATCGTTAGAAATGGACGGGTTGTTCGTGCCGATCACATTTCTTGCTTTCATCGCTTCAATATCCAAATGGTTATAGCCGGAGCTCATATTGCTGATCACCCGCAAAAAGGGTGCATCCGCCAGCATCGCTTCATCGATGGTGCCTTCTCCCATCAGCAGCCCCTCTGCATCCTGCAGCTCGCGTTTCAGCTGGTCGTACCCGATCGCGGCCGTTCCTTGCCATTTGCGGCATTCGCAGTGTTCATTCAAATAGGCCTCGACTTCTCGGGGGATCGGCCAGGCAATATATACCTTTGGTCGCAAAATAACATCACCTCGTCCACTTTTTTGCCGGAACTACACGCAAATTCGCTTAACGCATATTACCGATTGTTCCGCTCTCGAATGCCGTGTTTTCCGCCAGCCGTCCTGCCCATGGCTCCGAGCGCTCATACAGATCTCCAACCTGAAGCAGCACGTTCTCTGCAAACGGTCTTGCGATGAGCTGCAGCCCGACCGGCAGATTGCCGCTTGTGAAGCCGCATGGCACGGACAGAGCCGGAAATCCGAGCAAGTTGGCGAGCGGCGCCTTCGCCAGACGGAACATGTTGTTGATCGCTTCCTCCGGTGTGACGGAATTGATATTGAACGGCGGATTGTGGTTCATCGGAGCGGCGAGCATATCCATGCCCTCCATCGCCGTCAGCGTATCCCCGATAAATTTGTTCCGGATCCGCTGCGCGCGAATATACTCTTCAGCCGCAACCTGCTTTCCGAAGTTCAAGCGGAACTTCACATCGTCGCTGTACAAATGCGGAAGCTTCTCCAGCATCGGCTTATGGAACGCATAACCTTCGGATTGGGCGATGATCCGCGCGGCCCACTGGGCATCGGTAAGCCCCGGAATGTTAATTTCTGCGATTTCCGCGCCAAGAATTGCAAGCCGGTTCAGCGCCTGCTCAACCGTTCGTTCGATTTCGCCGTGCATCCCTTCAAAGAAATACTCGCGGCAAATTGCGATCCTGAATCCTTTCAAATCCGTCAGAGAAGCGGCGAGATAGCGTGGAGCCGGCTCGCGCAAGGAGAATTCGTCCAGGCTGTCGTGCCCGGCGATCGCCTCCAGCAAAATCGCGGCGTCCTTCACCGTGCGGGCCATCGGTCCGATATGGTCGAGCGACCAGCTGAACGGAAGACAACCGCGGGTGCTCACCCGTCCGTAGGTCGGCTTCAGTCCGACTGTTCCGGTTAAGGCTGCCGGCTGGCGGATCGAGCCTGCC
>NZ_ASSC01000800.1 GCF_000520735.1 Paenibacillus forsythiae T98
ACGCTGCGAAGGCGTTACGAGAATGGCGGATGCCATCTCGTCATGCTCCGCCTGCGACAGCAGGTCGGCGGCAATATAAGCCGGTTCGGCGGTGTCGTCCGCCAGCACGACGATCTCGCTCGGTCCGGCGATGCTGTCGATATCGACGGCGCCGTACACCTCGCGCTTGGCCAGCGCGACGTAAATGTTGCCCGGTCCGCAAATTTTATCGACCGGCGCGATGGACTCCGTGCCAAAGGCCAGCGCGGCAACCGCCTGAGCGCCGCCGACACGGTAAATCTCATTCACGCCCGCCTCCGCTGCGGCGACCAGAATGTAAGGGTCGATCCCTTCTTTCCCGCCTGTCGCCGGCGGCGTCACCATGACGATCTCCGGAACCCCGGCGATCTGGGCAGGAATCACGTTCATCAGCACGGAGGAAGGATAGGATGCCTTGCCTCCGGGAACATAGACGCCCACGCGCTGAAGCGGCCGGATGATCTGTCCGAGAATCGTGCCGTCCGGCTGCAGGTCCATCCAGGAGTTGCGCTTCTGTCTGGCATGGAATGCGCGGATGTTGTCCGCTGCGGCCCGGATCGCCGAGACGAAGGATTCCTCAACGTGTTCATAGGCTGCCTGAAGCTCTTCCCGGGTTACCCGCACGTTGTCACGGTCCAGGCGGGCTCCGTCAAATTTTTCCGTATAGCGGAAAAGGGCAGCGTCGCCCTCCTGTTTGATATCGGCCACGATTTGCTTGACGGCCTTGTTCTGCTCGGGAGTGCCGTAATCGACATCCCGCTGCAGCTTGAAATCCCTGCTGGATTGCACCTTCACTGGTTTTCCTCCTTATATATCTATCGCCATATAGCGCCGGATCGCCCCCCCTTGGGGCTACCCGCTTCACGCCTCCCGTATTCTTCATCCCGGAAAATCACTCAAGCTATGGCCGCCTCGCAGCAGCGCATTGCTCAATTACCGGGCCGGCTGGGCGATAACGCCCTGCAATCGGTCGCACAGCTGCTGGATTTCCGCATTCTTCATCCGGTAGCTGACCCGATTCGCCACAAGCCGGCTCGTAATCCCGAAGATGCTCTGCTGTTCAACCAGTCCGTTCTCCCGCAGGGTCTGTCCCGTCTCCACCATATCGACGATCCGCTCGGCAAGCCCGATCAGCGGCGCCAGCTCGATGGAGCCGTTCAGCTTGATGACTTCCACCTGCTGCCCCTGCTCACGGAAATACCGGGAAGCGACATTCGGATATTTGGTCGCCACGCGCTGGTGAATGCCCGGCTCCCAGTTCGGCAGGCCGATAATCGACATCCGGCAGCGGGCAATGCCAAGGTCCAGCAGCTCGTACACATCCCGGTTCTCCTCCAGCAGGACATCCTTGCCGACGATGCCGATATCCGCCGCTCCGTACTCCACGTAGGTGGGCACATCCACCGGTTTCGCCAAAATAAACTCCATTCCCGCTTCAGGCAGCGGAATGACCAGCTTGCGGGAAGCCTCGCCCTCCGGAGGAATCGGCAGTCCCGCGGCGCGGAACAGCTCCGCCGCCTTGTTGTAAATGCGGCCCTTGGGCATAGCCACTTTAAGTATCTGCGCCATTTGCTTATGTCCGCCTTTCTATTTTTTATAGGCTAAAATATTGATCAACTGCGCTCTTTAACAAAAGAGACAAAGGTGTAAATCTCTCCATACCGCTTGCCGCCCGCATCCGTACCGGCATCGGCCGACGTTAACTCGCCGGGCTTCGTTACCAGCCGCGTTACCACGACACGGCCTTCGGCCCGCAGCCGCACCGACTGCTCCAGTCCTTCCTTGCGCCGCAATGCGTCATACTGAACAAGCGTAGGCAGCTCTTGTCTCTCCTCTACTCCTGAAACGCCGTCAAGAATGCGGGTCGTCTTCAGCGAGAAGCCCGTCGAAGGAACCGACCGGCCGAACTGCTGCAGCAGATTGTCGTAACGCCCCCCGCTGCATACCGGGAACCCGAGCTCGGCTGCATAGCCTTCGAACGTCATGCCCGTATAGTAAGTGAAATCTCCAACCATGGTCAGATCGATCAGCACATGCTCGGATACTTCATAAGCCTCCAGAACCTCCCACACCTTGCACAGATGCTCAATCGAGGCGCGGGCAAGCGGATGCCGGCTAAGCTCCAGCGCCTGACCGCAGATTTCCTTGCCGCCCCGCAGCCGCAGAAGCCCGTCCATCTCTTCTTTTTGCTCTTCCGTCAGGTTCAGCAGACTGAGCGAGTCGCGGAAAGCGACATAATCGCGGTCCAGCAGATGGTTTTTGAGCTCTTCCTGGACTTCCGGCAGCCCCGGAGCCACTTCCTGGAACAGACCGTTCAGGAAGCCGACGTGTCCCATGGCGATTTTGAACGTTCTCACTCCCGCCGCCTGAAGAGATGCAATGGCGAGAGCCACAACCTCCGCGTCGGCCTCCGGCGAATCGTCCCCCACCAGCTCGACGCCAGTCTGATAGAACTCAGCCTCGCGTCCGGCCTCCTCCTCAATCGCCCGAAACACGTTCGCATGATAAGACAACCGCAGCGGCAACGGCTCGTCCTTAAGCAGCGAGGATACAACCCGGGCCACCGGAGCCGTCATCTCCGAACGCAGCACCAGCGCCTGGCCGCGGTTATTCAGCAGCTTATACAGCTTCTGGTCCGAGGTCGAACTGGCAACCCCAACCGTATCGTAAAATTCCAGCGTCGGCGTCATAATCTGGCGATAACCCCATTGATTCATGCAATTCAGTACATCATTTTCAATTTTGCGCAGCTTGCTCACGGCATGCGGGAGGTAATCCCGGAAGCCTATGGGCTTCTCGAAGCCCTTCGGTTTGGACATATTGAAATTCACCTCATCGGTTAGTAGAAAGTCAGTCAACAGATTCTTCGTAAAAAGAAGCTTCATTTCCTTTACTATGGTAAAGTGGTAGTAAAGTAAAGCGACTTTGCTATCGTACCATGACATGTTATTTTTCGTCAATTCCAGCCTGCAAATCGCTATTGCACTCCTTATTATAGTTTCCATTATAGCTTTTTTTCGCTCGGTCTATCTATTTAAAAAAGAATAAGTAATCGCTTACAAATTTCTCTTTACAAATTGCGGCCTCCGGCGTATGATACAGACAAAAGTTGTATACAGGTATACTTGCATTTATGAAAACGGTTAAAGGGGTGGTCTTTAATGAAATTGGGTCTGATCGGACCTGGCAAGATGGGGTACAATCTGACTTTGAATTTGCTGAGCCATGGGCATGAGGTTATCGTAAGCGATCTCAATCCGGAGCCTGTCCGCCAGCTTGAAGGGCTTGGAGCCGTTGGGGCCCCCGGCATAGCCGAGCTTGCCGCGCAGCTTCCCCGTCCACGGATCATTTGGGTCATGGTTCCCGCCGGTGCCCCCGTCGACAGTGTTGTGAACACGCTTTCCGAGGTGCTGGATGAAGGGGACATTGTCATCGAAGGAGGAAATTCACACTACAAGGAGTCCATCGCCAGGGCCGGGAAGCTGGGCGGGTCGGGGATTCATTTTTTCGATGCGGGAACCTCAGGCGGAACCGAGGGGGCGGCCCGCGGCGCCTGCTTTATGATAGGGGGAGACCGCGAGGTATTCGGCGCTGTCGAACCGCTGTTCCGCGATCTTGCCGTAGAGAATGGATATTTGTATGCCGGTCCAAGCGGCAGCGGCCACTTCCTGAAAATGATTCATAACGGCATTGAGTACGGCATGATGCAGGCGATTGCCGAAGGATTCGAGCTGCTGGAGAAGAGCCCCTTCCAGTTCAACTATGAGGAGGTTGCCCGGGTATGGTCGAACGGCTCCGTTATTCGGGGTTGGCTGATGGAGCTTACCGAAAGCGCTTTTTCCAAAGATCCGAAGCTATCCGGCATTCGCGGAGTTATGCAAAGCTCCGGGGAGGGCAAGTGGACGGTGCAGACGGCGCTTGACCTTGAGGCCAGCACGCCGGTAATCGCGCTTTCCCTGCTGATGCGCTACCGGTCACTGGAGGAGAACACGTTCCACGGCAAAGTGGTCGCCGCTCTGCGCAATGAATTTGGCGGTCATGCTGTCATTAAAGAAGAGTAACCCCCGCTTCGGCGAAAAAGCAACCCGGAATACTGCTTTTCATACATAGAACCCGGATGGGCATATGTGCTATTATCGTAAATAACGAATATTGGCATACAGCAAAATCGTCCACAGAGGAGTCGTGTGAAATGCAGTATCCTACCGCCTGGCTGCAGGGCGTCTCGCTTGGAGAGTCTATCGCCTCCCGACTGAGGCTGCAAATTATAAATGAACAACTTAAAGCTGGAGAGGTGCTCTCGGAGAACCGGATCGCCGAAGAATTCGGCACGAGCCGTTCTCCTGTTCGGGAAGCGCTTAAATCCCTGGCCGCCGAAGGATTGATCCGGTTGGAACGGATGGGCGCCGTAATTGTCGGATTGAATCTTGAGAATGTAAAAGAGTTATACGACGTACGCTATCTCATTGAGAGCTTCGCCCAGCAGCGGCTTGTGGGAAGCCCGCAGGACGCGTTGATTCACCAGCTTGAGCAGACGATTGACCGGATGAAGCTGGCCGTCAAATATAACGATTACGTGGAATTTGCCTATCAGGATTTTTCTTTTCATGAAGCGATTGTCCTTCAGGCCCGCCATACCCGGATTCTTCATTTGTGGAACAGCATTCGCCAGATCGTTATGACCGTCATCCTGGTAACAACCGAACAGGGCTTTGCCGAAGGTGAAGAGCGCATGAACTGGATCGCCGATAAGCACCGGGGCATCGTTGACGGACTGCGGTCGCAGGATGCGGAGAAGATCCGCAAGGTTGTGCAGGAGTATTTTGCCGATTCGATGCTGACCCTTGGGCACGCTCTTCCATAAGAAAAATTCTCATTGGAGTCTCTCCAGGATGCTGCCAAACCCTTCTTTAGCGGTTGTTTTTGTTGTGATTAAAGCATCACTCAGCTCCGCTGAAAACGCATATACTCTTGAATTCCAAAAAAATATATTCCAAAATATGTATATTATGTGACATTTCCTGTCGACAAGTATACTGATGAACAAAAAAAGCTTGTTTGAAAACGCTTTACAGTAAGAAAATAGAAATTATTCGATGCCGTTCGACTATCCGGCATTCATTATTTAAGGGGGAGTATCATGAACAGTTTGTTCGGACTTGGCCATAATGCGACACTGCTGGTATGGACATTGCTCGTCATTGTATTTCTGGTTACACTCATTGCCAAATACAAATGGAATCCGTTCGTCACCCTGCTTCTTTCCGCGCTGGCTCTCGGTCTGCTTGCCGGCATGGAATACCAGAAGCTGATCAAATCAATCACCGGCGGTCTCGGCGGCACCCTTGGCACAATCGCTATCGTCATCGGCCTTGGGACCATGCTGGGGAAGATGATGGCCGAATCCGGCGGCGCAGAGCGCATCGCCACTACGCTGGTGGACCGGTTCGGGGAAAAACGGGTTCACTGGGCCATGATGCTCGTCGGCTTTGTCGTCGGGATTCCCGTGTTCTTCGAGGTTGGCCTCATCCTGCTTATTCCGGTTGTCTTCATGGTTGCCCGCAAGACCAAAATGTCGCTGCTGCAAATCGGCATTCCGGTGCTCGCCGGTCTGTCCACCGTACACGGTCTTGTCCCGCCGCATCCCGCGCCGATGATTGCCATTGACGCTTACGGCGCAAATTTGGGCAGAACGATTCTGTATTCCATCATCGTCGGTTTGCCAACCGCTATTATCGCCGGACCGCTGTTCGGCAAATTTATTGGTAAACGCATTCAGGTGCAGCCTCCTGCGGAGTTGGCCGAGCAATTCGCCACCAAGAGCGTTAAGGCGCTTCCAAACTTTGGCATTACACTTGTGACCATCCTGATGCCGGTTATTCTGATGCTGATTGGCTCCATTGCCGATATTCTCGATCCCGAATCGGTATACGCATTTACGCCATTCGCCAAATTCATCGGCCATGAAGTCATTGCCCTGCTGATCTCGGCGGTCTTCTCCTTCTTCTCGCTCGGCTTCGCCCGCGGCTTCAAGAAGGAGGAGGTTTCCCGCTTCACCAGTGAATGTCTCGCCCCGACCGCTTCGATCATTCTGATTATCGGCGGCGGCGGAGCGTTCAAGCAGGTGCTGATTGACAGCGGCGTCGGCGGGGCCATCGCTTCGCTCGCAACGCAGACCCATGTCAATCTGATCTTCTTCGCCTGGCTTGTAGCCGCGCTGATCCGCGTCGCCACCGGCTCCGCAACCGTAGCAATGACAACGGCGGCCGGGATTGTGGCCCCGGTGCTTGCCGTAAGCTCCGGCGCGCCTATCGAGCTTATCGTTCTGGCGACCGGCGCCGGCTCGCTCATCCTCTCGCATGTCAATGACGCCGGGTTCTGGATGATCAAGGAATTCTTCGGCATGTCCGTCGTCCAGACCTTGAAGAGCTGGACGGTGATGGAGACGCTCTTGTCAGTCATTGGCCTCATCTTCATCTTGATTTTGAGCGTCTTCATATAATTCAATATAAGATAGGCATTTATCGAAGTCATTGCGAGGATGCCGCCCTGATCCTTCTTTAGCGGGGGAGAATCAGTCCGGCTCCCTTTCGCATCATTTTGAGAAAGAAGGTCTGAGTTATGAGTACTCAATACATGATTGGTGTCGATATGGGAACTACAAGCACCAAATCTGTGCTGTTCGCAGAGAACGGAACCATCGTTACCAAGGCGGATCACGGCTATCCGCTCTATACCCCCTCGCCGTCCATCGCCGAGCAGGACCCCGAGGAAATCTTCCGGTCCGTCATGCACACCCTTTCGGCCGTTATACGGCAGAGCGGAGTCGAGGCCAAGGATGTCCTGTTCGTCTCATTCAGCTCCGCCATGCACAGCGTTATTGCTGTCGACAAGGACGGCCATCCCTTGACGAACTGTATTACCTGGGCCGACAACCGCAGCGCCGGGCAGACGCTGCGGCTAAAGAACGAGCTTGGCGGACATGAGCTTTATCTGCGCACAGGCACGCCGATTCACCCTATGTCACCGATTACGAAGCTGATGTGGCTGCGCGAGGAGCAGCCCAAGCTGTTCGAAGCCGCTCATAAATTCATTTCCATCAAGGAGTATATTTTCTTCAAGCTGTTCGGGGATTATATCGTGGATCACTCCATCGCTTCTTGCACCGGCATGATGAATCTGGAGCGGCTGGAGTGGGACAAGGAAGCGCTGAATATTGCCGGCATTGACGAAAGCCGCCTATCCCGCCTTGTCCCAACGACTCATGCCGCCCGCGGACTGCTGCCAGAAGCAGCCAAAGAAATCGGGCTCTTGCCGGATACCCCCTTTATCGTCGGCGCAAGCGACGGCGTTCTCTCCAATCTCGGCGTAGGCGCCATAGAGCCGGGTGTCGTCGCCGCCACCATCGGCACAAGCGGAGCAATCCGCACAGTGGCTGACCGGCCGATCGTGGACCCCAAGGGCCGGATCTTCTGCTATGCCTTGACCGAGAAGCACTGGGTCATCGGCGGCCCCGTCAATAACGGCGGAATGCTCTTCCGCTGGGTCAGGGACGAATTCGCCGCATCGGAGGTGGAGACGGCCAAGCGGCTTGGCATCGACCCTTACGATGTGCTCACCCGGATTGCCGAGCATGTGCCTGCGGGAAGCGAAGGCCTGTTGTTTCATCCTTATTTGACCGGTGAGCGCGCTCCGCTGTGGAACTCCGATGCCAGAGGCTCCTTTTTCGGACTTACCATGAACCACCACAAGGAGCATATGATCCGTTCCGTGCTGGAAGGCGTCATCTTCAATCTGTACACCGTTATGCTGGCGGTAGAGGAGCAAATGGGCCGCCCGCAGCGGATTATGGCGACCGGCGGATTTGCCCGCTCCGCCCTGTGGCGGCAGATGATGGCCGATATTTTCGACCAGGAGGTTGTCGTTCCGGAGAGCTTCGAGAGCTCCTGCCTGGGCGCAGTCGTACTCGGTCTGTACGCCACCGGGCGAATTGACTCTCTGAACGCCGTCTTCGGCATGATTGGCACGACCCATCGCCATTTGCCGAACCCTGCCGACGCAACCGTATATAAGCAACTGCTGCCCATTTTTATCTCCCTGTTCCGCAGCCTGGAAAGCAGCTATGAGGCTATTGCCAAATTCCAGCGCGATCAGGCTGGGGAGTAGTTTTTAGCTTTCATAATCTCTACTAAACCACCCTGCACTAAAGTGCAGGGATTTGTTCAAGCGACGCATAACAGCATTCGCCAAATTTAGGACTGACCATCACCGAACAAGGGTAGGGCCGCTGGCTTTTCCGCTACCCCTTTCTGCTTTTTCCGTACACGAAGTACAAGGTAATTGCGGACATCACCATCAGGATGACGGAATAGACGAGCGTCAGCGCCCGGGTATCCGCCAGCGCCTGCGCGTCCGTGCTGTTCTTGATGACAATCCCGAGCGGCTGGTAGAGCGGATGATAGAGAAACACAGTCAGATCGTAGTCGGCCAGCGTATTGTTGAAGTTCAGCGCCAGCACAGCCATGGTGGACGGCAGGATGATCGGCAGCAGCACCTTCCGGAACGTATAGAATGTGCGAGCGCCCAGGCTTCTCGCGGCATCCTCCAGATTGGGGTCCAGACTGAAAAAGGACGCTTTCACCATCCGCAGCGTGAACGGAATGTGGACGATGACGTAGCCGATGAGCAGCATCCAGACCGTTCCCGTCAGTACCAGATTGCCGAGGATCGCCCGCGGCTCGTTGAACGTGACAATCAGCCCGATGGCGATCAGCGTCGCCGGCAGCATCCACGGAATGAGCAGCGCATACTCCAGCGCGGTCGCCCACTTGTTCTTGTATTTGTGCAAAATACGCGAAGCGGCCAACGCCAGCGCCACAACGGCAACCGATGCGGCTGCGGCGTAGGCGATGCTCACCAGATAGGGCTTGAACGCCGTCATACTGGAGAACACCAGCGCGTAGTTGTCCAGGGTGAAGCTGCCCGGGCGGAGCGTGGCGGTGGCGATGCTGTGGGCATCGGTGAACGAGAATACGACGATCAGCACGACCGGGATCATGTAGATCAGGAACAGACCGTACGCCAGCGTATGGGCCACAGCGTTGCCGAGTCGGCTTGCGATCCTCTGTTTGACCAGCTCCGACTTGACTTTGGAGACCGACATGAAGTGGCCCCCGCGTTCGAGCCGGATCATCACTGTGAGCAAAATCAGGGTCGCCAGGCCGAGGATAAGCGCCAGCAGCGCGGCTAGATCTCTCGAAGTCATGCTTTTGGAGAAGGTCAGAATCATCGGCGTAATCGTCTGGAATTCCACGCCGCCCAGAATGAGGGGAGCGGAAGTCGCGGCCAGGCCGGTGAGGAAGATCAGGATGGTCAACGCGAAGAGAGTCGGCTTCAATACCGGAAGAACGACCCGGCGAAAAATATAGAAGGTGGACGCCCCCATATTTCGGGCCGCTTCAATGGTTTGATAATCGATCTTCCGCATCGCGTTACCAAGAAACAGCACATGATTCGACGTGCAGGCGAAGGTCATGACGAAGAGTACCGCCCCGTAGCCGTGGAACCAACTCGTGTCCATCTTCGGAAACCAGCCTGCCAGCAGCTTGGTAACGAAGCCGTTCTCCCCGTATACGAACTTATAGCCCGACACAAGAACCACCCCGCTGTAGATCAGCGTCGTATAATAGCCGAACCGCAGCAGCTTCGCCCCTTTGATGGCAAAATATTCAGTGAACAGCACCAGCGTGATGCCGACGGCGTTAACGGTAACCACCAGCGATACCGCAAGCAGAAAGCTGTTGTACAAGCTCCTCATCGCCCGCCCGGACGAAAGCAGCTTCTCGACTGCTTCCAGCGAGAAAACGCCGTCCTTAAAAAAGATCTGGTAATAAATATTCAGATTCGGATAAATCAGAAAAGCCGCGATGAACCAAGCGATCAGACCGTATAGGACGAGCGCGGCCGGGTGAACGGTCCTGAATCTGCCTTTCCATGTTTGTGCGTACAACCCACTGCCTCCGTTCTCTAAAACTGCATGATATCGCCTGTTCTCATGTACACCCAGGCCTCTTCACCGACCCGGCGCGGCGCTTGTCCGCTCTCCTGCTCAATCGTCTTCAGCAAGCCTCCCGCAGCCATCCGCAGGACATATTTGCTGTACAGCCCGTAGAACTCCCGCTCGATCACGGTTCCCCTTAGCTGTACGGCGTCCACCCCCGGCAGAGGATGCATGCTCACCTTCTCGTTGCGGATATAGGCTGCTCTCCCCGGATCGACCTTCTCCCGCAAGCGGCTGCCCGCGATCATCTCCGGTTCGATGCGGTTGATGTCGCCGATGAAATTGCAGACGAACTCCGTCCGGGAATGATTGTATATCTCCTGCGGCGTACCGACCTGCTCCAGATTGCCGCTGTTGAACACGGCGATCCGATTGGACAGCGTCAACGCTTCCTCCTGATCGTGAGTGACATAGATCGTTGTAATGCCGAACTGCTGCTGCAATTGCTTCAGTTCATGGCGCAATTGCACGCGCAGCTTGGCATCCAGGTTCGACAGCGGTTCATCCAGCGCCAGAATGGACGGCTTGAGGACGAGCGCCCTGGCGATCGCGACCCGCTGCTGCTGACCGCCGGACAGCTCGGACACTTTCTTGAACAACTGCTCCTCCTGCAAATCGACCTTGCGGGCGATATCCCGTACCTCCCGGTCGATCTCGGCCTTCCCCGCCTTGTTGACGCGCATGCCGAAGGCGATGTTCTCGTACACATTCATGGTCGGAAACAACGCATAGTTCTGAAACACCATGCCGATACCCCTATGCTCAATCGGGACATGGGTAATGTCCCGGTTCTTGAGCAGAATGCTCCCGCCCGAAGGGGCGATGAAGCCGGCCAGGCTGCGGAGAATCGTCGTTTTGCCGCAGCCGGACGGACCGAGAAAGGTGAAGAACTCCCCTTCTTCAATGCGCAGATTCAAATCTTTGACAGCATGAAACGAATCAAAATGAATTTGAAGATCGCGAAAGGTAATCATCGCTATTTCATGATCTGCAATTCGATCTTTTCAACCCATTGCTCAATATGATCTGCCATGAACGCCCAGTCAAGAGGCTGCGTCTTCAGCGTGGAATACAGCGCCTTGACAGCGGGATCGGCTTGCCCGGAGGCTAGGTTGTTCGCCGGCATTGCCTTGAACTGCGCGGCAAATGCGCCTTGCACCTCGGTTGAGCCGAGCCAATCCACGAACCGCTCGGCGGTTGCCTGCTTCTTCGTTCCGTTCACGATGGCCGCTTGCTCAACGATCATGGGCACGCCAATCTCCGGGCTGACGATACCCGCTTTGACTTTATACTGCTCTTCCTTCTTGGCGAGCGTACCGGAGACGATAGCACCCAGCGGCGTCTTCCCGCTCGCCAGATTGGCGTAGAAATCTTCCCCCTCGACCGCCGACACGCCGTTGTCGTACAATTTCCGCACTGCATTCCAGCCTTCCTCGGAGATGCCGAGATCGCCGCTTGGGTCCGTATAGCGGGTCAGGATGCCCGCCACGACGAGACGCGGCGTCATCTGTCCGAGCAACGTCGGCGCTTCATACTTGCCCTTGTACGCATCGTTCTGATACAGGTCCGTCCAGTCCTTCGGCGCTGTCTCGGGCGTGAACGCCTCCGGGTTGTAGCCGAGCAGAATCGCTTGCTTCACCAGAGCGTGATAGTAGCCTTCCGGATCGCTCAGCCCCTCCTCCACTTCACCCGCCCACTTCGGCACATAATGGGTCAGGACGTTCTCTTTCTTCAGATTCTCATAGAGCATGTTGTTCAATCCGTACACGATGTCAGCCGTCGGGTTGTTCTTCTCCGCAATCAGCCGGTTCGTCAGGTCCGCGCCGCCCGCTCCGACCAGCTCGATGTCAAAGCCCGCTTTCCCGGCCTCCGCGATCAGCCATTCGCCCCGGCCGTCGGAATTGGCATTGGTGTACACGATCAGCTTGTCGTTGGCCGAAGCCGTGTTCTCCGGCGCGTCCGAAGCGGCGGCCGCATCGGACGGCGGCGTTGTGCCTCCCGTTGCTCCGTTATT
>NZ_ASSC01000801.1 GCF_000520735.1 Paenibacillus forsythiae T98
AAGAGGTGCGGTGTCCACAATAAGGGTGTTCAGCCGGTTTAGCTTATGTATAATTTCTTGTTTGTATTATCCCACGAATCTTGAACAAACAAGAGAAAAGGTATATCACATAAGCAATCTTAAAAGAAATCAAACAGAACTTCCGTGAGGTCAGAGATATGCTATAAAGAGAGATTGAATTAAGTACAAAATAAATTGCTTTCGAAATGCGACTTTTATCACGAAAGGAAGAAACTATGATTGAACTAAAAGGTTATGATGCAGCAGCTTTTATTGCTGATATGAAATATACAGATGACAAATTGTTGAAACGAGGCAGGAGGAGGCATGGTTTTTCTTTAACTGATAGACCAAGAGTTGATCCAGAAGAGTCTAGAATTAAGAGATGGAAAATGGAAAACCAAAAAAGTGAATACATATTGAAATATCTAAGAGAACATTGTTCCAATACGGACTATGCAAGGAAATATGAAGAAAATAATAAATGGAGTAAACAATTAATGTTCCCTACAGAAGAGTCTAAAAAATGTGAACGTCTAGCCGAAGATGTAAGGCATTGTACTATGAAGCGTGAGAAAATTAGTTGCTACACTTGTTGTTTTGTTTGCTATACTCCTGCGATGTGTGTCGGCACAAATTGCCCATTGCTACCTGAGAATAGGAGACCGCATTAAAACTGAATTTTATGAAAAATGCTTCTCGGTAATCTCTTCGATGACACGAGAAGCTCAATATAATTAAATTTTTAATTGTAAAAACGTTTGAAGGATCTCTGCTCTTTGTTTGACATCGTTCAAGGCGGTTATAACATCACTAGATAGGTTTTCAATTTCTTTATACATATCACTTGTCTCTTTTTTAGCAAAGATATCCTTTCCTTCTTTTAAGAGTGAATTAGAAGAATTAATTTGAGGTTTTTTCCTTGAAATATATGTACTTTTTGCATCTAAAGATAATTTGTATTTTTTTAGTGACTCGATGTATTCATTGTGTTGAGTAGTAAGTTTTTCAGGAGCTTTTAAAGCTTTTAAAGAAATGATATCTGAGTTCACAAAACTACTTAAAAGATTAAGTTCGCTTACTACATCGTCTACACGTTGAGAATCATAAAAAATTATAGCAGATGTATTGGATTTGCTCACCAAGCTATTGATCGTTTCGACATGTAGATGAATGATATAAAAGATTGATTCGTTCAATGATTCAAAATACACTTTTCTAGTATTAAACGAATCAATACTTTTCTCGGCATATTCCTTCAGCTCAGGCACTTCTTTAGAAATTTTGGTAATATATGAAAGTCCTGAGTTGATGTCTGAATAGTTTTGATATGAATCAATATTAAAGGTATCGCTTTCCTTGATTTTAGTTAGATAAGTATCATATTCTTTACTATCTTCATCCTTTAATTTCTGAATGTCGGTGTTAAATGCAGCCAAGTCTTTTGATTCGAATGCTTTGTCTGCATCAGAAGTGACCTCTTCTACATCAAAAGAATTGCAAGCTGTTAATAAAAGGATAGAAAATGCTATTATTATGGTTTTTAATTTCATTCCCATATTTCCCCCTTAATGTTTGACTCGACAATTTTAACAGCATAGGAAAAATAGTACAATATAAAAAGTGACAAAATATTCTTGAGTGGTGTAAGTTGTAGCGTGGGTAAATATAATGGTACATTACTTTGAATCTATCAACTGGAGGTGCTGAGACTATTCTGCGATTACCCGAGAAATAATACAAAGGAGAATAGTATGAGAGGTTCACTATTTCGTTATACCAAGAAACAGATTAAACAAGCATTCTCTGGATATAAGAAGATTCAAGTCGGAGCGACCATTAAAGAAGTTACTTTGACTCGAACCAAAAGAGTTGGTAGACAGATTGGTTTTTAACTCTTTGAAGACAAAAGAACTAGTTATCGTTAATCAAGTTTAAACAAGTATGTATACATAATCGTCTCTTATATCAAGATGAAGAAATTCATCAAATTTATGTGGCTGTTGATCAATTAAATAAGAAGTTAAGAAGTCGCATAGATAACGATAACTTTCCTTGTACATCTCAAGCGTTCGTGGTGATCGGCCTTCTGCAATCTTAGGGCTGTAAAAAACATCAAACAATTCATCAAGTGATTTATCTACTCCGATTTGTGACCGACCATTCTTATACCGTTTTCCTGTTCTTTGATCCATATAAAAAGCGCCTACCCTTCGTATCGAATACGATGATTAAGCGCTAAATTCATAATGTATGTAGCCGCTAACCTTTGCACCACAAATGTACAAAATTAAGCGTCAAAAACATTGATAAATAAGGGAATAGTCGTATAATTCTGAACTCCAGACCCCAAGGGTGCGCGCTACCAGACTGCGCCATACCCCGATAATATGTAAGTCGCCAGTATGCTGTCACAACCAACATTACAGGTGTTCCTTACGCATAACACTGCGAAATATCAGCGACGAATATTGTTATACGACTTTTCGGTCCTCCCTTGCAAGTAAAAAATATATCAAAAACCATCTTGAATTTTATAGATATTCCCAGGATACTATGCTATACTATCGTTACAAGGAAAGGAGGTGCGTTCACATTAATAATGACATGTTGAACGTATCCCTTACCCGGACCATTGGCTAATGAATCGGCTTTTGGTGGCGCGGGATACGGATCATGAAAGTTAAGCGCCTCGGGTAGAAGGACCGTCTTCGGACGGTCTTTTTTCATTGCTGCTGTGCAGGCAGGCAAAGAACCGCCCCATCCCTAAAGTCTTGGTACAGGGATGGGGCGGTTCTTTCGAAAATATCTCTCTGCATGGATGGCGATAGACTCCTAGCAGGGTTAATGGATGGTTTGTGTTCCTCCCTGGCATTGGACAGGAACGTCAGGATTTTCGGTTCGTATAGAAGTCGATAATATCGCTGACCGTGCGGAGCGGCTCCGCCTCTTTGCGGATCGGGTTCGTATCCGGCTTAAAATCCTCATGTGACTTCGTTGTCATTTCAAAGTTCATCCTTTCGCTGGTTAAGCCTTTTCTATATTTACGGCGTCTTACTTTATTACCCAAAATTGCGGGTAATGACACCTTAACAATATATGGCTTTGTTGAACTTTTTATGACGGCTATTGTGATTCTATAAAGAGGAAAAGACGCCTTTTTAACAAATTTGTTAAAAAGACGTCTCTTCCTCTTTGCTTCTGTTGCCTGCGTTCGCCTCATTTAATTCTGTCTTCAACCGCTCCAGCAGCTTATGGTCTTTCGGCGTAAGCTCGGCCCGCTCCAGCAGCTCGGGTCTACGCTCCAGCGTCCGCTTCAGCGATTGCTCCCTCCGCCACGCTTCAATGTTGGCATGATGGCCGCTCAGCAGCATATCCGGCACCTTCCAGCCCCGAAACTCGGCCGGACGCGTGTAATGCGGGTATTCCAGCAGCCCCGTGCTGAACGAATCGGTCACTGCGGAGGACTCGTTTCCAAGCGCTCCTGGCTGCAGACGGACGACCGCATCAATGACCGTAAGCGCGGGCAGCTCTCCGCCGGTCAGCACATAATCGCCGATGGACAGCTCATCCGTAACCAGATGCTCGCGGATTCGCTCGTCATAGCCCTCGTAATGGCCGCAAATAAAAATAAGATGCTTCTCCCTGGCCAGTTCTTCCGCGACTCGCTGATCGAAAGGCCGGCCTTGCGGACACATGAGGATAATTCGCGGTTTGGCGCCCTCTCCATGAGGCGTTGCATTGGCTTCGTCTGCTGAGTCTGACGGACTCTCCAGGTTGTCCAGAAGATGCTCCGCCGCAGCAAAAATCGGCTCAGGCTTGAGCACCATGCCCCCTCCCCCGCCATAAGGAGTGTCATCGACGCTGCTGTGCTTGTTGTTCGCGTAGTCACGGAAGTTCACCGCATTCAGCCGGGCGATGCCCTTGTCCCGCGCCTTGCCCAGAATGCTCGTGCCGAACACCACTTCACACATTTCCGGGAATAGCGTCAGCACATCAATCTTGATCATGACAGCAGCCCTTCCATCAGTTGAATCTTCACCCGTTTGTTTGGCACATCGACATCAAGGACCACGTCGTCAATGACGGGAATCAGAATATCCTGGCCTTTGGGACGTCTGACGACCCAGACATCGTTGGCTCCAGGAGTCAAAATCTCGGAAATCACGCCTAGCCACGTTTCCCCTTCTTCATTCGTGTAGACCTCGCAGCCGATAATATCGTGAAAATAGTACTCGTTCTCCGGCAGCTCCACCCGTTCGTCCTCTGTAACTTTAATCAGGCTGCCTTTATACTTTTCCACCTGGTTGATGTCGTTATAGCCCTTCAACTTGACGATATACATCCCCTTATGCTCACGCGCCGATTCCACGGCGACCTCAATCTGGCCTTTTCCGTCTTCCGGAATAATGAGCAGCTTGCTGCCGGGAGCAAATCTCACCTCGGGAAAATCGGTCCGGGACAATATTTTGACTTCCCCCCGAATCCCGTGGGTATTGACCAGCTTGCCTACCATTAACAGCGATTCCGTCATGCCATTCACTCCCTTTTACACTTCATCTTTATATAAGTAACGTTCCCCGGCGCAACGAGCCTATGCTTCGCAAGGGCACATCTGATCTTCTTTATAGTTAAACAAAAGGAGCCGGAATCCAGCGATCCCCAGCTCCTCTTTGAACGGCCACCTCTCAGGATAAAATATCCACGGTGACGCGCTTATCGCTCTTGACTGCTGCCGATGTAACGACTGTCCGGAGCGCTTTGGCGATCCGTCCCTGCTTGCCGATGACCTTGCCCACATCATTAGGATGAACGGACAGTTCATATACAATCAGATGATCCTTCTCCACGGTCCGCACCGTCACATCTTCCGGATGATCCACTAAAGCCTTAGCAATAACTGCAACTAATTCTTCCATAGAGGACCCTCGCAATCAGTCATTATTTCTGCAACTTCGACTCATGGAACTTCTTCAACACACCCGCTTTGCTCAGCAAGTTGCGAACCGTGTCGGATGCTTGCGCACCGGTTTGAAGCCATTTGAGCGCTTTTTCCTCATCGATGTTCACTACTGCCGGTTGTGCAACCGGGTTATAGTAACCGATTTCCTCGATAAAACGACCGTCACGAGGAGACCGGGAATCGGAAACCACTACACGATAGAAAGGCGCTTTATGAGCACCCATACGTTTCAGACGAATACGTACTGCCACGAAATTCACCTCCTTATAAGAGTATCAGGGGAGCCCCTCCCAAACCCTCCCCACCGGGGAGGGCCCCAAGGGCTGCCGCCCTCTGGACACCCGCTAATGGCAATTGGCGTTGGCGGGTGGACTGGCGGGACCTTGGATAGTTGGGGTAATGATCGCTTTCCGTCCCTGACGGGACACGCTTGACTGCGGATTTATCTAGTAACGGGTTGAACCCCAAAAACTAACTGCCAAAGATTAAAGAGAGTTGATCAACCTATGTTGTACAATGGTTGATCTCAGACAAAAGACTAAGGGCGGATCAACCTATGTTGTACAATGGTTGATCTCAGACAAAAGATTAAAGAACCTGATCAACCTATGTTGTACAATGGTTGATCTCGGGCAAAAGATTAAGGGCGGATTAACCTATGTTGCACAATGGTTAATCACGATAAAAGATTAAAGGCTAATCCTTAACGGAAAGGGAACTTCATGCCTTTTCCGCCGAGCGCTTTAAGCTGCTTCATGGCGTTCTTCTTGGCGGATTTGCCTCCGCCGCCGCCGAATCCGCCCATCATGCCGGAGAACTGCTTCATCATCCGGCGCATCTCATCGAACTGCTTGATGAGCCGGTTCACCTCAGCGAGCGAGGTGCCGCTGCCGGCGGCGATCCGCTTGCGGCGGTTGTGGTTGATAATCTCGGGCTGGCTCTTCTCCTGCCTGGTCATCGATTTGACAATCGCCTCAACGCGGCCCATCTGCTTGTCGTCAACCTTCAAATCCTTCATGCCCTTGGCTTTGTTCATGCCCGGGAGCATGTCGAGGATCTGATCAATCGGGCCAAGCTTCTTGACCTGATCCATTTGCTCCAGGAAATCGTCGAACGTAAACTCCGCATTGCGCATTTTACGTTCCATTTCCTTCGCTTTGTCGGCGTCGATATTGGCCTGCGCCTTCTCGATCAGCGACAGCATATCACCCATGCCGAGAATCCGCGAAGCCATCCGCTCCGGATGGAACGGCTCCAGCGCGTCGATCTTCTCGCCGAGAGCGGCGAA
>NZ_ASSC01000802.1 GCF_000520735.1 Paenibacillus forsythiae T98
ACATCACAAAGGTAGAGAAGCCTCTGCGGTTCAGGAGAAGCACGGTCTGCTCCCCGCGCTCAAGCCTGCTTCGGAGCGCATCGTAGAGCCCTCGGCTGAACATGGAGCGGTTGCCTTCCTTAAGCTCCTCCCGCATGTCCACCACCTGAACCGCCGGAAGCTCGTTGCCCAGCGCCCGGCTGGGCATCTCCAGCAGGACCGGAGAGAAACTCTCGTCGCTTTGCGAACGTGCGGCATAGTAGCTCTCCAGCGACGGGGTTGCCGACCCCAGAATGACAACCGCATCACCGTGCATCGCCCGGCGAACCGCCACATCGCGCGCAT
>NZ_ASSC01000803.1 GCF_000520735.1 Paenibacillus forsythiae T98
TTAGCGGCTATCGCCTTCTGCTTCGGCGGCAACATTACCGTCTTTCCGGCCATTGTCAGCGACTTCTTCGGCCTGAAGAATCACAGCAAGAACTATGGCATGATTTATCAAGGCTTCGGAATCGGCGCGCTGTCCGGGTCATTCGTCGCCGCCTTCCTTGGCGGATTCAAACCGACCTTCGTCACCATTGGCGTGCTGTGCGTGGTTTCCTGCCTGATCGCCGTAGCCTTGAAGCCGCCGGTTGGAGCGCGCAAGGAACGCAAACGGAATACGGAGGTATCCCGCCGCACCGCGTACGGACGGATCTCTTAAAGCAAGAAGCAAGTTTCAAATGATGTCGGATCTACACAAATAGAAAAAGGGCGGAAAGCCTGTAAGAAGACTGTTCCATGAGGGTCTGTCAGACCTGACGGGACGGTCTTTTTCATAAGAAATGGCTGGCTTCGATAAATTGCCTCTCCAGTGGCGACAGCTCATAGTTCAAGCGGGTAACGATATACTTGTCGATGTACCGGTACTCCGGTGGAAGCGGCACAAAATGACTGACCTTATACTGCTGCGCAATGCGCCTTGAAATCACGGAAATCCCCATGCCCAATCCGGCAAATTGAAGCAGCGTCTCGATCATGCCAACCTCGATTGCATTGCCCTTCTGAAAGCCGTAAACCGAATACATTTGCTCCAGAATGGATGTGTACAAGCAGTCTTCGGATAGGATGATCCGACTTTCCCTGTGTAGGCAGTACTCCAGACTTGCGCCTTGCTCTGTCTTTCGGCCGACCAGCACCAATTCCTCTTCCCCGATTTTGCGGTAGGCAAGCTGCGGGGAAGCTGTTTTTCCGATGGTATAAGCGAGGTCGATGTTGCCTTGAAGCAGCTCCTGTTCCATTTTTTCCGTTGTTCCGGTCTTTAGCGTTACTGAAAGATCGGGGTATTTATCATACAGATTCGTGAGCGCCGAAGTGATCTCCCCGCTGATGACGGATTGCATGGTGCCAAGCCGAAGCTTGGCCTCCCGCCGGTTCATCGCTTGCTCTGTTTCTTCCCATAGGATAAGCATCTTCTTGTACTGGCGGTACAGCTTCGCTCCTTCCTCCGTCAGTTCCATCCCTCTTACGCTGCGTATGAACAACTGCTGCCGGTAGTGCGCCTCCAGTTTTTTGATTTTGGCCGTCATATTGGATTGAAGATGATTCATTCTGGACGCGGCGGCAGAGACGCTTTTTGATTCGGCTACCGCAACAAAAGCCCGGATATTGTCGATGTCCAACATTCTCTCTCCTTTTTATCATCAAAAAAAATGATACTGCTATGATAATTCAGCATTATTCTAAATGGTTCAGGTTCAGTATACTTGCTCTGTACAATGATTTCACCCCTGCAAATGGAGGAATTATCATGAGCAATGAATGTATTCGCACAGGCATAATCGGCGGCTCGCTCAATCATCAATGGGCAAGCCGGACCCATATTCCTGCGCTCAGCAGCAGCCCCTTGCATCAAATTACCGCTATAGCCACCTCCAAAATGGAGAGCGCCTTACAGAGCGCTGCGGCCTTGGATGTCCCTCTTGCTTTTGCAGGACATCAAGAGCTAAGCCAATCCGCCGAGGTGGAGTTGGTTGTAGTGAGCATCAGGGTTCCTTTCCACTATGAAGCGGTCAAGACCGCTATTCTGGCCGGAAAGCATGTATACTGTGAGTGGCCTTTGGCCGTTACCGCCAGTCAGGCCGAAGAATTGGCCGAGCTTGCCGATCAGGCCGGGATTCATCATGCGATTGGTCTTCAGGCACGGCTTGACAATGCGGTACTTGAAGCAAAGCGGAGAATTGAAAGCGGCGAAATAGGCAGAATTCTATCCTGCACCATGCAAGTATCCACTCAAGGCAAAGGCGGTGTGACGGACCGAAAGGGCGCATATCTCTTGATGGAGGAAAATGGCGCTACGCTGCTCACGATTAATGGGGGGCATTCTCTGGACGTTCTATGTTACCTTTTGGGCGATTTCAAGGAATTGTCTGCTGCAATGAACAGTAACTACTCACAAGCTGTTTTTGCGGATACAGGAGAACCAGCAGCCAAGAATACAGCGGATCAGATTATGATTCACGGGACACTGAGCAGCGCGGCATCGGTTTCCGTCCATATTCAAGGAGGCGTCTATCCGGGGTTCACTATGGATATTCAGGGAGAGAAGGGGATCATTCGGCTCAGTCAGCGGCATTCATTGGGACATGTGCAGTTTGGAGGCTTGCAGCTCCGGCAGGCGGTCTACGAACCGGACAGTTCGGCGGCAAGCAGTATGGATGACTTTAAGACCGTTCTCCCTGAAAAGGAAGAAACGAGGTCTCCCGTGCAAAATATTCTAAAGGCTCACACCGTACTTGCCCGGGACATTCTTGATCATACGTTTCATTCAGCTAATTTTCATGATGCGCTTAGGCTGCACCGGCTGCTCGATACCATCAGGCAAGCGGCATCCACGGGACAACGGCAGCAGTTGATCTGAATGTACGAGGTTCGAGTGTTCGCAGAAGGACGGGATTTTGAAAAAAAAGCTTGCTTTGGGCTGATTCAGCCGGAGTGAGCTTTTGATATTTTAGCGGATAAGTGTAGTATGATAGTTCGTAAAGGATCGTAGAGCGTATCAAACGGAGGAAGTTGAAGAATGGTGAGCTATGGATGGCTGACGGACAGACAACGGTCTTTTTTCGCGGGCGGGGCGACCAAAGAACTAAGCTATCGGCTTGATGCGCTGCGCCGTCTTAAGGCCGGTATACTGGAGCATGAAAGCCAACTGGTCAACGCTTTAAAAGCGGATCTGAACAAATCCGAATTCGAAGCCTACATGACGGAAATCGGAATCGTGCTTGCAGAAATCGGCTTTACGCTGAAGCATTTGCGGGCATGGGCCAAGCCGCGCAAGGTCAGGACGCCGATCACTCATTTGGGCGCCAGAGGGTATATCTATTCCGAGCCTTACGGCTCCGCCTTGATTCTCGCTCCCTGGAATTACCCGTTTCAATTGGCCGCCGCACCCTTGATCGGCGCCATTGCGGCGGGGAACTGCGCGGTCCTGAAGCCGTCGGAATTAACCCCGAGGACTTCGGAGACGATTGCCGAGATCATCCGTGCCAGCTTTCAGGAGGACTATATTTCCGTCGTTCAGGGCGGGATTGACACGAGCGAGGCGCTGCTTGCGGAGAAGTTCGACTATATCTTTTTCACCGGGAGCGTTCCGGTCGGGAAGCTCGTCATGGCAGCGGCCGCACGGCATCTGGCACCGGTCACTCTGGAGCTTGGAGGCAAAAGCCCCTGCATCGTTCACGAAGACGCCCAGCTCAAGCTGGCCGCGAGGCGCATTGCCTGGGGGAAGTTCATGAACGCCGGACAAACCTGCGTAGCGCCCGATTATATCTATGTTCATGCAAGCGTCAAGGACCGTTTCCTGAGTGAACTGGGCGGCGCGGTGAAAGAGCTGTACGGGGAGCGCCCTCTGCTGAATCCGGAGTATACTCGTATTGTCGGCAGGAAGCATTTTGAGCGGCTTGCGGCGTTTCTGGACAATGGAACACGGGTATTCGGCGGAGGTGCGGACCCGGGGGAATTAATGATCGAGCCGACGGTTCTAACGGATATTGACTGGGAAGCTCCCGTAATGAAGGAGGAGATTTTCGGGCCGCTTCTTCCGGTGCTGGAATACGGTGATTTGTCCGAGGCGATCAGAGAGATTCAGAACCAGCCGAAGCCGCTTGCGCTGTATTTGTTCACGGAAAGCCAAAGGGTGCAGGAGAACGTGCGGGAGAGTATTTCTTTTGGCGGAGGCTGCATCAATGATACGGTGTATCACATCACTTCTCCGTACCTGCCGTTTGGCGGAGTGGGAAGCAGCGGGATGGGGGCGTATCATGGGCAAGCGGGCTTCGATACGTTCTCGCACAGGAAGAGCGTACTCAAGCAGACCACACGCTTCGATCTCCCGTTCCGCTATCCGGGCCGCAAGAACGGGCTTAAGCTCATCAGGCGGTTCTTGAAATGAAGGCTGTAAAATAAAGAGAAACCCGGAGTTTTCAAAAGACCGGGTTTCTCTTTGCGCTCATTTGCGGATAAGCAAGCCTACGGTAATTGTTCTGGTGGGGGATGCCGGGCAGTCGGGGGGACAGCGAAACGGTCAACGCAGCGGGCTGTCTAGCGGGAGAAACTCCCGCTAATCCTCTCGAAATCCGTATAATCGGGAGACTAACAGGAAAATCTCCAGCTAATCTTCCGGAGCTTGCCTATTCCGAAGCAATTCGGGCGAAATAACCGGAGCTTCTCCGCATAATTCGCTATTTGCCCCAAAATTCTGGTGATTAGCGGGAAGTTTTCCAGCTAATCAGACGGCCAATCCCGGAAGTGCTGAGGCCGGGAGGCTTGCGTTCAGCCTTCCAGCAGCAGCGCCTCCGGGTCCTCCAGCAGTTCCTTGACTTTGACGAGGAAGCTCACCGCCTCGGCTCCGTCGACAATCCGGTGATCGTAGGACAGGGCGATGTACATCATCGGCTTGTTGACGGTGGTTACCTCGTCGATGGCGATTGGACGGAGCTGGATTTTGTGCATGCCCAGAATGCCGACCTGCGGCGCATTCAGGATCGGCGTCGACAGCAGGGAACCGAACACGCCGCCGTTGGTAATGGTGAAGGTGCCGCCCTGGAGATCGGAGAGGGCGAGCGTGTTGGCGCGGGCTTTGGAAGCCAGCTCCGCGATTTGCCGCTCGATCTGCGGGAAGCTGAGCCGGTCGGCCTCCCGGACCACCGGCACGACCAGGCCTTCCTTGGCGGACACGGCGATGCCGATGTCGTAATACTTCTTGAGGATGAGGTCCTCGCCGTCAATCTCGGCGTTGAGCAGCGGATACGCCTTGAGCGCGCCGACCACCGCTTTGGTGAAGAAGGACATGAAGCCGAGGCCGATGTCATGCTTCTCCTTGAAGGTATCCTTGCGCCGCTTGCGGATATCCAGAATCGCGGTCATGTCCACCTCGTTGAAGGTGGTCAGCATGGCCGCCGTGTGCTGCGCCTCCACAAG
>NZ_ASSC01000804.1 GCF_000520735.1 Paenibacillus forsythiae T98
CGCTTTCATCGCTCCGCTGTCGCCGTCTGGCCCTGCCGATGCAGGGTTTACGATTTCCGCAAGAGATGAGGCTCCGGAATCCGCATCCCGGTAAGCTGCCTCCTGCATCGCCAGGTTCCTCTCCATACCGCGGAAATCCTCTGCGTCCAGCAACAGCTGCTCCGCTTGCTCCAGCAAGTTGGGGCGGGCTGCAACATCAGCCTCTGAATCAGGGATATCCCAGGAGACCGACGAATCATAGCCGCTGCCTGCCTTTGTACTCTTGGCCTGCCGTATGGTTTCTCTCATTTCTTCATTGATCGCTTCCGCTTCTTTAATGGCATCGCCTGCCTGCCGCATCAACGGGGCATGCTTATCCTGCCAATAGGCAAGGAGACTGCCCAGCCGGGAAGCAATTGCTGCGGATTGCGTTAAATAAGATTGGATAATCCACGTATATTGCGACATCCTTTTCGGGTCCCTGTTTAAATCCGCATAGTACTTTCTCACATAGTCGTTATACTGGGCAGCGATGTCGGCAGCGCTGGATACTGTCCCCATGGAAGCGTCGGCAATACCGCCAACCGCCGGATTCTTGATAAGCGTCAGAGGCTGCCGCGCATTTTCGGCAGCTTGCCG
>NZ_ASSC01000805.1 GCF_000520735.1 Paenibacillus forsythiae T98
GGCTGCACTATCGGCCGGTATAACGGAGGAAGACGGAAGGGCGGTCGTTTTAAAGAATGTGGTTTGGATTCGTCCTGTTCTCTTACAGAAAAAGCCGGTACAGGTGCATATCCGGCTTCATCCCGAAGAGAATGGTGAGATTGAGTACACTATCTATAACCGCGATGAAACAAGCTATGAGACAGAAGTACTACATAGCCAAGGCAGCGTTCGGTTTGCTCTTTCAGGGAGCTTGCCTGTTATGGATATATCGGCTTTACGCGCGAAGTGTAGTCAAGATGCTCTGCTCCCTTCCCAATGCTACGAAATTTACTCCGGCATGGGGATCAGGTATGGCCCAGGTCATCGCGGCGTAGAGATGCTTTACACAGGAACGGATCAGGCCTTGGCGAAGCTCTCTTTGCCTTCTTGCATTGCCAACACTGAAGAACGGTATGTGCTTCACCCAAGTCTGACTGATTCTGCGTTGCAGGGAGTGATCGGGCTGCTCTCAGGCATTCACGATTATGAGCCGTCTCTTCCGTTTGCACTGCAGGAGCTTGAGA
>NZ_ASSC01000806.1 GCF_000520735.1 Paenibacillus forsythiae T98
TGGGGAGACTCCAGTTTAATTGGGGGGCCTAAGAGTAACAACCGCAAAACAGTTCAGAACCCGATTTCATTGGCGGCAAATTCGCCTTATTCCATGCCGCTCCATGCTTTATAAACCTCTGACAACCAGCTCCACATCCTCCGAAGGCTGTTCCATCACCACGGTCAGTTCACCGGCGGTGCTGTCGAAGTGCCAGCCTTGGTCGAGCGCCTCCAGTTCTTCACGGCCAGACGCTTCAGTTCCGAAATCCAGGCGGCACCCGGCGAACCCTAGATGCTTGAACGTTACGGTCCACTTCTTCCAGCCCCCGTCATAACCGAGACAAGCGGGATGAACACGCAAGGTTACAGATTCCTCCGTCCCTTCCACCGTCAGCCGGTGCAGATTACAGGAGCCGTCCTTGAACGCATAAGTCGTTCCGTCGTCATCGTACAGGTCAAAGGAGCCTTCGCCATTCTCCGGTGTATAAATATCCAGCAGCAGCTCCTCCGAGCACAGAAATTCGGTTGATGCGGCGGGTGCGGTACGGGGGATAATCGCTCCTTCCTTGACGTACAGCGGCAGCGTGTCCAGCGGGGCATGGGCCATAATGTGGGCCCCCCCTTCTCTTCTTTCGCCCGTCCAGTAGTCGAACCAGTTGCCTTCCGGCAGGTAGACGACACGGTGATACGTATCGGGCCGATAGACGGGAGCCGCCAGCACCTGATCTCCGAGCAGGAATTGATCGCACAGGTTCACTGTATTGGAATCGTCCGGGTATTCCAGCAGCAGCGGCCGGATGACCGGCATCCCCGTCTCGGCTGCCTCCCGGAATACGGAAAAGATCAGCGGCATCAAGGCGTAGCGCAGATTGATGTATTCCCGGCAAATGTCCTCCACTTCGGTTCCGAAGGACCAGGGCTCCTGGCGAACCGTGTCCAGCATGCTGTGATTCCGGCAAAAAGGGAACAGCGCTCCCATCTGCGTCCATCTCGCCAGCAGCTCTCCCGTCGTGTGGTGGCCGAAGCCGCCGATATCGGGACCCGCGAAGGCTATGCCCGACAGCCCCAGATTGAGCACCATCGGCATCGCAAGCGCCATATGCTCCCAATAGCTGCGGTTATCGCCCGTCCAGACAGCCGCATAGCGCTGGATTCCGGCGTAACCGGCCCGCGAGAGGACAAATGGACGGCGTCCGCCCAGCTGGTTCGCCATCCCCTCCGCGGTCGCTTTGGACATCATCATGCCGTACAGATTGTGAATCTCCTGATGCGTTGCCGGATGGCCGTCATTGCCATGGAGCGCATCCGGATCAATCGTCTTGCATTCGTTGAAGACGGAGGGCTCGTTCATGTCGTTCCAAATGCCCTCGATCCCCATCTCCGCGAAGAACCGGTGAAGGCTCCCCCACCATTCGCGAACCTTCGCTTCCGTGAAGTCGGGGAATACGCTTTGGCCCGGCCAGACCGGACCGGTAAAGGGAGAACCGTCCGGCTTCATGCAGAAGAAGTCCGATTCCGCCCCTTCTCGATAGACGTAATAGTCCGGATCGAGCTTGACCCCCGGATCAACGATGGGCACAATCCGGATGCCAAGGCTTTTCAGTTCCGCAATCATCGCTTTCGGGTCGGGGAACCGGACCGGATCGAACGTAAAGACCCGGTATTCGTCCATATAATGAATGTCCAGGTGGATGACATCGCACGGAATTTCTTTCTCCCGGAAAGTGCGTGCCAGCTCCAGTACCTCTTCCTGATCCATGTAGCTGTAGCGGGACTGGTGATATCCTACGGACCAACGGGGCGGCAACTGAATCCGGCCCGTCAGGGCGGTATACCGCCCTACCACATCCTTGATCTTGGGTCCGGCGATGAAATAATAATCCACTCCGCCCGTTTCCGTCTGCACCGTGAACGCCTGCTCCGAGGCGCGCATGTCGAACACCGATCTCCCCGGATTGTCCAGGAAGATCCCGTAGGCATTCCCCGGCTCAATTACAATCAGAAAAGGAATCGACTGGTACAGCGCTTCAATTTCCGGCACATGCGGAGAAAAGTTATCGGAATTCCACATTTCATAACGTTCTCCCCGCTTGTCCAGAAAGCCCGTCTTCTCTCCCAGCCCGTAATAATGCGTATTCTCCGCAGCCTGGAACAGAGCGGTCGCCGCCTTGTCCTCCTTCCAGGCAAGCAGCGGATTATGAGCCAGAATCTGCCCGGACTCATTCAGGAAGCGAAGACTGCTGTCCTGTTTGACGACTTCCACCATCATCCCGGCCGTTTCGATCATATAGGACAACCCGGTGTCCCGCAGCTTCGGCTCTGCTTCTCTCCCGCCGGGATTCGTCTCTTCCCGGATAACCGCCGCCGTAGTGTGCATAGGGATGGGGTCCCCCGGACCCGCGCCCGCCAGCAGCTTGACCCGGATGATTCCGGTACGGAGCCCTCCGACGGCAAGCCTGCCATTCTCGCAGGTGAAGAGCACAAGCCCGTCTTGCAGTACAGCAGCCTGGACGCATCCCAGCGTCTCGGTGAACGCCGATGTGTAATCGGCCGCTATTTTATCGGGACTGATCTGTTCGCTGGTTAACATGTCTTGATCCTCCTGAGCATAAGTTGAGCGTTACTATTCGTTAAAAGGTCTTGAGCCAATTCGGCTGCCTGCGTGCGTTCACTCATCCCTTGTCCGCCCCGGCGGTCAAGCCTTCTACCAGGAAGCGCTGCATCAGGATGAACAGGATGGTCACCGGAACGGCGGCGAGTACGCAGCCTGCGGCAAACATTGTAAATTCATTCGAGAAGCGGTCGCCGATCATGTCGAACAGGCCGACAGCAAGCGTCTTCTTGTCCGGTGAACGCAGCACCAGCTTCGCGAAGATAAAATCGGTGAACGCCCCCGTAAATGTCATAAGCGCGGTGTACACAATGAGCGGAGTCGACAGCGGAAGCACGATGCGAAAGAAAATCGGCATATGCCCGGCTCCGTCAATCCGCGCGGCTTCGACAAGACTTCGGGGAATCGTGTCGAAATAGCTCTTGGCGAACAGAAAATACAGCGGCGCTCCGGCCGCATACACGATGATGACAGCCGTGTGCGTATTCAGCAGATTCATCTGATTGAGCAGAATATAGATCGCGATCATGCTCATAAACCCGGGGAATAATCCGAGCACCAGCAGGAGGCTCATCAGATTTTTGCGGCCGGTAAAACGGAAGACCGAGAAAGTGTAGCCTGTGAGCAGGGTGAGTATCGTCCCGAGAATCATGCTGGAGACCGCAATTTTCAGCGTATTCATGTACCAGACACCGAACGGATGCTTGGCGAACAATTCCGTATAATGGCTGAAGGTGTAAGCGGTCGGCAGGATCGTATCGCTGAACAGCGCGTCTCCGGTACGAACGGAAGACATCAGCACCCACAGGGCCGGATAGGCGCAGAAGGCTGTCAGAAGAATAAGCGCGATATAGCTGAATGAAAGCCGGATCGTCGTTCTCGCTTTGTTACCGGGTTTCATGAGGCATCCTCCTCCTTGAACGCCTTGGTGCGGCGGACATTCCATACGGCGAATACGGAGAGCACGATAAAGATGAAAATTCCGATGACCGACGCATAGTTGTATTTCCCCTGCTCCATGGACAGCTTGAACAGCCAGGTGATCAGAATGTCGGTATGTCCGGCGAACTGGAAGTCGCCGTTAAGCGGCTTGCCGTTCGTCAGCAGATATACAATATTGAAGTTGTTGATATTCGCCACAAATTGCATAATAATCAGCGGCGCCATCGAATACATCACCATCGGAAAGGTGATAAGGCGCGTCTTCTGGGTGCCGCTCGCCCCGTCGATATCCGCCGCTTCATACATATCCTTCGGTATGGTGGACAGGATGCCGATAATCATCAGCATGGAGACCGGGAAGCTCAGCCAGAAATTGACCAGGACGAGCGTGATCTTGGCCCAGAGCGGATCGGACAGCCAGGGAGCCTTAGCGATGCCGAGCATCCCCAAATATTGGTTGACGGGTCCAAATTGTCCGTTAAAAATGTTGCGCATGATCAGGGTGGAGACGAACATCGGGATGGCAAAGGGCAGAATGAAAGCCGTCCGCCAGAACGGCTTGAACCGGATTCCTTTGGACTGCACAAGCAGCGCCGCCGCAAATCCGCCGAAATAGCCCGTGACGGTTGCAAAGAACGCCCAGATAAACGTCCATAACGTCACACTGTAAAAGGTATGGCTCCACGCCTTGTTCCGCAGAATCCCCCAGAACGCCTCAAATCCTTCCCAGTTGATCAGATGGGCCGGCGGCATGGTTTCCCGCGTGAAGTCGGTAAAGGCCACCAGGATCATAAAAATGATCGGCATCACCGTGAAGAACACGACACCGAGCATCGGAATTGCCAGTACGATATGCGGAAAGCGGTAAGACATCACAAAGCTGAGCGTCTGATTGAACGTATTCGGCTGTACGCCTTCTTCCCGGAGCTTGCCGGTCTGGTACGCATCCTTGATCCCGGCGATGTACATCCATACCAGCACTATCATAATGAATACGGTAATGAGACCTTCCACCATCAAAAAAATAGAATGGTCACCCAAGACCTGCTTGTACAATTTCCCGACTTTTTGCAGATGGGTTTCCGTTTCGCCAAGCGTGGAAAGAGCCCACAGCGCGTGGGGGAGACTCGTCACGGCAGTAAATACGCCATACGCATAAAACGCGAGCATGAGAATTCCTTTGGCATACTGCCGGTTATAAAGCTGGCCCAGTCCCAGCGCGATCACCGATAGCAGGGCGGCCTTTTTTCTGAACGGTTTGGAATGTTCGGGATACTCCCTCCGAGTCGCCAGCTGCTGCATCTCCTTTCAACTCCTATCTTCGTGAGGGGGTCACCCGTCAGCGACGGATGACCCCTTATGTTTTTTCAAATTCTATAAGACTGACTTACTTCTTGTTCTCCGCAATACTGGTCTTCATGCCTTCCGCAGCTTTGTCGAGCGTGGCCTTGGCATCGGCTCCGTTCCAGACCGCATCAAATGCCGGGTCCATATATTGCCCAAAGTATTGCATTTCCGGCAAGCTTGACCACATCCGGCTGTTATCGATCTGTTTCAAGAAACCCTGCATGACATCATCTTGTCTGATGCTGTCGCTGATTCCTTCGGCAGCCGGAATCGAGCCGATTAATTCGTTATCTTTAACCTGCATGTCCTTTGAGGTAATAAAATTGGCGAACAACTTCGCTGCATTCGGATATTTCGAATACGCGCTTACGTAGTACGAGGTGGTTCCAGCCAGTGTAACCGGATTCTTCCCCTCCGGCATGGCGGGCATCGGGATAACAGCTACTTGAAACGGAAGCTTGCTGTATTTGCCGATTTCCCAGCTGCCGTCAAGGTTCATCGCCAGCTTTCCTTGTTCCCACAGTCCATTCTTGGCGTCTCTGGTCATGTCGGTCAATTTGAACGGTAAAATATCTTTTAGCGATTGGAAGAATGTCATGCCTTTAACCGCTCCTTCATTGTTAACGCCGATATCATTCGGGTCTGTTTCATTGCTTCCGAATATATACCCGCCGTAACCGGTCAGAAAGCTAAAGAGATAGAAGGAGCCGCTATCAAACATGAAGCCGAATTTATTGTTCTTAACGTCATTAAATTTCTTGGAGAACGCAATGACATCGTCCCATGTATCCAGCTTGGCGTCCTTTACCAGATCTTTATTGACATACAGCCCGTACGTATATACTGAACGGGGATAACCGTACAGAATCCCCTCAAATGTCGATGCATCGACAGCCAACTTGCGATTGATGGCTTTGGTATCCTCTTCAAAATAATCGTTCGGCAGTACAAGGCCGGCATTGACAGCCCCTCCAAGGAAGTCGTTCGTCATTCCGAATACATCGGCTCCCGTACCGGACGGTCCATCCGTTGACATCCGGGCTACGCTGTCCCAGTAGGCAACGTCTTCTACTGTTACTTTAATGTTGTATTTCTTTTCAAACTCCTGAACTGCGTAATCACTGTAACCATCCTTGATCGTCCAGAATTTCAGCTCCGCCCCCGGTTCCGGCGTTAATTCCTCCGTTCCCTCAGCCGCTGTTTCCCCTCCGGTATTGCCGCCCGCATTGGTCCCGCTGGCTGTATTGTCCGCCCCGGAACCGGCCTTGCCGCCGCAAGCCGTAAGCGCCAGCATCAACATCATACAAAGTACGAGAAGTCCCAATTTCTTAGTCATCGCTTATCTCTCCCTCAAATGGTAAGTTAGTCTAAAAGGTCAGGTGGTTAACGCCCGGCAGCTTTCTCTCTCGATGATTTCATGAGGAAGAACTATGGCTTCTCGTTTGTACTGCTCCTTGCCGCGAATCTGACGGAGCAGCATTTGCGCCGACCGGGTTCCCAGCTCATAGACCGGCTGGCGAACCGTCGTAATTCTCGGCCGGGAGGCGCCCGCTATCGGAATATCGTCAAAGCCCATAATGGACACATCCTCCGGAACGCCAAGGCCGCTGTCTTCCGCCGCCCGGATTGCCCCGATTGCGACCATATCGCTGACACAGCAGATCGCCGTTGGGCGATCCTCCCGGGCAAACAGCTCCATCCCGCTATTGTATCCCGAATCAATGTCATAGTCCTTATCGAAAACCCACTCGGCCCGGTAATCAACGCCGTGATCGGCTAAAGCCTGCTTGTACCCGTCAAACCGCCGGATAGTCTGGTAATACTCCATCGGCCCGCAGAAAAAGGCAATGCTCCGGTGACCCAGTCCGATAAGATAGCGGGCGGCGTCATAGCTGGCCTGGTAATCGTCAATGTTAATGCAGGAGAACCGGCTGTCCTTATCCGTATGGCTTGAGAAAATAACGGGAATCTTATGTTTTTTGAAAAATTGAATTTGCTCCGGCTTAGGCGCGGAGGTTAGTAGCACGATGCCGTCCACATACTTTTTCCGAAGCAGGTCCAGATAGTGGAGTTCAATCTTCGTGTCGCTGTTCGTATTGCAGAGGAGCGCCGTATACCCGTTCTGGAAGAGCTCCTCTTCAATGCCGCGGACAAACATCGAAATAAAAGTATTGGAGACATCCGGAATCAGGACGCCGATCAGCAGGCTTTCCTTCATAATCAGCGTGCGGGCTACGGGGTTCGGATTGAAGCCAAGCTCGTCCACCACTTTCATGACCTTTTCCTCCAGCTCGGGACTGACAGGCTTGCTTCGGTTCAGCACCCGCGATACGGTGGCAATAGATACCTCCGCCAATCTGGCAACGTCCCTGATCGTAACTGTCATTTTCTTCCTTCACCCCCTTTTGCCATGATTAGGTAAACCTTTTCCTGTTTCTCAAAAAAAGAGAGACCTTCATTATGCCGCTTCTTCCAACTTCAGGCAGACGGCGGGCAAGCAACAGGTAAACCTTTTCCGGATAACCAAAAAAAATTCACAATCTCCATCTTCTTTGCAGCAGTTATTTGCGATAATAATACTATCGGGGGTGAAAGAATGTCAATATAAATGACACCCTTTAATTTAATTTTTAATTAATTCCGCAATATACTGTGCGCCGCAACAAAATTGTTATCTTTCATTACATATGTTGTTACCGATACTTTGAAAAAAAGGAAGTGATCCGCTTGAATTTTCTGGATATCGGAGACTGGAAGCCGGAACAGATTCAGGATATATTTGATCTAACCGACCGGCTTTGTCAGAACCGGGAACAACCACTGCTTCAAGGAAAAACGTTTCTGTTATTGTTCCCTGAATCGAGCCTTCGCACAAGAGTAAGCTTCGATAGAGGCATCCGCGATCTTCGCGGCAAGTATATTTATGTGTCCCCGGAAGCGCTAAACAAGCGAGAACAGCTCGCCGATGTCATGGGTTATATGGAGAATTGGGCCGACGCCGCTGTGATTCGGCACCCTGACCTTTACAAGCTTCGGGAGCTGTCGCGGCATGCTTCAATTCCGGTCATCAATGCCATGACCTCGGAGAACCATCCGTGCGAAATCATGTCCGATCTTTATGCGATCAGCAGGCGGAGGCCGGATTACCAGGAGCTGGTCTATACCTTTGTCGGTCCTGCGGGCAACATCAGCCGGACCTGGATGAGCATGGCGAAGACGATGAATCTAAAGTTCCACCATGTCTGCGCCGAGGGTAATGCGCTGGGGCCGGAAACCGCCAACTATACCTTTCATACCCGCCTGGACGCGATTGTACCGGATAGCGATATCCTGCTGACTGATTCGTTGCCTGAAGAATACCGGACGGCAGAATACATAGCGAAGTACCAACTGGATTTGCAGCGGGTGCAGCAGGCAAAGCCCGGGGCGCTGCTTAATCCGTGCCCGCCTTTTTTCAGAGGGGAAGAGGTGGGTGCAGATGCCATTGACTCGGATTATTTTGCCGGCTATGGATTTAAACAATGCCTTCTGTATGTCCAGCAAGCCATTATGCTGTACTGTCTGTTTCACTCCAGAGGCGCAGCTTCTTCATGAACACAAGAAAGCAAGCGCCGGGTCTTAGGTAAGGTCCGGCGCTTGCTCCGCGTTGTTAACGAGCTATATTTTCGTAAACCTGTCCCACCCTTCCAGCAGGTTGGAGTTCACCCCGTTCCAATGCTCGCTGCTGTTATAACCCCGGAAATCGTACTCGATAACGGCGATTAAATTGTAATACAGATCGTACAGTTCTTTGCGCGCCTGTGCGCCCGGACTGTCGAATACAGTGCCATATCCCTCGCGGAAGGCTTCGGAGCTTTCAAAAGGACGAAAATAATATTCCATCAAGGGATCACCCCACAGCGCGCGTTCCCAGTCGATCAGCGAGGTGATATGACCATTGTCCACAAAGATGTTCCCATTCCACAGGTCCCAATGCACCAGCCGCGGCTCCGTCACTTCATCCAGCGCGGGCAGCAGCCTCGCAATGCCCTGCTCCAGCATTTTCCGGCCAATCGGCAGTGAGACGCCCAGCCGTGAGGCATCGTCCAGCACGTCGCCGATCAGGCCGGAGAACGCTTCCCTCCATGTGCCCGGCGCTTTCCCGGGCGGATGGAGAAACAGCCCGAACCGTCCGCCGCGAACCTCGTTGATCTGCCGGTTATACCGGCCCAGCTCCCGCTCGATTGCCGCCCTCTCGTCCGCCGCCAGCTCTTCCCTGACCTCGTTGTAGGGACGGCCTTTGACCTTTTCCATGAAAAAATATTCATACGGAATCAGCGAGCGGCTGTCGTCATGGGCGTAGACCTCCGGAACCGGAGCGACACCTGCCGCATTGACAAATTGAAGCGCTTCCACTTCCGTGCGCATAATGTTCCGCTCATAGCTCAGCATTTCCACCTTGTCCGATGGAGCGATCTTCAGGATAGCCTCCCTTCCGCCTTCAAGGACAAGCTCGTAAGCGGCATTGAAAAATCCGCCCGTCAATTCAGCCGTTCTCAGGACAGCCGTCCCTTTGCCAAAAGCCGCCTCAGCCAGCCTGCTCCGCTCTTCTTCCGTCAATTTCGATTTCGTGCTGCTCTCCATATCCCCACCGCCAGTTCCCTATTTTTTTACTGTAAATAGAATTCGCCGTACACAAAGAAATACCTCCGTAGAACCTGTAAACCGATTCAGGGAGGCGTTTCTTGTCTAAAACTTATTTCAGCAGGTACATCCTTGCCTCGTAAGGGCGAAGCGTTCCTTCGGCTGTAATCTCACTGTAGTTGGAAATCAGCAGCTCCTTGTCTCCGGCAAGCTCTGCCGGCAAATCGACCGAAACGGTATTGCCGTAGAAATTGCACAGCACAAGCAGCGTCGTCCCGTCCAGGCTGCGGGTATAGGCATATATATCCTTATCATCCGGGAACAGCAGCCTGTAATCCCCGTAAACGATTACGTCATGCTCCTTGCGCAGCCGAATCAACTTCTTGTAATAATGGAAGATAGAGTCCGGGTTCTTGAGTTCGGCCGCGGCATTGATCTCCGTGTAATTCGGATTGACCCGAATCCAGGGCTGGCCCGCCGTGAATCCCGCATTCGCGGCAGCATCCCACTGCATCGGCGTACGCGCATTGTCGCGGCCTTTGACGTAAATCGACTCCATAATATCGTCGTGAGCGTATCCGCCTTCGATCCGCTCTTTATACAGGTTCAGCAGCTCGATATCCCGGTAATCCTCGATTGGATATTTCACATTCGTCATGCCCAGTTCCTCACCCTGGTAGATGTACGGAGTGCCCTGCATTCCATGAAGGAGGGTAGCCAGCATTTTGGCCGACTCCACGCGGTATTGCCCGTCATTCCCCCAGCGGGAGACGATGCGCGGCAGATCGTGGTTGTTCCAGAACAGGCTGTTCCAGGCCTCGCCCTTCAGCTCGGTCTGCCATTTGGACAATACCTGCTTTAATTTCAGAAAATCGAGCGGCGCAAGGTCCCATTTTCCCTTCCCCTCCTGCTCATCCAGGCAGATATGCTCAAACTGGAACACCATGGAAAGTTCACTGCCGTCCGGATTGCTGAACAGCTTGGCGATTTCCGGGGTGGCTCCCCAGGTTTCCCCTACCGTCAGCAGATCCCCCTTCTGAAACGTTTCCCGACTTAGCTCCTGAATATACTTATGGAGGTTCGGGCCGTTGACGGTGATTTTTCGGTCGGGCTCCTTGGCGATCAGGTCGATGACGTCGAGCCGGAAACCGCCCATGCCCTTGTCGACCCACCAGTTAATCATATTGTAAATTTCTTCCCGGACCTTGGGATTATCCCAGTTCAGATCCGGCTGCTTCACGGAGAACAGATGCAGATAATACTGGCCTAGCTCCGGCACCCACTCCCATGCGGACCCGCCGAAGATGCTGCGCAAATCGTTGGGCGGTGTTCCCTCCACGCCGTCCCTAAAGACGTAGTAATCATGATACGGATTGTCCTTGCCCTTCTTCGCTTCCAGAAACCAGGGGTGTTCGTCGGATGAATGGTTAAGCACCAAATCCATGATGATGCGAATATCCCGTTTGCGGGCTTCCCCAATCAGCAGCTCCATATCGTCCAGAGAGCCGAACATCGGGTCAATGTCCTGATAATCGGAAATATCGTATCCGTTGTCGTCCTGGGGCGATTTGCATACCGGAGACAGCCAGATCGCCCCGATTCCAAGCTCCTGCAAATAATCCAGTCTGGAGATGATTCCTTTCAAATCTCCGATTCCGTCTCCGTTCGTATCCTGAAAGCTGCGAGGATAGATTTGATAGACCACCGTTTCTTTCCACCATGTATGATTTCCCACAACTGTAATCCCCTTTCATTCGAAAGGCCCGTAATTTAAAAAAACCGGGGCAGACTTAAACTGCCCCGGTCTGTTCGAATACGAACCCTTACAGCCACCACATTTCGCCGAGCTGCTCCTGAATCAGCACCTGATTCAGGTTGTCGACCGCTTTGGAGAAGCCTTCGTTAATCGACATCAGCCCGTCTTCATGCTCGATGCTGACGACATAATCATAGCCAACCAGACGGAGGGCGCTGACAATGTCCGCCCAGGTCTTCAGGTCATGGCCGTAGCCGACGGTACGGAACTGCCAGGCGCGGTCCAGCATGTTATCGTAGGTCTGCATATCGGTCAGGCCGTACTTGTTCACGTTGACCGGATCGATAACCGTATCCTTGGCGTGGAAGTGGTGAATCGCTCCGGCCCGGCCCAGCACATGGATGGCCTGCACCGGGTCGATGCCCTGCCACCACATATGGCTCGGGTCCAGGTTCGCTCCGATGACGTCTCCCACCGCTTCTCTCAGGCGGAGCAGCGTTGCCGGTGTATGCACCGAGAAGCCGCCGTGCAGCTCAAGGCCGACCTTGACGCCATGATCCGCCGCAAAAGCTCCTGCCTCCGTCCAATACGGAATGATCTTATTCTCCCACTGCCATTTCAGCACTTCCTGGAAATCATTAGGCCAGGGAGCAACCGGCCAGTTCGGATACTTCGCATCCTCATGGTCTCCGGGGCAGCCGGAGAACGTATTGACTACCGGAACGCCCAGCTTCTCCGCCAATCTGACCGAGTTCTGGAAGTCCTCATGGTCCTTCTGCGCCAGCGCTTTTTGCGGATGCAGCGGGTTGCCGTGGCAACTGAGCGCGCTGATAATCAGGCCCCTCGACTCCACCGCATGCTTGAACTCTTTTAACGCCCGCTCGTCTTCAAGCAGCAGCTGCGGATCGCAGTGGCTTTTGCCGGGATTGCCTCCCGTGCCGATCTCCACCGCTTTAACACCTTTTTCGGCCACATAGTCCAGCGCTTCCTCCAGCTTGCGCCCGCCGAACAATACCATAAATACGCCAAGTTTCATGGATTGTACTACTCCTCTCCGTTTATCGTCTTATTTATTCAGCACCGCTTGAGCCGCTTCCTTGGGCTTACTATCCTCTGTTCCGTCAAAATATACAGTCCGGCCGGTGCGGGCGGATTCATAAATCGCCTCAAGAATTTGCGTTACAACAAGCGCCTGCTCCGGCTTGACCAACGGCTCCTTGTCTTCGATTATGGCTTCAAGC
>NZ_ASSC01000807.1 GCF_000520735.1 Paenibacillus forsythiae T98
TGCCGGTTCAAGCATTACCTTCTCTTCCAGCGGAATTTCAATCCACGCTCTCGCATGGAGAGCGACCAAAAGCGTGACAGTCCCTGATGCCGAGGACATTGTCATTTCAATCCACGCTCTCGCATGGAGAGCGACCCGTGGCGCTTGAACCATTGACCTACGACGAACGTATTTCAATCCACGCTCTCGCATGGAGAGCGACATCATTGGTCAGTACCAAAGAGGAAGCTGCGCAAGATTTCAATCCACGCTCTCGCATGGAGAGCGACTCCAGCGGAACGGACTACGTTATCTATTGCGCAAAATTTCAATCCACGCTCTCGCATGGAGAGCGACAACCAATAAGGATGTTGACTGGAACATCCTAAATAATTTCAATCCACGCTCTCGCATGGAGAGCGACGCGTGAACTGGACGAGCAAATTAACCAGTTCAATATTTCAATCCACGCTCTCGCATGGAGAGCGACGATTGGGCGGAAATTGTGAAGCAGCCCGAACGTCCTATTTCAATCCACGCTCTCGCATGGAGAGCGACAAGCAAGACCAGCTGCTGGAGCGCGTCATGGGTGAATTTCAATCCACGCTCTCGCATGGAGAGCGACAAATAAAGGTAAAGCTATGCCCTTGGTCAACCGATTTCAATCCACGCTCTCGCATGGAGAGCGACCTAGGCTCTTTTCTTGTGGTGGGGGGTATCTTGGATTTCAATCCACGCTCTCGCATGGAGAGCGACATGTCGAAAGACTGACGCTCCAATACAATCAATCCATTTCAATCCACGCTCTCGCATGGAGAGCGACGCCGGACGACAGGTCAATTAAAAGCTGTTGGTCAATTTCAATCCACGCTCTCGCATGGAGAGCGACGGAAGAAGCAAAACAAACCATCAATGCTCTGAACATTTCAATCCACGCTCTCGCATGGAGAGCGACTGCACCTGCCATAACCTCTTGCGACGCAAGGAATTGCAAACGCTTTAGTGCGAACCCCTTAAATTAGCTGTTAAAAAGGGGCCTCCTATTTATAAAATAACGCGAAAACCCTTGTCCCGCAAGAGG
>NZ_ASSC01000808.1 GCF_000520735.1 Paenibacillus forsythiae T98
CTGTTGCCCGGAAAACTGCACGTGTTGAAGATTGCGCCTGGCAAGAGCGATGTGGCCGTATCCGCTTTGAAGGAGCTGGACGGCATTCTCATCGAAGGCCATCATAGCGGCATAAGCGATCCCGCGAAGCACTCCAAGGCATGCCTGTTGATGCCGGGCTGCGCTTCGTCCGGCTTTGGCCTCAGCGTGCTTCAGGACGATGGCAAATACATATACTATAAATTTGATGCGAGAGGCCATCAGCTGGCTGCTGTGCTGATCGACAGCATTGAGAAGAAGACGAATATTGCCATTCATGTTTCAGGCGTAACCCAAGGCGGCACTCTCCATGTGGCCTCCCTTTCCCAGGATATATCTGCCGTCGATGCGGCAGCGCCGGGCGATCACGACGCTAACGAGGCAGCCGAGAAAGCATCCTCTCCTCATCATTAATGTCATAATGTTGCTACAAATTCTTAGGGCAAAGCTATAGCATAATGAAAAAAATGTTGTATAGTAAATTTAATTATATAATTCCTATTAAAAAACTAGGTTTAATGTTGACTGGTAATACCAGAGGCAGAGCAATCCCTTGGGGGAGTTGTTTCTGCCTCTTTTTATCACCGGAAGGAGCAACGAGCAGCCGGATCAAAGCCCGGGAGTGGCAGAGGCAACATTGTTATTCCGCAGGCCGGATCATTCAGCTAACGGGGAAGGAGAAGCTATGTCTCATCACTTGACGGATTCGAATCACGACAGCGTGAAGAATCCACATATTCGTTTCATCAAAAAAGGAGCAGGGAGGGTCGCGGTGGCCGCAGCGATTATAGCGGCTTGCATTCTGCTCTTGCTTCATCCTGAAGCCTACAGCATGTTCCAGGATCTCATCTTGATGAAAAACGTGCCTCAGCTCTCCATGAATGCGAGCTACGGTATGATTCTGACGGTGGGCGTTCTGACCTCTTTTCATTGCGCGGGAATGTGCGGGGGCATCGCCATCGCCCAGTCTGTGCGTACCGGCAGCGGGCATAGCAGGCTGGAACGCTTTCGGCGTTACGCGCCCTCCATCCGCTATAACGGAGGACGGGTGGTCTCCTATACGATTTTTGGGGGACTTGCCGGAGGACTTGGTCAGGTATTTCAATTTTCTGGAACCTGGCGAGGGCTTATTCCTCTAATCGGCGGGCTGTTCATGATTATTATGGGGATCAATCTGCTTGGTCTGTTCAAGGCGCTGCGCAGAGTCAATCTGAGCATGCCTTCTTTTGCGTTCAACGTCATCCGAAACGGCGCCTCCCGTCTCGGACCGTTTGCGGTAGGGCTGCTGAGCGCGCTGATGCCCTGCGGACCTTTGCAAATCATGCAGCTGTATGCCCTTGGAACGGGCAGCATTGTCCACGGGGCGCTTTCCATGCTGGTCTTCTCTCTCGGCACGGTGCCGATGCTCTTCCTGTTCGGGGCCATTCATCCCATGCTGAGCAAGAAGTTCGCCGGGCGGGTCCTGAAGGCGAGCGCGCTGATCGTTATCGCTTTGGGTCTGGTCATGGTGAATAGAGGGTTTGCCTTGTCGGGCGTTACCCTCCCTTACACAAGTAACCGTCTGAGCGACGGTGCGGCGATCGCCCGGTTGGACAAGAGCGGCAAGACGCAGGTGGTCAGAGCACAGGCAGGGAAGGACAGCTATCCGCAGATTGTCGTGCAGAGGGGGATTCCGGTCAATTGGACTCTCCATGTGGATAAAGAAGATTTGAACAACTGCAATAATGCCGTAAGCCTGCCTGGCTTCAAGATTGAGCAGAAGCTTCTTGCCGGAGACAATACGATCCGGTTCACACCGAGCGAGAAAGGCGAGTTTGTGTACACCTGCTGGATGGGCATGATCAAGAGCAGCATTATTGTGGTGGACGACGTCAGCAGCTACGAGCGGGATCACTCTACGGCCGCCGGGCGGACTGAGGGGCCGGACAGCCGTCAGGCGGATAAGCCATCGGCGGCGAGTTCCGCCGCTCCCGGATCGGAGCCCCGCAAGAGACATTCTGCGGAGCCGCCCGCCGCACCCGGCCAAGAGGCCAAGCCCAAGCTGGCATCCTCGAATACACAAGACTCGGAGGAGAGAAAGGCGCCGAAGAATGCCGGGAGCTCCTCAACCGCACAGAAGGCGAAGCCTGCGTCGGACCAGGCTAAAGCAGCCGAACCGAAAGTGACAGCAGCGCCGAGAGCCACGGCACCTTCGGTTAATAGCCGAAAACCGGCCGCCAAGCCCTCCACTTCGCCCACCGCTTCTTCGAAGCCAGCCGCTTCGCCGCCCCCTTCTGCCGCTCCAAAGGCAGGGTCAGTTGACGGGACCACAGGGGAGAACGGCGATCCGCAGCTCCAGACCGTTGTCACCCTTGTGACAAGCAACAGCTATTCGCCTATCCGGGTCAAGAAAGGAATCCCGGTTAAATGGATCATCCGTGTAGAGAAAGATCAGTTGAACGATTGCAACAATGAGATTATTGTCCCTGCCTTTCATTTGAGCAAGAAGCTCGTTGCCGGAGACAATATTGCTCAGTTCACTCCGGGAGAAACGGGGAGGTTCCCGTTTACCTGCTGGATGGAAATGATTGAAAGCAGCATTACCGTAACAGACGGCTAGTGCGGGAAGAGCGGGCCGGAGCCAGGCCGCAATAGCAATACATATCTATATAAAGGAGGGGTCAAGGATGGCGGAAGCTACCCTGCGTGTTTACGGAATGACCTGCACGCTGTGCTCGATGACGATAGAAGCGGCGCTTGGCAAGTTGAAAGGGGTGCGCAGCGTATCGGTGAGTTATGCGACGGAGAAAGTGCTTGTTGAGTATGAAGAGGAGACCGTGGATCTTTCGGAGGCCATCCGTGTCATCGAATCTCTGGGCTTTTCGGCTGGAGTTAAAGGCAAAGAACAGGAAAATGGCCGTGGCAGCGCCAGACAGAGAGAAATGAACAAGCTGGGGATTCGTCTGATTATCTCCATCTTGCTCAGCCTTCCGCTGTTTGTCGCGATGCTGCTGGGAGGTCTTGGCTTATGTCATGATGTCATCTACGGGCAGCAGGAAACCTGGTTCTCGCAAATTCTCGATGCCGTCAGACAACGGACGCTCTGGCTGCATAACTGGAAACTCCAGCTGGCGCTGGCCGCTCCCGTGCAATTCATCATCGGCTGGCCTTATTACAAGAATGCCTTCTATTCCCTTAAAGCGAGAAAAGCTACTATGGATGTTCTGGTCGTGCTCGGCACGAGCGCCGCGTTCGGCTATAGCTTATATACGGTTCTGTATAAAGAGACGCTGGTTATCGCCGGGATGCAGAATATTTACTTTGAAGCCTCTACCGTGATCATTACCCTGATTCTGCTTGGAAAATATCTGGAGGCGGTAGCCAAGGGGAGAACCTCGAACGCCATTCGCGCCCTGATGGAGCTGGAGGCCAAGTCGGCCCGGGTGGTCCGGGACGGGGAGGAACGGGATCTGCCGATCGCCGAGGTGCAGGCGGGGGATATTGTCATCGTTCGCCCGGGCGAGAAAATACCGGTAGACGGCATCGTAACCGAAGGAAGCTCGTATGTGGACGAATCGATGCTCACAGGGGAGAGCACTCCCGTGCAAAAAAACGAGCAGGATACCGTTATCGGCTCCTCCTTCAATCAGCATGGAACCTTTAAATTCCGGGCAACCAAGGTGGGAGGCGAAACCTTCCTCGCCCGAATCGTGCAAATGACAGAGGCTGCCCAGAACAGCAAGGCGCCCATTCAGAAAATAGCCGATAAAGTGGCGGCCTATTTCGTCCCTTTCGTTCTGCTTGCTTCATTTATAACGTTTGCGATCTGGTTCTGGGTGATTTACGGGGGCACGGTATTTTTACTGGACGTGGCATTGATCAACGCGGTGGCCGTGCTGGTTGTTTCCTGCCCGTGCGCCCTTGGATTGGCGACCCCCACCGCCATTATGGCCGGTATGGGCAGAGGCGCTCAAAACGGAATACTGGTCAAGAATGGCGAGCAGCTGGAGCTGGCGGGCAAAATCACAACTGTGGTTTTTGATAAGACCGGTACGCTGACTTCCGGCAAGCCGCATTTGACCGATCTGATTGCAGCCGGAGGCGCAGACGGGTCGTTAAGTCAGGATCGCATCCTGTTCCTGGCCGCCGCAGCGGAGAAACGATCGGAGCATCCCTTGGCCCAAGCGATCTATGAGGCCGGAGCGGCAAGGTTCCCGGAGGGCATTCCCGACCCCGCAACCTTTATCGCCGTTCCGGGAAAAGGAGTTTGCGCTTTTGTGGACGGAGCCGAGGTGCTGGTGGGCTCGCCCTTGTTTCTTGCAGGATATGGCGTGGATGTGGAGAGATTCGACGGCCAGTCTTCGGAGCAGCTTCGCCACAGCGGGAAGACGGCCGTGTTCATAGCCATCGACCGGGTGCTGGAAGCTGTAGCAGGCTTGCAGGATGAGCTTAGGGAGGGGGCGCTGGAGGCTGTCACCGAGCTGAAGAAGATGGGGCTTGAGCTGCATATGCTTACGGGCGACAACCGCCGGACGGCGGAAACCATAGCCGCCAGGTTGGGAATTCAGCATGTGGTGGCGGAGGTGCTTCCGGAGAGCAAGGCTCAGGTGATTGAGCGGCTAAAGCAGAAGGACAAGGTTGTAGCCATGATTGGGGACGGGATCAATGACGCCCCTGCCATGGCGACGGCCGATATCGGCATTGCCATTGGCTCGGGCACAGACGTGGCCATCGAGACAGGGGACATTGTCTTGTTGAAGGACAACCTTCGCGCCATTCCGTCCGCGATCCGTCTGTCGGCCAAGACCATGACCATTATCAAGGAGAATTTGTTCTGGGCGTTCATTTATAATCTGCTGGCGATCCCGCTATCTGCCATGGGGTACCTGAATCCGGTGGTGGCCGCCGGCGCCATGGCCCTAAGCTCGCTGTCCGTACTGTTTAATTCATTGCGGCTGAGACGCTACAAGCTGGCGCGATGAAGAGGTTCCCAAGCTGAGTCGTTAGCGCAAGACACGGTTATCAGGAGAAAGAGAGGATATCAGGCAGGCTCCGTTGTAGCCTGCCTTGCCCTTGTCTAACCATCGCATCCTGTGGTATAGTTCTAGACGCATCATATGAATAATTGAAGAAGAAAGTCTGCGGCGCCGCCGCGGGAGAGGTTCGCAAACTCCCTCTATAAAAAACTAAGATACGATATGCCCGGAAGCGGGTATGTCCATTTTCACGTTCTTAGTCTGCATGGATCAGGTTTGATGAAATCTCGTTCTTCTTTCCGAATACCGGCAGGATGCCGAAGGAAAAGAGAGGGATTTTTTGTTATGTCCGAAGGAAGATTGCAAGAGGAAATGCCGGATATTACGCTGCTTGGCAACCAAGGTACACAGTACAAATTCGGCTATGCGCCCGAGGTGCTGGAAACGTTCGATAACAAGCATCCGGGCAGGGATTATTTTGTGAAGTTTAACTGTCCGGAATTTACGAGTCTGTGCCCTGTGACCGGCCAGCCCGATTTTGCCACTCTGTATATTTCGTATATTCCCGAGATCAGGATGGTAGAGTCCAAATCGCTCAAGCTGTACCTGTTCAGCTTCCGCAATCATGGCGATTTTCACGAAGACTGCGTCAATATCATCATGAACGATCTGATCAAGCTGATGGACCCGCGCTACATCGAGGTATGGGGGAAGTTCACCCCGCGCGGAGGCATTTCCATTGATCCTTACTGCAACTATGGCCGTCCGGGCACCAAATATGAGGCTATAGCCGAGCATCGGCTGCTGAATCACGATTTGTATCCGGAGACAATCGACAACCGATAAGGAGAGATAGGGAATGAACAAGAAAGCGCTGGTCGTCTTTAGCGGCGGACAGGACAGCACAACGTGTCTGGTGTGGGCGTTGCGGCAGTTTGAAGAAGTGCAGGTCGTTACCTTTAACTATAACCAGCGGCATGCGGCGGAAATTGAAGTCGCGAAGGAAATCGCCGCCCATTTCAATGTGAAGCAGCATATTCTGGATCTGGGCCTGCTGAACCAGCTTGCGCCGAATGCCCTGACCCGGGGGGACATCGAGATTTCGGCGGGAGAAGACGGGGAGCTTCCAAGCACCTTCGTGGACGGGCGGAATTTATTGTTCCTGTCGTTCGCGGCGATTCTGGCCAAGCAACTCTCGTACCATCATATGGTTACCGGGGTATGCCAGACGGATTTCAGCGGCTACCCGGACTGCCGGGACGTGTTCGTAAAGTCGCTCAATGTTACGCTTAACCTCTCGATGGATTATGAATTCGTTATTCATACCCCGCTGATGTGGCTGGACAAAAAAGAAACCTGGCAGCTGGCCGACGAGCTTGGCCAGTTCGATTATATCCGCGAGCATACGCTGACCTGCTACAACGGAATCAAAGGGAGCGGCTGCGGCGAGTGTCCGGCCTGCCAGCTGCGGAACCGCGGTCTGAAGCAGTATGAAGCGGTTCGAAAGACGGTGGGCGGCTGATGCGGGGCGAGGTTACGGTATGCAAAATCTTCTCGTTTGACGCCGCGCATCAACTGATTGGCCATAAAGGAAAATGCGCCAATGTCCACGGGCACACGTACAAGCTGGAGGTTGTGCTGAAAGGCAGGCCGGTCGCGGAAGAAGGGCGTTCCGACGAAGGCTTCGTCGTCGACTTTGGCGACATTAAAGCGCTGGTGAAGGAGCGGGTGGTCGATAAGCTGGACCACGCCTTTCTCGCCAAAGGCGACGAGCCTGTGCTGGAGAGCCTTGAGGCGAGCGGCTCG
>NZ_ASSC01000809.1 GCF_000520735.1 Paenibacillus forsythiae T98
TTACTCCCTGCGGAGCATGCCGTTTCAGCAGCCTCGCCGCCTGCTCCATCCGGGACCGCAGCGCGGCCCGCAGCTCCTTCGTGTAGGCGTCATATTGGCCCGAGATGAACGGGAGCACCGCGAGCTGATTCAGCAGCGGACTACCCAGATCGCTGGCGGCCTTGGCGGCAATCAGCCGCTCAAGGATGTCGCCTTCCGCAGTGACGCAGGCAATGCGGCAGCCCGGGGCCAGCACTTTGCTGAAGCTTTTCATGTAGATGACATGCCCCTCCTTATCTATGCTCTTGATCGAGGCTGGAGGCGGAGAATAGAAATATAAATCAGAAAAAGGATCATCCTCCACAATTAGACAGCGGTAGCTTCGGGCAAGCTCAAGAAGCCGCTGTCTTCTTTCCATGCTCATCGTAGCCCCGCTCGGATTCTGAAACGTAGGCACCGTATAAATCAGCTTGGGCGGCCGCCGGTCGCACAGCCTGGTTAGCAGGTCGATCCGCATGCCGTCCTGATCCATGGGAACGGCGATCATCTCCGCCCCCCTTCCCGCAAACACATCAATGGCCCCCGTATAGCTGGGCGCTTCCAGATACACCGCATCGCCGGGGCCGACAAAGGTCCGGGCCACCAGATCGATTCCCTGCTGGGTCCCGCTCGTAATCATCAGATTTGTAGCGGTCAGGGAAATGCCCCGTGCCCCCAGATGCGTGGTCATCACTTCCCGCAGCTGGAGATCCCCCTGAAAATTACCGTAGACCGACATCAGCTCCGGCCGTTTCGCCACAAGCGTCGTCATCGCCTCTCCGATTTCCTTCAAGGGAAGCAGCCCGGAGTGAATGGCCGCCAGATGGAAGGAATACTCCGCCTCGGAATAGTCGAAATTCCTCCACAGCTGCGCCCTCGGCAAATAATCCCCGTAATCCTCCTGCCATGCGAATGTTCTCCGCGCACCGTTCCCCTTCTGCAGCGCCTTCCTGCCCGGACTCCGGCTGTCGCCGTCATTACCATCCTCATTATTCCCGCTCTGCCAGACGGCTTCAGATCGTTTCGGTTCACCGATCTGCGGGGCCCTTCCCTTTCCATAATCCTCCGCTTCCATCCTTCCGTCTTTCGGCGAGGCGACGAAGCAGCCGAGACCTTGGCGGCGCACAATCCGGCCGCGTCTTTCAAGGTCGGCGTACGCCTTGCTGACTGTCACCTGGCTGACGCCGAGCGAGACTGCCAGCTTCCTTACAGAAGGCAGCCTTGCCCCTTGCTGCAGCAGCCCGGAGGATATGCGCTGCCCGAGCGCCTCACTGATTTGCAGCGGAAGCGGCTTGCCTCCGGCACGGCTCAATTCGATGCGCATCATTCTGATCGTCCTCCACTGTTATATTGTGAGCTTTACTGTTATACTGCTCTGCCGCTATGATACCATCAAATCGGAGGGTAAGGAGCAAAATAGCATGAATATAGCTTATTCCACTATGGCGCAGCATCTTGGCTCATCGGCCGTGCGCGATATTCTTAAATTGACTCAGAGAGGCAATATCATCTCTTTGGCCGGGGGACTGCCCGCAGAGGATCTGTTCCCTCTGGAAGCGGTTCGCGAAGCTTACAGCCGGGTTCTTTCCGGACACACCTCAGTCCTTCAGTACGGTGTAACCGAAGGCTATGCCCCGCTCCGCGAAAAAGTCGCCGCCAGACTGTCCCGTCAGGGGATCACGGTATCTTCGGCAGAGGTGGTGCTGACGACCGGCTCGCAGCAATCGATCGATCTGCTCTGCCGTATGCTGCTCGATCCGGGCGACACCGTGCTCGTGGAGTCGCCCACCTATCTGGCCGCCCTCCAGGTGCTGGGGTCCTACCGCGCCAACATCGTCCCGGTTGCCGGCGATGCCGACGGCATGTTCCCAGACGATCTGGAGCATAAGCTCCGGCTCCATAGCCCCAAGCTGCTGTATGCCGTTCCGACCTTCGGCAACCCGACGGGGGCAACCTGGAGCGAGGAGCGCAGACACAGCGTCGTAGAGCTGTGCCGCCGCTACGGCACGCTCATTCTGGAGGATAATCCTTACGGAGAAATCGCCTTTGAAGGCGGAGACCGGACCGGACTTCCGGCGCTCGCGGCCATCGACGGCCGCTTGGGAGGCGGCGCTGTCGTCTACACCGGCACCTTCTCCAAAATCGTCGCCCCCGCCCTGCGCACAGGCTGGATTGCAGGCAATAGTGAGCTTGTCTCCGCCGTCGCCAGAGCCAAGCAGGCGGCCGATCTGCATTCCAGCACCATCGACCAGCGCGCGCTGGATGAGCTGATGTCCGGCTTCGATCTTGACGGCCACATCGCAGCCATTTCCCGCGAGTACGCCGCCAGGATGAAAGCACTCTCGTCCGAGCTGAGAGCAAGGAACTGGAAGGGCGCCCATTGGGAGGAGCCGCAGGGAGGCATGTTCCTGTGGCTGACACTGGACA
>NZ_ASSC01000810.1 GCF_000520735.1 Paenibacillus forsythiae T98
GGACATGTCCGTTGCGCAGCACCCGGAAGCCCGCAGCCTCCAGCAGACCGACCAGCTTCTCGGCATGCTTGTAATCATGATTGCCCAGCACCGCGTATTTGCCCATCGGAGCCGTCAGACCGGCGAACAGAGGAACCGATTCCTCCAAATCCTCCGGATAGCTGTCGACGATATCGCCGCTGAAGCAGATAAGGTCCGGCTCCGCCTTCCGGATATGGCTTATCAGCCGCTTGACGTCCCCGGCATCCTTGTTGAAGCCCAGATGCACGTCGCTGAAATGGACAAGCTTCATTCCCGAGAATGCGGCCGGAAGCTCCTTCCAATCCAGCGTCAGGCGGCTGATATCGAGCCAGCGCGTTTCTCCCTGCCAGCTGTAGCCGCCCGTCAGCAGACCCGCGCCGATCAGCGCCGCCGCTCCGCGGGCCAGAAACTGGCGGCGCGTTATTTTTCTGCCGCCTGGACCTGGGGGTACATCGGCCAAATGGCCTTGTCCGCCGCCGCTCGCGGATGTTATAGATTTATTCTGCGCCGGTTCGTTCATTGGCCGTTTCCCCCCTTTCGCGTCTGGTTTCATTGTTCTCCCTGCTCCCGTTAATTCCGCTTCACCGAATATTCACGCAGCCCCCAGCTTAAACCGAGGGCTTCTCCCAGCGACACGCTTCCCTGCAAGTCATCATTCCAGAAAGGCGTCTCGTCCAGATCAATCCATCCCCGGTCATGATGGCCTATCGCATACAGCACTTCATCCAGCCTGCGCCGCCGGGGAACCTGCTACATGCGGAACCGCGCCGCAAATTCCCCGGCCAGCAGACCGTGGTCATGCTGCTTGATCATGACAAACTTCTCACCCTGCTCCCGACAAATCAATGCTATTCCTCCCGAGTACATTCCATTTCCATGCATGAATTACCGAGATTATACCATATTTGCCCGGCCTGCCATGAAATAATCCAGTCCCTGAAGCAGATCATCAGGCAGTTCATCCGACTGCAAAAAGGCTTTCATTTCGTCAGCCACCCTCTCCCGGTCATGGCCGAACACCTCTACAATCCGGGCCAGCTTCTCCCAATGGGCCAGATCGCTCCGGAATTCTTCCCCGCTCATCGGGATGCCGTGCGATTCCACATACCACCGCGCGTTATACCCGTATGCGGCGGAAGCAGTCTCAAAAAGGCGGCGCTGGTGTACTTGCGCGGGCCGCCGTAAACGGACGGTCCCAGCGCATCGCCAAGGAACAGCACCCGATCCTTTCTGACATGCACAATGCAGCTGTCGCCGGAATGGTCCCCTCCGATGTGAACCATTTCGCATATAACGCCCCCAAGATCAAGGGCAATCCGGTCCTGGAACAGAATGTCCGGCTGGACGATTTCAATATCGCGATTTTCTCCAAACTCCTTGCGGATGTCCGCCGCGCTGTCTTCGTTGATGATTCCTTGACGAATCAAATCCAGCAGACAATCATCAGACCAGTCCAGCCCCGACAGCGAAGCAAGCGCCCGGCCTGTCTCCACATGCGCCACCGCCGGGAGGCTCCAGGCCTGCATGCCAAACGAATGATCCCAGTGCCAGTGGGTCAGCGCGAGCAGCTCCGGCGGACGGACACCGCGCCGCTCAAGCTCCCGGCGGAACAGCTCGGCATGCGCCGGCGAATTGCCGGCATCCATAAGCAGGGTCCGCCGCTCTCCTGTGATAGCCGCGAGTATAGGGCGGTCCGTTTCACGCTCGGCATGCATGATGATGACATGCGGGCTCAACTGCTGATAACGATGCGTCATATCCCGTTCCCCTTTCCGCGCTGACGCGCCTGAACGCATAATATCTCCATGTTGAATCAAATCCGTCCTTTTATCAAGGCAAAACTAAAGGCCGCCGCCGGATCGTCGCCCGGCAGCAGCCCGTTGTAAAGAGTCAGCCGCTCCATATGAAGCTTACATGCCCAGCCACCGCTTGAACATATGCTTCGTCGTCTGCTTGTTGATCTCGGCAATGGAAGTTGTCAGCGGGATGCCTTTCGGGCAGGCGCGGACACAGTTCTGCGAGTTGCCGCAGCCCTCGATGCCGCCATCCGTCATCAGCGCTTCCAGCCGTTCGTCGGCGTTCATCTCGCCCGTCGGGTGAGCGTTGAACAGGCGGACCTGCGATATGGCCGCCGGACCGATAAAATCGGTCTTCGCGTTGACATTCGGGCAGGCCTCCAGGCAGACGCCGCAGGTCATGCACTTGGACAGCTCGTAGGCCCACTGCCGCTTTTTCTCGGCCATGCGCGGGCCTGGACCAAGGTCATAGGTTCCGTCAATGGGAATCCAGGCTTTGACCTTTTTCAGCGCGTTAAACATCCGGGTCCGGTCAATAATCAGATCGCGCACAACCGGAAAAGTGCTCATCGGCTCGACGCGGATCGGTTGCTCCAGATTGTCGATCAGGGCGGCGCAGGCCTGGCGCGGCTTGCCGTTGATGACCATGGAGCAGGCGCCGCATACTTCCTCCAGACAGTTCGATTCCCAGCATACCGGGACCGTGGCCTCGCCCTTGGCGTTGACCGGATTACGCTGGATCTCCATCAAGGCGCTGATGACGTTCATTCCCGGACGGTAGGGAAGATTGAATTCCTCCGTATAAGGCGCACTCTGCGGATCGTCCTGGCGGGTGATAATAAATTTCACATTTTTGGAAGCTGCCGCTGTTTCCGCCATCTGTTTCCCCTCCTGAAAGTTTTGGTAGACTTTGGAGCATTGTCCGATTTATTTGTCCTTGGTGTAGTCGCGGACCCGCGGAGGAATCAGCGACACATCGACCTCCTCGTACGAAATCTTCGGCCCGTCCGGCGTCCAGGACGCCTTCGTCGTCTTCAGGAACTCCTCGTCACGCCGCTTCGGAAATTCCGGCTTGTAATGCGCCCCCCGGCTTTCGTTCCGCAGCAGCGCGCCCAGCGTCATCGCCTCGGCCAGCTCCAGCATGTTCCACAGCTGCCGGGTGAAGGCGACGCCCTGATTGTTCCAGCGCGAGGTATCGGTCATGTTGATGTGATGATAACGCTCTTTCAGCTCTTTAATCTTGCCTATGGTCGCCTCCAGCTTCACGTTATGGCGGACCACCGTCATATTGGCGGTCATCCACTCGCCCAGCTCTTTGTGAAGGACATAGGCGTTCTCCGTCCCGCTCATGCCAAGGAGCGATTCATACTTGTCCTGCTGCCCGCGCCGGGATCTGTCGAACACGGAAAGGGGCACGTCCTGTGCCGTTTTGTTAAGCCCCTTAATATACTCCACCGCCTTTGGCCCCGACACCATGCCGCCGAAAATGGCCGATACGAGCGAGTTCGCGCCCAGCCGGTTCGCGCCGTGATACTGGTATTCGCATTCTCCCGCCGCAAACAGGCCGGGAATATTCGTCATCTGGTTGTAATCGACCCACATGCCGCCCATGGAGTAATGGACCGCCGGGAAGATTTTCATCGGGATTTTGCGCGGATCATCGCCCATGAATTTCTCATAAATTTCGATGATGCCCCCGAGCTTGACGTCCAGCTCCTTCGGGTCCTTATGCGACAGGTCCAGATAAACCATGTTCTCGCCATGAATGCCAAGTCCCTGATCGACACAGACGTTGAAAATCTCGCGGGTGGCGATATCGCGCGGCACCAGGTTGCCGTAGGCCGGATATTTTTCCTCAAGAAAATACCACGGCTTGCCGTCCTTATAAGTCCAGATGCGTCCCCCCTCGCCGCGCGCCGATTCGCTCATCAGCCGCAGCTTGTCGTCGCCGGGAATGGCTGTCGGATGGATCTGGATGAACTCCCCGTTCGCGTAATATACGCCCTGCTGGTACACGGCGCTTGCCGCCGTCCCGGTGTTAATGACCGAGTTGGTCGTCTTGCCGAAAACAATGCCCGGACCGCCGCTCGCCAGAATGACCGCGTCCGCCGGAAATGTCTCAATCGCCATCGTGCGCAAATCCTGGGCGCAAATGCCGCGGCAGACGCCTTCATCGTCAATCACGGCGGAGAGAAATTCCCAGTTCTCATGCTTCGTTACGAAGCCTTCGACCTCCCAGCGGCGCACCTGCTCATCCAGCGCGTACAAGAGCTGCTGGCCAGTTGTTGCGCCCGCGTAGGCCGTCCGGTGATGCTTCGTTCCGCCAAACCGGCGGAAGTCAAGCAGCCCCTCCGGCGTGCGGTTGAACATGACGCCCATCCGGTCCATCAGGTGGATGATGCCCGGAGCCGCCTCGCACATCGCCTTGACCGGAGGCTGGTTGGCAAGAAAGTCGCCGCCGTATACGGTGTCGTCAAAATGCACCCACGGCGAGTCGCCCTCGCCCTTCGTGTTGACGGCCCCGTTGATGCCGCCCTGCGCGCAGACCGAGTGCGATCTTTTGACCGGAACGAGCGAGAACAGATGCACATGAACGCCGGCCTCCGCCGCCTTGATGGTTGCCATCAGGCCGGCCAGGCCGCCGCCCACGATAATGATATCGGCTGTTGCCATGACAGGTTCACTCCCTTACTTGGATGACAGTATTTACGGCTTCGGCAATAGCCTCGGCGGTCTTGAACTCGCTGTCACGGAACGTGACGAGCGACAGCAGGAACATGAACGTCACCAAAACGAACAGGCCCATGCATATATAGGACGATACCCGCTGCGAGCGGGGGCCAATCGTGATCCCCCAGCTGACGAGGAAGGACCACAGCCCGTTCGCAAAATGGAAGCAGGCCGCGACGATGCCGACGATATAGAAAGCCAGCCACAGCGGCTGGGGCACGATCTCATGCATCACGCCGCCCAGCTCTTCATGCGTAACGTTGCCAAGCGCCACTTGAACCCGGGTTTCGTACAAATGCCATATGATAAAAACAAAGGTGACGATCCCGCTGACCCGCTGCAGCGTATAACGCCAGTTGCGTTCCAGGTTGTAGCGGTTCAGATTCGGCTTCGACTGGTAGGCGATGTACAGTCCGTAGACGCCATGGTACATCAGGGGAAGCCAGATAAACAGCAATTCCAGGAAGAAGACAAGCGGCAGGCTGTTCAGCCACAGCACACTGTCTTTGAAGCCGTCAGCCCCCTTCTCCACCGCCGAGAAATTCGTCAGCATGTGCTCGATGAAGAAGAAGGCGAGCGGAATGACGCCGAGCAGGGAATGAATTTTTCTGGAATAGAAGCCTCTCATATGGCCGTGTCCCCTTTCCGAATAAAACCGTTTTCATTAATCAGCATACACCTGCGGGGCGTCTGTTGAAACAGGGAATCGGAGGGTGTCTGCCTCCCAGGCACCTGTCCATTTGCGGCTCTTCCGCTCCCGATAAGGCTTTGCTTCATCTTTCACAAATTGTGAATATCTTGTGTCACTTTGTATGTTACTCCTTTTCAGCTTATAAGGGAATTGCAATCTAATTATTATACGTTATAAGATATATGCATAAGAATATGAATCACACTTGACCGGAGCAAAGAAAAGTCCCCAAGAAGAAAGAAACGCCTGACGGCGTCCCCCAGGGACACAAGTACGTTTCTCGTAGAAATATACGGCCTCTTTTAAGCGTGAAACCTATAACATTCTTATATTTTGAGAAAAAGGGAACGCGCCCACTTTGGAGCTGGCGGAAGGAGCGCAAGCGATGTTTGACGACCTTGATATTTTTGCGGCTGTTGTAGAGCAGTCCAGCCTAAACCGAGCTTCCCGTCAACTAAATTTGTCACAGCCTGCCCTGTCGCGCAAAATATCCAAGCTGGAGGAGCGGCTCGGCGTCTCGCTGTTCAACCGCTATGGCAAAAGGCTGGAGCTGACCGAGGTGGGGAGGCTGGCCTACGCCTACGCTCTGGAGCAGCGGCAGCAGCGCTTCAAATTCCTGGAGGCGATCTCGAAGTTCAAGCAGGGCGAGCCGCTGTCCGTTGCGCTGGGAGCCAGTCTGACCACGATCCAGACCACTCTGCCGCCCCTCGTAAGCGCATACATGGAGAAATACCCGGCCGCCGAGCTGAAGCTGATTACGGGCAAGACGCATGAGATCGTCACCTCGGTGCGGGAAGGCGTGTGCGAAATCGGGCTGATCGCTTCCGCCACCGCGGAATCCGGCCTGCGCTGCTTCCCGCTGTTCGAGGACCAGCTGCGGCTCGTGATCGCAGGACATCATCCCCTCGCCCTGCTGCCCCGGCTTGAGATGGAGCATCTGGCGGGTCTGCCGATGATCCTGTTCTCCAAAGGAACCTGGTACCGCCGCATGACGGACGACCTGTTCCGGCGCAGCGGGGTGCAGCCGGATATCCGCATGGAGATTGATTCCTTCGAGGCGATCATCCGGCTGCTCCCGACAATCAAGGCGGCGGCGCTGCTTCCCGGCTCCTATCTTCGCCCGGAGCTGCTGTCGGGAGGCGGGCTGGCCTCCCTGCACATCAAGGAGCTGGAGCGTACCCAGCGGACCACCTGTCTGATCTACCGCGATACCGGCGATTTAAGCGCGGCGGCGCGCAGTCTGGTGCGGGTGACGGAAGAGGTGTTCCATGAGGGCAAGCCGGCAGCTCTTTAAAATTGGCGCTTGACTAGACCTCGGAACGTGAGGTAATGTAATATCCATCCAATTTAACATCCCATCAGGCAATGACCAAAGACATGATTTCCTTCACGGGCCGTCCAGAGAGAGAAGCTCCGGCTGAAAGCTTCTCCGGCAACCGGATGTGAAATTACCCCTTTGCAGCCGTTGCGCTGAACCCGTGAGACGAAAGGCTATACGGCAGTATGCGGCACCGCGTTATCCCCGTTACCGGATACCAATGAGGACTTGCAGCGTCAGTGTCCGGCAGCAGCCGGGGCATTACTCGCCGCAGGTCGAATCAGGGTGGAACCACGAGCTTAAACGCACTCGTCCCTTTGTGGATGAGCTGCGTTTTTTTGTATTTTCCCCAAATAATCAGGAAATGGAGGCTGGACAGATGGAAATCGAAGTAACTTTACCGGATGGCGCAAAAAGGAGGTACATGCAAGGCACGACCATTGGACAAGTGGCGGAATCCATCAGCACCGGACTGAAAAAACAGGCTGTGTCGGGGATCATCAACGGAAAGGCGGCGGATCTGGGTGAACCGATCAATCAAGACAGCCTCCTGCGGCTGGTTACGCTGGACAGTCCGGAAGGACTGGAAATCTACCGGCACACTGCGGCGCACATTATGGCCCAGGCCATTAAACGCATATATGGTTCCCGGGCGGTCAAGCTTGGCATCGGGCCGGTGACAAGAGACGGGTTCTATTACGACATCGACATAGAGAAGCCGCTGACGGACGGCGATCTCGCCGCAATCGAGCGGGAGATGGAGCATGTGATCAAGGAGGATCTCCCGATCGTCCGCCGGGTTGTCAGCCGCGAAGAAGCCGTCCGCATCTTCGGAGAGCTGGAAGAGCCGCTTAAGCTGGAGCTGATCGCCGGGCTGCCCCGGGATGCCGTTATCAGCATCTATGAGCAGGGCGAATTCTCCGATCTGTGCCGCGGTCCCCATCTTCCGGCGACAGGCCGCGTCAAGGCATTCAAGCTGCTCAGCGTCGCCGGAGCCTACTGGCGGGGAGATTCCGGCAACCCGATGCTCCAGCGGATTTACGGAACCGCGTTCCCGAAAAAGCCGCAGCTGGATGAGCACCTGCTGTTTCTGGAAGAGGCCAAAAAACGCGACCACCGCAAGCTCGGCAAAGAGCTTGAGCTGTTCATGTTCTCCGAGGAAGCGCCGGGAATGCCCTTTTACCTGCCGAACGGGATGACGATCCGTAACGAACTGGAGAATTTTGCGCGGGAACTGCAAAGACAGCGGGAATATCATGAAGTGCGCACACCGCTGATGATGAATAACCGGCTCTGGGAACAGTCCGGGCATTGGGATCACTTCAAGGATAATATGTATTTTACCGATGTGGACGAAACCAAATATGCCCTCAAACCGATGAACTGTCCGGGCCATATGCTCATTTACAAGAACAATCTGCATTCCTACCGGGAGCTGCCCATCCGGCTGTCGGAATTCGGGCAGGTGCACCGCCATGAGCTGTCCGGGGCGCTGGGCGGGATGATGCGGGTCCGCACCTTCTGTCAGGACGACGCTCACCTGTTCATCCGGCCGGAGCAAATCGAGGAAGAGATTGGCCGCGTCATCGCAATGATCGACCATATTTACCAGGTCTTCGGCTTCCAGTACACCGTCGAGCTGTCAACGCGGCCGGAGGATTCCATGGGCTCCGAGGAATTGTGGAACGAAGCGGAACAGGCTTTGCAAAAGTGTCTGGATAACAGCGGCATCCCGTACCGCCTCAATGAAGGCGATGGGGCGTTCTATGGTCCGAAGATCGACTTTCATATTCTGGACGCGCTGAAACGGAGCTGGCAGTGCGGCACGATCCAGCTGGATTTCCAGATGCCCGAGAAATTCGATCTTTCCTATATCGGCGAGGATGGCCGCAAAGCCCGTCCGGTCGTCATTCACCGCGCCGTGTACGGCTCGCTGGACCGGTTCATGGGAATCATCACCGAGCATTACGCCGGCGCCTTCCCGCTCTGGCTTGCGCCGGTTCAGGCGAAGCTCCTGCCCGTGTCGGAGAAGTTCAACGGATACGCCTTCGAAGTGAAGAAATCGCTGGAGGACGCCGGTATCCGCGCCGAACTGGACCTGCGGGACGAGAAGCTCGGCTACAAAATCCGCGAAGCCCAGCTGCAAAAATCGCCGTACATGCTCATCCTTGGCGAGAACGAACTCGCCTCCGGCCATGTGTCGGTGAGAAAACGGGGCGAAGGCGATCTCGGCTCCCGAAGCCTGAAGGAGCTGATCGGGCAGATAACCGCAGAAATCTGCGCCAAACGATAACATATTGCCGCTGTTATAGGGCGCAGACGAAACAGCGAAGAGACTGCTCCCTGAGTCATCAAGGTGACCGAGAGCAGCCTCTTGTTCTATAATGCCTGGGATGAGTAGGCGCGGGCAGGCTTGCCGCTTCTTCCCCGCGTGCCGCTCAATTCGCCGATTGCTTGACAGTGACGGTTTCCGCCAGCGCGACAAGCAGAAACAGGACAGCAATGCGAATCGCGAACCGGTAAGGCCGGCGGAGGCCTCCGCCCCTCCGGACACTTCGGAAGAAACCGGTCCG
>NZ_ASSC01000811.1 GCF_000520735.1 Paenibacillus forsythiae T98
CCCTGGCCGTTATCGACGCGGACGGAAGCATTCTGGGCAAATACCGCAAGAGCCATATTCCGGACGGTCCCGGCTATGAGGAGAAGTTCTATTTCAATCCCGGAGACACCGGCTTTAAAGTGTGGAATACCCGGTACGCCAAAATCGGGGTAGGCGTGTGCTGGGATCAATGGTATCCGGAAGCGGCGCGCGTCATGACGCTCATGGGCGCGGAGCTGCTGTTCTACCCGACGGCTATCGGCTCGGAGCCGCAGGACAGCTCCATTGACTCGAAGGATCACTGGCAGATGTGCATGCTCGGCCATGCCGCGGCGAACCTGATTCCCGTTGTGGCCTCCAACCGCATCGGACGCGAGGAGGATGAAGATTCGAGCATCCACTTCTATGGCTCCTCCTTTATCGCCGGTCCGCAGGGCAACAAGATTGTCGAAGCTGGACGTGGCGAAGAGACGGTACTGGTCGGCGAGTTCGATCTGGACGCGCTGGAGACTCTGCGGATCGAGTGGGGCATCTTCCGCGACCGCCGTCCGGAGCTGTATCGCCTGATCGCTTCCTATGATGGGGATTTGACATTTTAATATAACATATTTTTATATAGGGCATTGACCAAGAGGTAACACTCTTGGCAGTGCTCTTTTTTCACAATCGGCAAAAACGTATCATGCGGATCTGGACACCTCGTGTAATATCGGCGCACGGTACGTGCTGCGCAATATACACAAAATCCACCTCTGCAAATTGCCCACACCAAAAAACTGCCATATATTATATTGACGTTACTTGATCAGTTACGTATTATGTATACATAAATCATTGCATAGAAAGGTATGAATTGACATGGATTCAACTAAGTTTAATCTAAAACCAATCGATAAACCTTCCACAACAAAGGAAAGAGTTTACAATGAAATCAAGCACGTGATTTTGAGCGGCTATATTTCTTCGGAAGAGATTTTTACTGAAGTTAAGTTGGCAGAATTACTGAATACATCGAGAACACCCGTTAGGGAAGCTTTGCAGGATTTAATTAAAGAAGGCTTAATCGTTTCAATTCCGCGCAAAGGGATGGCAGTTCGCAGTGTGACTGAAAGTGAAATCGAGCAAATATTTTTACTTCGAACTTCAATAGAAACGAAAATAATCCGAAAACTGGCCAAAATCATTACACCGGAACAATTGAAGATGCTAAAAAATATTTGTAAGCAGCAAAAGGAAGCTATGTTAGCCAACGATGACATTGCTTTTATTAAACTCGACCAGTTATTTCATACTTCTCTTGTTAAATTTGTCGATTTTGAATTAATTGAGCAAGTACTGCTGAATCTTCACAATTTGTCACAGCTTATCGGATTAAGGGCCATTAAAAAAAGTAACCGGATGAACGAGGTATTAGAGGAGCATATGTCTATTATTTCTTGTATGGAAAGCAAAGACGAAGAAAAATCTGGTGAAGCGATGACTTTACATTTAAACAATACAAAACAAACGTTAATTAACTAAATAAGAGAAAAAAATGATGCTGCCCGATCAAGAAAGCGATTACAATCGTCTCGTTCACGAATATATCCCCTCTCATGTAAGATAACCTACAAATTTTTCGTAAAATTTAAAATACTATTGACTAATGAGAACCTGATGCATAGAATTGAGTTAGCTAATCTATATATTCGGTGAAAAACAAATGGAATAATGTGG
>NZ_ASSC01000812.1 GCF_000520735.1 Paenibacillus forsythiae T98
TTCCGCCGGGTCTACCGGCTGGCCTGGTATGCGCTGATTCCGGCGCTGCTCTACGGATATATGGAGGCAAGCCTTAACAGCAGCTTCCCGGTGTACGGCCTGCGGGAAGGCCTCAGCGAGACGCAGATCGCGGCTCTGCTGCCGTTCGCGGGCCTTGGCGGCCTGCTGCTGCAACTGCCTCTTGGGCTCCTCAGCGACCGCTGGGGACGGGGGCGGGTGCTCGCCTTTGCGGGCCTTGGCGGCGGTCTGGCATTCATGCTGCTTCCGGCAAGCCCCGGATTTCCGGCCACGCTGATTCTGCTGCTTATGGTCGGCGGCCTGGTCGGCTCTTTTTTCTCGCTTGGCCTGGCTTACGCAGCCGATATTTTGCCGCGAAGCCTTATTCCCGCCGCCAATGTGGCTTCGTTCTTCCATTTCGGCGCAGGGAGTATTGCCGGTCCCGCCGTCAGCGGGGTGCTGCTCCAGTACGGGTATGGCGGCTGGGCCTTCGGACTAATGGGCTTCCTTTATATCCTGTTCGGCTGCGCGGGGTTATTATTCTCGCCAAAACGCGAATTTTGAGTTAAGATAGGAACGAGTGATCGCATAGAATTTGTTCTTGCTTTTCAAGTACACTATATTATGTATGAAGCAGATAAGGAACAGGAGAGACAGGCTCATGATTATCGTGGAGCATTTGGCCAAGGCGATCGGACCGGAGCAGACCCCGGTGCTGAGAGACATAGGCTTTCGAATGGAATCCGGAGAATTGATCGGACTGCTCGGCGCGAGCGGGAGCGGCAAGACGACGCTGCTTCGCTGCCTGGCGCTGCGCGACAAGTGGGACCGGGGGAATTTCCGGGTGGATGGCGCCGACATTTTAAAGGGCGGCCTTGGCGGGAGAGCGAAGATCCGCCGCGAATGGGCGTTCCTGGAGCAGAACGCCGAGCTGAATCCGAACCGCAGCGCCTTGAAGAACGTGCTGATCGGCCAGTCGGCTCAGACCCCCCTGTGGCGGCGAGTGACCGGAATGGTCCGCTCCGACGACTACATGGGGGCGATGGATGAGCTGGAACGGATCGGCCTGCTCGATAAGGCGAAGATGATGACGGGCAAGCTAAGCGGCGGAGAACGGCAGCGCGTCGCCATAGCCCGGGCGCTCGTTCACGGAGCCAAGGTTATTCTGGCCGATGAGCCGGTTACGGGGCTTGACCCGAAATCGGCGCAGAATATAATGGAGACGCTGCGGGAACTGTGCAGGGAGACCGGCCTTACGGTGGTCGCCGTCGTCCCGCTTGAGCTTGCCGAACGCTATGCCACGCGTTTGTGGGTGCTGGACAACGGTATCCTAAGGCATGATGTCAGCGGCCGCCGGCTTACCACGCAGGAGCGGGCCGGATTATTATAGAGCCGAAAATCACAGAATTTAGAAGAATGAAATGAGTGATCAAGTTGATTATACCAAGACTGCGGCGCCATCGTTCGCGGCGCCCCGCCGCCGATATGCCGGCTTTATGGCGCCTTGGCGCCGGTATCTTGGCGCTCTCGCTTCTGTCCGGGTGCAGCTTCATCATCAGCGACCCCGTATCTCGGATGAAGGCGCCGCGGCTTTCGGAGGATAAGGCGACGCTGATGGCGGCCATCAGCACGCTGAAGCTGATCCGCCCGAACAACGACGACGACAGCTCCATCCGCACGGCAGATCTCAATGGAGACGGAATTCCGGAAACGCTTGTCTTCTATGAAACACTCGGCGAGGCGGTGCAGATTCATGGCTTGATTCTGGAGAAGCAGGGCGATTCCTGGGTCAAGAAGCTGACCTTCGACGGCGCGGGGACGGTGCTCGAATCGGTGGAGATCAGGGATGTCACGGGAGACGGCAAGCCGGAGATTATCGCCGGTTACTCCAAGGGAGATGAAGGGCTCCAGAAGGGGCTGGTCCTGTACAGCTATTCGGGAACATCCCTGGAGGAGAAGCTGACGCTCCCCTACACCAGGTATGTGATCGATGATTTGAATGGGGACGGGATGGATGACATTACGGTCGTCTCGCTCAAACGGAACGAATCCTCCACACTGACCACCTATCAGTATAACGGAGGCTTCAAGGAGCTTGACCGGTTGGAGAATCTCGACCCTTACATTAACAATTACTATAACATTGTCGTGGGCAAAGTGGCCAAAGGCAAGGAAGGAATCGTTCTGGACGCCGCCGTCAATTCGCATTCAGCTTACAGTTATATGATCGTCATGGAGAACAATCGTTTCCGTGTCGTTCTCTCCGGAGACGACAGTACATTTAAGGACCGCCGGATTTCGAGCGGAGATATTGACGGAGACGGCATCCTCGAAATCGGCCTGATGGAAAGGCCGTCCGGCTGGGAGAATATCGAAGCGGACGCGGTCCCCTGGTTCTACTCCTACTATAAATGGGATGGCAAGGAAGGGCTGACCTTTGCGCTTCAGCAGTACCGTGATCCGTCAGACCGGTTCACACTGAATTTTCTCCCGGCATGGCACGGGAAGGTTACGGTTGACATGAAATCCGTACAGGACCGGTACCTCAAGTTCATCATGTCCGACACCGGCGAGACGGTTGCCGAAATTTCCTTCTTTTCCGAGGAAGAGTGGAACCGGGTAAAAGGCGACGGCTGGGAGCTATGGGGCGAGGATGCGGACAAGATTATCGGATATCGGGGCAAGCTGGAGCAAAATTCTGACGGAATCAAGAAAGGGAACACTACGGTTCCCGCAGAGAGGAAGGGAATCAATTGAGTAAGGTGCTCATACTGGAGGATGAAGAATCGATCCGCAGCTTTATTGTAATCAATTTGAAACGCAACGGATTTGAAGTGCTGGAAGCGGCCGACGGCAACGAAGCCCTCAGCAAGCTGAATGCGGTACCCGATATTGATATCGCATTGCTTGACGTGATGGTGCCGGGTATTGACGGTTTCGAAGTGTGCAGACGGATCAGGGAGACGAACGAGCGGATCGGCATCATTTTTCTGACGGCCAAGGTGCAGGAGCAGGATAAAGTCTATGCGCTGTCCGTGGGCGCCGACGATCATGTCAGCAAGCCATTCAGCCCCACGGAGCTGATCGCCCGAATTCAGTCGCTTCTGCGGAGAGTGAATGTGCACCGGGAGCAGTCGGCCAAGGTGTCCTTTCATTCCGGCCCGTTTACGCTGGATCTCATTTCCAAGCAATTCAAGCGCAGCGGAGATCCCATCGAGCTGACGCCGACCGAATTTTCGCTCGTGCAGTTTTTCCTTGAAAAAGAAAATACACCCTTGAGCCGGGACGTTCTGCTCGATCATGTATGGGGCAAGGAATATATGGGCGATCCGAAGATCGTCGACGTGAACATCCGGCGGCTCCGGCAAAAAATCGAAAACAATCCGTCAGAGCCGGAATATTTGCAGACGGTATGGGGACACGGCTATAAGTGGAAAGGTCAGGGACAATGATTAAGAAGGGGATGCGCAGACAGATCGTTCTACACTACATTCTTGTAGTCTTTTTGGCGCTTCTCCTCGTGGAAGTCATCTTTCTGCTGGTAATCCGGACGTACTATTACGATAGTATTTATAACCGGATAACGACACAAATCAGCCAAGGGGAATATTTCTACCGGCTCTCGAATGAGGACTCTCCGATCTCCCTGCAGGAGCTGCTGCGCATCTTTGCGCTGAACTCGACGGAGCTTCAGGTGCTGACGCTAAGCGGAGACATGATCACCAGCTCGACAGGCTTCCAGCCGGACCGGACCATTACAACGAGTGACGTGCCGGAAGCGGTCGGCGGCGGAATCGGCCGCTGGGTAGGCAGGCAATCCGGAACCAACGAAAGCGTTATGGCCGTCTCCAAGGTGCTGCAAAGCCACGGCCGTGACGTCTATGTGCTGCGATATGTAACTTCTGTTGAAAGAGTGGACACCGATTTATTTAATGTGACCCTGATATCGGCAGGCATCGGGGCGGCTGTCCTTGTGATCGTTGCCGCCTTTAGCTTCGGACTGGCCAACTCGATTATCAAGCCACTTAACAATATTACTGCGGTATCCGCTCAAATGGCCAAGGGCAAGTTCAATATACGCATTAAAGGCGATTACCGCTACGAGATCGGGGAGCTTGCCTCCACCCTGAATTACATGGCCCAGGAGATTGTGCGGAGCAATCAGATCAAGGATGATTTTATCTCCTCGATTTCACATGAACTCCGGACGCCGCTGACCAGCATCAAGGGCTGGAGCGAGACATTGATCTCCGGCGGATATGATCCGGAAGAAACGAAGCTCGGCATGAGCATTATCTCCAAAGAGAGCGACCGCCTGATCGGGCTTGTCGAGGAGATTCTCGATTTCTCCAAGCTGCATCAGAATGAAATGAAGCTCTCCATCGGCGCCGTAGGCGCGAAGGAACTGCTGCAGGAAATTATTCTGAATCTGTGGGCCAAGGCCGAGAAGAAGAGCATCCGGCTTGTGCTGGAAGCGGAAGAGGGCATTTACGTCAGGGGTGACGCCAACCGGCTGAAGCAGGTGTTCCTGAATTTGACGGACAATGCGGTGAAATTCTCGCCTGAAGGGTCAAGTATACTGCTCTCCGCGCGGCGTGCGGACGAAACAGAAGCCGAAATGGTGGTACAGGACAGCGGCATCGGCATCAGCCCGGATCATTTGAACCGGGTCAAGGACCGCTTCTTCCAGGTGGATTCGCTCAACGGCGGTACAGGGCTTGGTCTTGCCATTTCACAGCAGCTCGTGGAGCTTCACGGGGGAACCATGGAAATTGAAAGCGAGCTTGGCAAGGGTACCCGGGTTACGGTGTACCTGCAACTGACCGAGCCGATTCCGGCACCGGAAACGGCGGGGGCCGG
>NZ_ASSC01000813.1 GCF_000520735.1 Paenibacillus forsythiae T98
TGCTGTATGTGAATGCTCCGGCCGCCACGGTCCATGTGATTACATTCGGCAGGGATGATGGAGAGAACGACTAGCACTTTTTAAATATACGGGAGGCCACTCATGAAAGGTCAAAGACATATCAAGATACGGGAAATCATTACCCACCGAGAGATTGAAACACAGGACGAGCTGGTCGAGGCGCTTCGCAGCGCAGGATTTCAGGTTACCCAGGCGACCGTTTCGCGGGACATCAAGGAGCTGCTGCTCATCAAGGTTCCGATGGATGACGGGAGATACAAATATTCGCTGCCGACCGACCAGCGCTACAATCCGACACAGAAGCTGAGGCGGGTGCTGGTGGACAATTTCGTGCACATCGACTATTCGGGCAATCTCGTTGTCATGAAATGCCTGCCCGGAACGGCCAACTCCGTCGCTGCCCTGATCGACAGCATTGAATGGCCTCAAATCATGGGGACCATCTCCGGTGACGACACCATTTTGATTATTTGCCGGGAGACAGAGGACAGTAAAAAAGTGGTGTCGCAGATTATGGGCTACATTTAACGGATCAGCAACAGAAGTGACCCTCTTTTCCTCAACATTGGCGGGGGATGAATCGAATCCGGATTAGGGAGGGTCTTTCCCTCTTCATTGTCCGTCATCTTCGGGCGCCTTATTCCACAGGGTTCCAAGCCTCTTTCCTGCGCCCGCCTCCGGCTACCTTCACCAATGCTCAAGTTTCCTTCCCACTCATTTTTAACCACTTTTCTTGCTGGCAAGCTCTTGACTCCGAACCTATGTTCGGTCATAATTTAATCATGGCCTATGTACGGACAGCCAATGCTGGCCGTGACCAAGGCTTCAATGGACTCCTTCTTCGAGTGGAAGGATCACACGCGAGCTTCTTCTCTACGCATAACATGAGCTTGGGAGAAGGGAATGCTCTAAAGGCATGGTATATAGGTGTCGGAGGTGCAATATTTGTGCTTGAAACTTTATCCATTCGCAACCTGGCGGTTGTTGAGGCGGTAGATGTCTATTTTTATCCCGGCTTTCACGTGCTAACCGGCGAGACGGGCGCGGGCAAGTCGATTATTATTGATGCGCTTGGATTGATTGCGGGAGCCAGAGGCTCGGCGGATTCTATTCGCTACGGCTGTGAGAAGGCCGAGATGGAGGCTCTGTTCAGTTTGCCAAGCGGGCATTCGGTATGGAACACGCTGGAAAGGCTTGGAATCCAGGCGCAGAAAGAGGAGCATTTGATTATCCGGCGGGAGCTGAACTCCCAGGGAAAGAGCACTTCCCGGGTTAACGGCCAGATGGTGAATCTGACGATGCTGCGTGAAATCGGCGAGCAGCTTGTCAATATCCACGGCCAGCACGAGCATCAGAACCTGCTGAGACCGGAGCGCCACCTTGGACTGCTGGATACGTATGGAGATTCCGTGATCGGACCGCTGAAGGCGGAGTACCAGGAGAGATATTCAAGGTTTGCCCAGGTGGAGAAAGAACTGCGCGAGCTGCAGGATTCCAGCCAAAAGAGCTATCAAATGCTTGATCTGTACCGGTTCCAACTGGAGGAGATCTCTTCCGCTGCCTTAAAGCCGGGAGAAGATGAATTACTTTCCGAGGAAAGGGTCAAACTATCCTATAGCGAGAAAATGATGGATTCCATCTCCGGTGCTTACGAGCTGCTGAACGGCCGCCAGGGGCTTGAAGCGATCAGCAACGCCATTTCAACGTTGGAGGAGGTCGTCCGGTATGACGAAAAAGTGCTGAAGCCTGTTCTGGAACAGCTTCAATCGTCTTTTTATCAGCTGGAGGACGTTTCTTTTCAACTGCGTGATTACCGGGAGGATATCGAATTCAATCCGGCAAGGCTGGATGAAGTGGAGAACCGGCTTGATCTGATCTCCGGCCTGCGGCGTAAATACGGCGAGAGTGTGGAGCAAATTCTGGCGTATTACGAGCAGATTTCCCGCGAAACCGATTTGCTTGAGAACAAGGACGAGCATTTGGATAAGCTGACGGCTAAAAGGGATGCTCTGCTGGGGGAACTGATGGAATCAGCGGTACAACTTAGCGAGGCCCGGCGCCAGTGCGCGGCGGATTTGGCTTCGCAGGTCGAGGGCGAGCTGAAGGACCTTCAGATGGAACGGACTTCGCTTGAAGTGAAGGTGGACATGCTTGATGATCCACGGGGAGTGGAATATGAAGGACGCCGTATCCGATTAACCCGGCAAGGCATCAATAGCGCCGAATTTATGATTTCCGCCAACCCCGGGGAGCCGCTGCGGCCATTGAGCAAAATAGCTTCGGGCGGCGAGATGTCGCGCATTATGCTGGCGCTGAAGAGCATCTTCGCAAGGCATGAGGATATCCCCGTTCTGATTTTTGACGAAGTGGACACGGGGGTCAGCGGACGCGCGGCCCAATCCATCGCTGATAAGCTCTACCGCCTGTCCTCAACATGCCAGGTCTTCTCCATTACCCACCTGCCGCAGGTGGCCTGCATGTCTGACCATCAGTACCTTATCCGCAAGAAGGTTCAGGACGGCCGCACAATGACGGAGGTGGAGGCACTTTCCGAAGAGGGCCGGGTAAAGGAGCTGGCCAGAATGCTGGGCGGAGTGGAAATCACCGAGAAGACGCTGCATCATGCGCAGGAAATGCTTAATCTGGCTGGGGCCAGCAAGGCTGGAGAAGCCCAAGCGGTTAAGTATTGACAGTAATAAAAGCCTGGGGGCAGGGTTATCTTATAGGTACGCAATTGGCGACCACTTTTTTCGTCAAGCGAAAGAAGCAAAAGGGAGCGTGAAAGCCTTTGAAGCCTAACCTCAGGAAGTTAATGCCAGGTCTTTTATTTGCCTTCTTTCTCAGTGTTTCAGGATTGACCGTTCCGGTTCCCGGCTATGCCTCGGCCGCCGGAATGATTCATGGGCACACAGCGGTCCAGAACGGAGCGGAGCAGGACATCAAGGTATACCCTGGAGGGCAGACAATCGGCGTTAAGGTGAAATCGGCCGGTGTGCTGGTTGTGGGACATCATCTTGTCGAAGTGTCTCCGGAGACCAAAGTGTCGCCTGGCGAAAGTAGCGGACTGCTGCCGGGTGATCTTATGGTATCCATTAACGGCGTCAAATTGGACGAGATAACCCGGGTAGCCGATCTGGTAAAGCGGGCGGGAGATGTCGGATCGGAACTAAGCATTCGTTATATTCGTGAAGGAAAAGAACGGACGGCCAGACTCAAACCGGCTTATGACCGGAATGACAAGGTATGGCGGCTTGGCCTGTACATCAGGGATTCAGCAGCGGGTGTCGGAACTCTGACCTTCTATGCCCCGCGCGAGGGAGTCTATGGAGCGCTCGGACATGTGATTACCGATATGAATACCGGTACGCCGATTGTGGTCGGGAGCGGTCATATCGTCGAATCGAACGTGACCTCCATCTCCAAGAGCCAGGACGGCGATCCCGGTGAGAAGCGTGCGGTCTTCATGAAAGAGGGTCAAGTGCTTGGCAACGTGGAGAGCAACACCGATTTTGGCATTTTCGGCAAAATGGGCCGCAATCCGGAACACAGCCTTTATCGGGAGCCTATTCCTGTAGCCAAGAGCAGCGAGGTCAAGGAAGGTCCCGCGCAAATTCTTACCGTGGTTGAAGGCCAACGAGTGGAACGATTCAATGTGGAAATTATTCATGTATCCCGTCAACAGGAACCGGCTACTAAAGGAATGGTGCTGCGGATTACCGATTCCAGGCTAATTGATAAGACCGGAGGCATTGTGCAGGGCATGAGCGGCAGCCCCATTCTCCAGCAGGGTAAGCTAGTCGGAGCGGTAACCCATGTCTTTGTTAATGATCCTAAATCGGGCTACGGTTGCTTTATTGAATGGATGCTCAAGGACTCGGGCGCCGCACAGCAGCATAGCTTTCATCCCAATCTTAAGGCGGTTTAGCCTTAAGATTTTTTTTGTCGAACGTTCATGAAGATCATCGAATGATGTAACAAAATAATTAATTATAATTCAAGGCTAAAAAAAAATAAAGAAAAATAATTTTCGACAGAAGGAAATTCGTTCCACATGTCGAAATCATTAAGCAGAGAAGATAAAACACTGTTTGAATAAGCAGATATTCATAAGGAGGAAACAGCCCGTGCAAAATATTGAAGTGTTGTTGGCTGATGATAACCGGGAATTCACCAATTTGCTTGCTGAGTATATTTCCGAACAGGAAGATATGACCGTAACCGGAATTGCGTACAATGGTGAAGAAGTGGTGCAGTTGCTCAGCCAGGCGCGCAAGATTCCCGACGTTCTTATTCTTGATATCATTATGCCCCATCTTGACGGATTAGGCGTTCTGGAACGCCTGCGGGAGTTGGACCTGAATCCCCAACCCAAGATCATTATGCTGACTGCCTTCGGTCAGGAGAACATTACCCAGAGAGCGGTACAGCTTGGAGCATCGTATTACATCTTGAAACCGTTTGATATGGAGGTGCTTGCGAATCGCGTGCGGCAGCTCGTGGGAACCCAGACCAGCACTGTCTCGACCAGCTCGGCTTCCGGCTCTCCGATCTTCTCGTCGGTCAAATCCAATGTTGTACCTCTGTCCAAAGGAAAAAATCTGGATGCCAATATCACTTCGATCATACATGAAATCGGTGTTCCTGCGCATATTAAGGGATATCAGTATTTACGCGAGGCCATTACGATGGTATACAATAACATTGAAATTCTCGGTGCCATCACGAAGACGCTCTATCCGGCTATCGCCGAGAAGTTCAAGACAACGCCATCACGCGTTGAACGGGCGATCCGCCATGCCATTGAGGTAGCCTGGACTCGCGGCAACATCGACTCCATCAGCCACTTGTTCGGCTATACAATCAACATCTCGAAATCCAAACCAACCAATAGCGAGTTCATCGCGATGGTTGCAGACAAGCTGCGAATCGAGCATAAAGTGTCGTGAAAGGGTAAGGATTAGGATACGTAACGGGATTTTTTAACAATGGGAATTATCGGTAAAAAACAATTATGCCCATAAATATCCTTTTGGGGCGATGTAAATCAATAATATCTGACTGGTTACTTTATAAATTCATCTCTCTATTGGGTGCAGAAAAATCAATGGAGGGATGTTTTTTTAAACATTAAAGAATTTATACTTTCGGGGTGGGAGCAGGTCTTCTGCCTTTTTTGGTAAGGTTGGCCTATGGAGACGAACATTTTGAAGCGAATTTTCTTTGATGAGCAAGGGCATTGAGATCAATTTGTAGTACAGCACAAAGGTAAACTCCGTCCTAATATTCTAAAGAAGTGAAGAAATTCCGAGGATGCGGGATCTGGCCAAAACATAAGGTAACTGCCGGTATTATCGCCGGATTGCATACATTTGGGGCACGGTTGAGGCGTATGACGGAGAAACGGTAATAGTACAAGTTGTTGATACGTGATATAATAAAGGTGCGGCGAGTCCCGGTGTCTGCGGTTCTCGCGACACTTTTGTAGGTTATTTGATAGACTTCCCCATTATAGTATATCCCACTACATTATTAGTTATACCTGTTCAGATATTCTAGGGGAAAATTTCTAACGAATCTACAACGTGGTATGACAGGCTTCTCATAGTTCATCTACTAGAATATTTCTAGGAGGTGGATATGTGATGGAAAAAGATAGTGGGGAGGATAAGAATATGGAGGCTATTATTAAACGTCCTAATACTCCTGCTGAATCTTTAAAAGAATCGTTAAGAGAAGTGCAACTGATTAGACAAGGAAAGAAAAAAGGAAAGACTTGGAGACAGTTGCGTGACGAACTTAAAAAAGAGGACTAAGGCGGGATTGAGTTGTCATTTGATGTTATTGCCACTGAACAATTCGAGAAAGATATTAAATATTATAAAAGGAAAAAGAAATTCATTCACATAGAAGACGATATCAATCCAATAATTGAAGAGTTAGAAAGAGGGAATTTTTTAGGTGACGAGTTGCAAGGATTAGATCTTCCTGAGAGTGAAAGTAGTTATAAAGTTCGAGCTGCAAATACAGACTCTCATGCAGGAAAATCTAATGGCTATCGTCTGATCTATTATGTCATTAAAGATGAAACAATAATATTTTTGTTGACAATTTATTATAAAAAAGATCAAGAGGATATTTCTACCAAAGAAATTATTGATCTAATAAAGACTTATTGTACATAACCACTCCATTTAATGGGGTTTTTTTTGATTTGTGGATAGAGATGCCCATAAAGAAGTTATCTTCGACGTTTATGCCAAGACGGCTGAGGGCAAGCTGATTGATATCGAGATGCAATTGTTCAATAAATACGATATAATGTGTTTCATCTTCGTGAAGACCGTACTGGGATACCGCTTATTGACGATATCGAAGTGCATTTTCTGGAGCTGCCGAAGCTGGATGATGCCATTCCCTCAAATGCCGGACTGGAGAACTGGCTATTGTTTCTCAAGGGTGTCGATATAACTCATTGGGAGGTGCTGAAGATGAATGAACCGGGATTGGAGAAAGCGATGAATACCTTACAATACTTGAGCCAGGATTCGGAAGCTCGTCGTTTGTATGAGGCCCGTCAGAAGTATCTGCATGACGAAGCGTCGATGCTCGAAGGAGCGAAGCAAGCTGGAATGAAGGCTGGGATCAAGGAAGTTGCCCAGAATATGCTGAAGCTGAACATCGACATCGCCACTATTGCCCAGGCCACCGGATTATCGGAGCAAGAGATCCTTGCATTGAAGAAATAAAACCCCAGGGAGCTTCCGAATGTGAAGTTCCCTTATTGTTTCCTTTCGGAGAGCAAAGGAAAGATAACGGCACGTTCTTTAATACGTGCTCAAATCCTGCATGAGTTTAAAGTGATGTTCAATTATGCCTGTCTGTGAATATGCTTGGTCTGTTAACTTGCAGTTCACTTGATGTTAGTTGAATAATTAATTCTTCCAGTGCCGATACGCTTGCCACAGCACAAATGATATACATCAACACAGTTGTATGAAGATAGGGAAGCATAATTGGGAACAGGAATACAACGAGGCCGGTGATTTTATTTCCATAAGTGTGAAGCATTGCGAAGGTTTTATATTTTTTCAGGGCTATGGCTGCCGCTACCAATCTGATTGCACCGATTAAAATAATCCAAATGCCGATTTCGGTTCCAGGACTCAGGATTGGATAGAGCATCACTAATAAGACAGCTGTCATTATCAAGTCTGCCAAGGAGTCGAGCTTCGCACCGAGCTTGCTTGTTGTCCCTGTTTTTCTGGCAATAAACCCGTCAATCATATCACTGAGTCCGCAAAGAATATAGATTATGTAAAAGGCTGAGCTTAACGGCTGTACAAAGATTAGAATTATAGAAAAAATGATTCTGCTGCATGAGATCAAGTTAGGAATAGCTTTCATCCCGCTACCTCGCTTAAGCCAATCTTTTTGTTAATAATGGTGTTCAGCAGACGTATGTATAGCAGAGGGGCTAAAGGGGGAAGGTAAAAATGATGGACCAGAATGGAAGCGACTGCTCCTTACAGAGAGGAAGCAGATCCTGCTTCTATCTGGCACTCATTTTTATGGCCGCACGGTTATAAACTCTCGCAATGCTCCGGTCTTCTTTTTGTCAGAACGTCCTCTATAATTTCTATAAATTCGGGGGATGCCTTCGCCTGTACCGCCAATTCATAGATGTTAAATAGCTGCTCGTCAGTTAGCATTTCAAGTGAGGAGGGGCGCGGAGAAGGAGTGAAATAATAGTTCATTAGATTCCTCCATGAGTAAAATAGTTTCTTGAAAATACATCCTTTCCAAATGATACCATTCTACACTCTCCATGTCTTGCCTCATTCCCCCTCTCAATTTTTCTTTACAAATCATGGATACTATGTCATAATAATTATTCTTCTTTAACAGTTTTTATTTGACGCAGGAACAAGAGCCGTTTTGATACTATTCTCTCTCAAAGGGGTAACATCGTGAAATTTGTTTTGATATTTGGTCCTCAGGCAGTGGGGAAAATGACGGTGGGACATGAACTGGAAAAGATAACGGATTTAAAGTTGTTCCACAATCATATGACGATTGAATTGTTGGCTCCATATTTTGGCTTTAGCCGTGAAATGTGGGGATTAGTAAATAAATTTCGTCAGGACATATTTGAACTCGCCGCTGCGAGCGATATGTACGGAATGATATTCACTTATGTTTGGGGATTCGATTTGCAGAGCGATTGGGATTACGTCGATAAAATTTGTAAAATATTTGAGGACAAAGACGGGGAAGTTTATTTTGTTGAGCTTGAAGCCGATCTGGAGGAGAGAATAGAGCGTAACAAGACTCCTCATAGGCTTGAACATAAACCAACAAAGAGGGATATCGTTCGCTCTGAACTGGACCTGAAACGGACGATGGAGCAGCATCGCTTGAACTCGTTAGAGGGAGAGATTAAAAAAGAAAATTACATTAGAATAAATAACACGCATATTACTGCTTGTAACGTTGCCGAAATCATTAAAAATAAATTTAATATCTAAAAAAGCAGCACGACAAATTGACCGGCAATTTGTCGTGCTGCTTTTAGATGAAAGCTGAAGCAGCTAGCGCTACGGGCTTTCGTCTGCCCCCGGCAGGAATCTTCGGACACGTCTTTCGTTGGCCTCCGAGACCGTTGCGAATTGTTCTCCCGATTCGAAGAGCACAACCTTGCGACTAGCATCGTAGCCGTTAATATTATTCATATTGACGACGTTGCTGCGGTCAAGACGCTCAAATCCCCGACTTCCATAGGCGGCAAACAGATCAGACAAAGTTGTGGGGAGAACAAACTCGCCTTCTTTCGTATGGACGAATATTGTATTCTTGTAGTTGGAGAAGTACAATATTTCTTCCTCTTTAACTTCTATGGAGGAACCGTCTTTTAGTAGAACACGCATGTTTTCCCCATCCTTATACCTTACTTGCGCAATTCTTTTGGAGCTTCAGGGCTGTGATACATAATTTTTTGCAGTGAAACAAAAACACGTGCCGATGCAGAAAGTACGGACGAAGCATGCTTGGCAACAGACTTTTTCAACGCGCCCACCTCCTTTCAAATGGAATTATTGTTAAGGACTGAATGAAGAAGGCCAGTCCTATCACAGGTGAATAAATCAAGAAGTTAGTAGAAATAAGCAGAACGGATAATAGCTTTAAAGCTGGATACCACTTTTTGTTAATTTGTGTGTTAATATCGGGATTAGGAGCAAACAGAATCGCCAAAAGTAAACTGGTTAGGTTTAAATATAGGAGATAATTTTCCAGATATTCAGAAAGCAGGGGAATAATCACACAAAGCAGCGTTGAAAAAAGATTACAGGCTCTTGCTGTTTTTAAGTGGAAGCCTCCAGAAAATATGCGAAGCAGTGCCAAGCTTGAAAAAGTGAGAACCGCTCCTCTTATATTTCCAGTCAAGCTAGCCAAGAGTATAGACATTACAAAGATTAACAACGTATTCAAAATAATTTGCAGAGCGTATTGCATAACCTCAACAGAACTGGTTTGTTCCGGATTAGCGCGTTTGATCGCACAGGCAATTTTATGAGCCATTATGTTCATAGCCATTCCGATCCTTTTTATAAGATAGGTAGAGATAAGTATACAGAATAATGGCATAAACAGCAGGTAAAACAAAATAATAATGTGATAACTGTGCAGTTAGTTGCATTGTACACAGTATGATAAGAATTGAAGGTATGCTAAGTGCAAAAAGAATCTTCTCTCTGAATTGAACAGTAATCCTGCCAGTAGGTTTATCCGGTATAAAGTCAAAACCTTTTCTGCTTCTGCCAATTAAGATCCCCAGAAAAAAACCTGTGAACGCAGATAGAGTTTGAAGCGTATATGCAGTAACATTTGAAGAGAATTCAGGCAAATGCACCAGTAAGTTAAACTGTTCAAAAAATAAATAATAGAAGGTTTGGATAAGTAAATAAGCTTGATAGGCCATACTGGTCATGATTACTGCATAAAAAATATGGATTCTGAAAAGCAGCCAAATGAAACAGAACATTAACACAAACTGTATTAGTACATCAAGGTCGATTAAGCCATACTCATGACGAAGTACATAAGAAAAAAAGCCGCTGACTATGCTGGCAAATACCATCTCGATTGGAAAAATATCGATCTTGAAAGTTTTGAAGGCCAGGAATAGCAGTGCACAGGTCTCCAATATAGAGAACAGCATAAATAGTACAAATTCAACCAATTCAGACACTCTCCAAGTGTGTAAACTCGCATTTTCCTATTTCTTGAAATTAGTATAACGAATAAAATACAATTCAACAACATAGAAATACACTTTCCACCAAATTTTTACTTCATATGCGAATTAGGGAGGAGATTATCTATGGATCAACGTCCGATAAAGGGAGAATATGCTGAATGAACGAGAAATATATGGCTTTGGTACCGGTAAAGGGAGGGCCGGGCGAGGTGCTGCTGGAGCAATCGGAGGCGAGGCAATCCCCATGGCCGCGTATCTCGAAACGGATGTCTTTCCTTGAACGGAGAGCATCCGTTTCTTTTTGTCGGGAAAATATAACACAAACATAACATAACTCTTCATAATAGTGCGCCTTGCATAATGAAATCGAAGAAAATTGTCGAATTAAACAATTTGGTGTAATGTTAGTTGACCAAATTCTTGTCTTCGTGTACATTTTGCTTACACAAGCGCAATGATATTTATCACACTTTACATCGATTCTGGAGTTATAACACATGGGTTCTCTACTGTTCTGCACATCGGATTAAGGTTGCAGCGTGCAAAGGAAACCGGTTTCCTCTTTTGCAGCAGCTGGATTGTTTTCATTTGAACATTGGGAAACCGGTTTCCTACATGTGGAAAAGCGCCGCTATACCGCGCATATCATTTCTTTGTCTGCGAAGGGCTAGGGTGAAAAGCATGAATATCACAATAAGAGATGTAGCCATGAGAGCGAACGTTTCGCCCGCCACCGTATCACGGGTACTCAATCAAAGCAAGCCTGTAAGCAAAGCCGTGCGGGAGAAGGTCCTGAAAGTGGTGGAGGAGCTGAATTTCAATCCCAACGCGGTTGCGCGCAGTCTGGCGATGAAGGAAAGCAAGCTGATCGGCGTTCTTATTCCAGGCATTGACAGTGTATTTCTTTCGAAATTTGTAAACATCCTAGAAGAGGAGTTCTTTAAGCACAACTACACGACGCTGCTATGCAACACAAGATGCGATGATGATATTGAGAAAGATTATTTGAGGCTTCTGAAAGACAAATACGTAGATGGTGTGGTGCTGATGACCTCTCATCCCAAGCCGCATCAGATCGAGTTTTTTGAACAGGTGGATATTCCTGCCGTGTTTGCCGGGCATACTGACCCGACCAAGCAATTCTCGTCTGTGAATATTAATAACTATCAAGCGATGTATGATGCGGCAAGGTATTTGCTTGAGAATGGCCACCAGAGAATCGGATTATTTGGCGGCCCCTTTATCTATCGTCAAGCGATGGAGAGGCTGTCCGGATACAGGCAGGCGCTGGCCGATTACGGAATCGGGTACGATGAGTCGCTGGTCTTTGCCAATGATTATGACATCGAGCACGGCTATGAGAACGGCATGAAGCTCTTTCGGAGAGAGGACAAGCCTACAGCCGTCTGCTGTGTAAGTGATATGGTGGCTATCGGCGCAATTAAGGCGGCGGAAGAGTACGGGCTCCGCGTTCCCGAGGATATTTCCATCATGGGTTTCGATGACATCCGTCTGGCGAAGGCTTATCGTCCCGGAATTACGACCATCCGGCAGCCTATTAAGGAACTAAGCGTTCAGGCGGCGGAAATGCTGCTTCAGCAAATCAGGCAGAAGGAAAATTATATAAAGGAAACAAGAGTTCTGGCCCATGACATTATCGTAAGGGGGAGTTGCATGGCAGTGACTGGCTGAAGCTGGATTGGAAGAGTTGCACTTGGCAGGTTACAGATATCTACGTTGTAATTGGTTGATTATTTTATAAAAAGGGGTAGATTATCCATGAAAAAGAAACTGGGAGCTGTATTGCTTTCTACATTAATGATGTTCACTCTGGCCGCGTGCGGCGGAAATACGGGCACAAATACAGCCAGTCCGTCAAGCAATGCGGGAGGCGCGCCTGCAAATACAACCGAGCCTGCCGGAAATGAGGAATTGAAGCCCGAACCCGGGGCGGAACTGAGATTCTGGACATTTACCACCGACCTGAAGCCTTTCACAGACTATGCAATCAAGGAATTTGAGCAAAAGTATAACATTAAAGTCACGGTTGAAGACGTAGGCTACTGGGATAGCATTGGCCGGTTGTCCACTGACGGGCCGGCCGGCGTAGGCGCCGACGTGTTCGGTCTCCAAACCCCGGATGTGGCGAACGCGGCCCAATCCGGCCTGATCTTGCCGAACGACTATTTTGAAGAAGAGACGAAGAGCATCAACAAGCCGGACACGGTCGCCGCAGCTACCCATGACGGCATTCTGTACGGTTATCCCTGGAATGTGTACACGTTCAGTCTGTACTACAATAAAGATCTCGTCAAAGACGCGAAGCTTGAGACATGGGATGATATCATCGCCTTCTCCAAGAAATTCAATGATGTGAAGAATAACAAGTACGGCTTCTTGTACGAGCCTAAGACCTCTGCCTTCGACGTCGCCTTCATGACCGGTTACGGCGGATACATCTTCGGCAACAACGAGACGGATGTCAATGATATCGGAATCAATAACGAAGGCTCCGTCAAAGGGCTGAAGTTCATTCAATCGCTTCGTGAGATCATGCCGCTTGCTCTGGCTGACGCTACGAACAACCTGAAGGAAGGCTTGTGGGGACAAGGCAAGCTCGCGATTAACATGGACGGAAGCTGGGCCATCGGCGAGCATAACAAGCAGCCGTTTCCTGTAGGCGTGCTTCCAATGCCGAAGCTGCCGGGCGGAGAGAACGCGATGCCGCTTGCGGGAAGCACCGGATACTATGTAAGCTCCTATACCAAATATCCGAACGCGGCGAAAATTTTTGCGAACTTTATTACAACCAAGGAAATGCAAATTAAGAACAATGAGCTGACCGGCGCTCTTCCTGCCGCGGATATCACCGGAAGCGAGCAGGGCCTCCGCAGTGACGAATTGACCCAGGGCTTCCTTAAGCAGATTGCAAGCAGCCACAGATTCCCGGGCTTGTTCGAAACCCAGTATGTATGGCCGGCGCTGGATGCCGCTGTTGCCGAAGTGTGGAATGGCGGGGACGCTAAAGCTGCGCTGGACAAGGCTGCGGAGAAATTAAAGAACAATATCGCTAACCAGAAGTAAAGCTGGATGTTGTACAGGCTGGCGGTCACCCGTAGGGTTACGGGTGATCGCAGTTTATTATAAGGAGGTTAAAGGGTGATGCAGGAGCTCATAGCGAAGCAGAGCAAATCCGGTGCAACCAAGCCCTACAGCACAATCGCCACGATCTTATCGGTGCTGGCCATGGGATTGGGACAATTGTATAATCGCCAGTTTATGAAGGGTATTATTTTGCTGGCGGTTCATGCGTTTACGTTGTATACCGTTATTTTTAAGCTGCCTCATGCGATTTGGGGACTTACAACCCTTGGTGAAACACAGACTCAGCTCAAAAAAGTGGGCAGGCTGTATCAGCAAGTCATGGGGGACCATTCCGTGTTCCTGATGATTGAAGGTCTGGTGACGATATTTGCCGTAATCCTTCTGGTATGGATTTACGCGCTGAATATCAAGGATTCCTACCGGACCGGCAAATTGCGGGAACAAGGAGGGGTTCCCAATACCTTCAGACAGACGGTCAGCTTTGTGCTGTCCTACCGTTTCCCTTATCTGATCCTTGCGGTTCCGCTGGCGGGCGTCTTCTTCTTTACGATTATGCCAATCGTATTCATGATCCTGATTGCCTTTACCGACTACACCGCCAAGAATATGCCTCCGGCGCATCTGCTGAGTTGGACGGGCTTTGATGCCTTCAAGGATGTCTTTCAGCTGAAAGGATGGAGCACCACCTTTTACAAAGTTACGCTCTGGACCTTCCTGTGGGCGATTCTGGCGACGATCACCGGTTATTTCGGCGGATTTGGGGCTGCGCTGCTCGTACAGCAAAAGCGGATTCGGTTCAAATCGTTCTGGCGCACGCTGTTTATTCTGCCATACGCCATTCCGATGTTTGTCTCCATGCTGATTCTGCAAAATATGTTTAACGGCCAGTTCGGCCCGATTAACCAATACCTTGAGCATCTGGGCTTCAACCGGATTCCGTGGCTGTCCGACCCGACCTGGGCAAAGGTCACGCTCGTGATTGCGAACTTCTGGGTAGCCTTTCCGGTATCCATGCTCATGATTATCGGTATTATGTCGACGATTCCGAAAGATATGTACGAAGCGGCCGATATTGACGGCGCGAGTTCCTTTCAGAAGACCCGGCTCATTACCTTTCCCAGCGTTATGTATTCGATGGCGCCGCTGCTTATCATGTCTTTCGTGGGCAATATGAATAATTTCAATGTGATTTTCCTGCTGACGAACGGCAATCCGATCAATAGCGACCTCCAGTTTGCCGGGGATACCGATATTCTGATTACCTGGCTCTACAAGCTCTCCATGGGCTATGGACAGTACAACTACGCATCCGTCATTGGCATCATTATCTTTATTATTCTGTCTGTGTTCGCGATCTGGAATGTTCGCCGGACCAAGGCATTTAAGGAGGACATCTCATCATGAGCCGTAAACTAAGAGGATCAGTCTGGCTGTCCATCAGTTATGTGCTGCTTGCTGCTATCGGTGTCTTCTCCGTATATCCCGCCCTTTGGGTGATTATGTCTTCCTTGCGGACAGGCAACTCGCTATTCAGCGAAACGCTGTTTCCGACAGCCTTTACGTTAGAGCACTATGCGAATCTGTTTAGCAAATACGATTTTGCTCTGTGGTATACCAATACCTTGAAGATTGCCCTGATTACGACTGTGATCGGCACGGTTCTGACGCTGCTTCCGGGCTATGCGTTCTCGATCTTCCGGTTTACCGGACGGAAAACGATGATGAGCACACTCATGGTGCTGGGCTTGTTCCCCGGATTTATGAGTATGATCGCCATATTCATTCTCTTAAATCTGCTGAACCTGCTTAACACGCATTTAGCGGTCATTCTCGTCTATGCGGCGGGAGCGCCCCTGTTCTTTCTCTTTGCCAAGAGCTACTTCGACACGATTCCCAAAAGCCTGGTGGAAGCGGCGCGTATTGACGGGGCGGGCCACTTGAGCATTTTCTTCCGGATTGTCATGCCGCTGTCCACACCGCTGATTGTGTATACGGCGCTGAGTATTTTTGCCGGCTCGTTCACCGATTTCCTCTTTGCCAAGCTCGTGCTGCGGACGCCAGAGACGAAGACGCTGGCCGTCGGCCTGTTCGATATGATCAGTTCGCGGCAGGCAACGGACTTTACCAGCTTTGCGGCCGGATGCGTACTCATCGCGGTTCCAATTACCTTCTTGTTCATTCTGTTGCAGCGCCTATTGACCGAGGGCTTGACAGCGGGAGCGGAGAAGGGGTAACTCTTTTGCGGACGCATCACCTGGCTCATTTAGCGCCTGAGGCGATTCACGGGCCTGTAAGCGCACCGGGACAAACGCCCTATTTCCGGCAGGAAAATTCGAATGGCCGAAAATTCTTGTTGACACTGTTTTTGTCTGATGTTAGGATACTTAAAAATGTATGTTATGAAAAATGTCATTGCAAAAAATAAAAAACTCTTGTATAAGCTCGTAAATCGGGTATGAGCGTTTCTACAGGCAACCGTAATTGCCATAGGCTACAAGGGGAAGCAGATCCAGGATACTTGTTCTTCGGGTTCAGCATGTTTGTTCCCGGTGCAAGCATTCAAGCTGTTCCCTTTTGTTCCTGTGGCTATTCGCGTTTCCATATATAAAACACGAATAAAAGCGAGGGACCCAAAATGATAAAAGATCAAGTATTGGCAAAAGATTGGATTTCTGTGGCTTATTCGCAGGATATCGGAGCTGACCCGGTCCCGGTTACTGTCCTGGAGGAAAGAATCGTCCTATTCAGAACTAGTAAGGGAGTGCAGGCATTCAAGGATTTATGCATTCATCGGGGGGCGGCGCTGTCGCTGGGCAAGGTGGTGGACGATTGTATCGTATGTCCTTATCATGGCTGGAAATATGACACGGAAGGGAAATGCGTCAGAATCCCGCAACAGCCCGAAGGGCAGACCATTCCGCCGAAGGCCAGAGCCATCGCCTATCCTTGCGAGGAGAGATACGGCGTCGTCTGGGTGAAGCTTGAAGAGGACGCTTCGGAGAGCGGGACTCCGGTTCCTTTTTATGAGGAGTATGAAGACCCGGCGTTCCGGACGGTTCATGCCGAACCGTACATCCTGCACGCGGCGGCGCCGAGAGTCGTTGAGAACTTTCTGGACGCGAGTCATTTGGCGTTCGTCCATGATGGGCTGCTGGGAGACTCCGCCTTTCCGGAAATTCCTGACTACGGTGTGAACTGGAAGGAAAATCGCTACGTGTCCGATGAGATTCCCGTGTATGCCGACGCGGACGGTTCGGGGAATTATGCAACGATCTATTATACCTTTGAAATTTTGCGCCCCATGACGGCAAGATTGAAGAAAGTGAACTATACCAATAATCAGATTCTCTCCATGCTGTTCACCGTGCTTCCGCATGACGAAAGAAAAACGACGGTCTTCGCGCTGGTCACCCGAAATTACGCGCTGGATCAACCGGATGAATATTTCCGTGATTTTCAGAAGCGGGTTATCGAGCAGGATGCCGGGATTGTGGAAAGCCAGAAGCCGGAGGAACTTCCTCTTGACCTGCAAGCGGAGCTTCATCTGAAGGCTGACAGGGTAAGCATCGCTTACCGGAGATGGCTTGGTGAGCTTGGTGTAACCTACGGCAGTGATGTTACAGGCGTTAAGAAGAAGTAGATCTTATAATTTCATCATATAAGTCAGATTTTATTACAGGAGGATGTTACATTGTGAGCCAAGAGCAATTGTCTGTTACACCGGTGGATATCGTCATTATCGGCGGTGGGCCGGCCGGTATGTTTGCCGCCTTCTACGGGGGAATACGTCAGGCTTCTGTCAAAATCATCGAGAGCATGCCTCAATTGGGAGGCCAGCTTGCCGCCCTGTATCCTGAGAAATATATCTATGATGTAGCCGGATTTCCGAAAGTAACGGCGCAAGAGCTTGTCAATTCGCTGCATCGCCAACTGAGCCACTTCACGCCGGAGGTATGTCTGGAGGAGAAAGTCACGGAGCTGATCAAGCTGGATGAGCGGCTGTTCGCGATTCGCACGGACAAGACGGTTCACTATGCGCGTTCCGTCCTCATTACGGCCGG
>NZ_ASSC01000814.1 GCF_000520735.1 Paenibacillus forsythiae T98
GGGCGGTCCGGAAGTGTAGGATCTGCGACGCAGGCGCCGCCTTGATACGGCCCTGCCGCCCCGGTTACGCAGACGGAAGGATCGTCCACTGGCTGAATCCGTAGGATGTTGGTCTTGCCCGCGCCGTTGATCTGCAGGCGCGGGTCCGAGACCGCAGTTACGCCGTTGCTACGACCGGGGCCAGCCGTACTGGTAACAGCCCTGCTCGTTTCGTTCCAGTCCGCTACTTCATAGGCGCCGCGCCGTGGCTCGTGTACTACGCGCAGGTTCTGCCAATCTACTTTATTCAGGTCCCTCCAGTCGCCCCCAGCGGGAATGAGTGCAAGCCGCATCCACGTCTTCCATTGGAGCCGCGGCAGCCC
>NZ_ASSC01000815.1 GCF_000520735.1 Paenibacillus forsythiae T98
TCAAGCCGCCTTCTACTGTATCGTATTCGCGGCCAGCCCAAAAAAGAAGAACGCTTATCCCGCACGGCGCGTCGGACAAGCGTTCAATTTCGAACATTTTTTATGTAAATAGATCAAACCGCCCGCTCCCGCTTATCCTCCTGCAGATGTCCCCAATGCTTCCAGATGAAGACGGCAAGCAGCACGATGATGAACATCCCGTAACCGGTCAGATAGAAGCCCCATTCTTCTCTTGGAACGATAAGCGAGGAACTGATCGTGCCAAACAGCCAAATATAGGACAGATTTCCAAGCGCCGTCCCCCACAAAAAGGCCGGGAGATGCAGCGGCGACACCGCGGACATAATATTAATTATATTATTGGGAATAATAGGTATTGTCCGGAGCAGCAGCAGCGTCCAAATACCGTAACGGTTCAAATAACGCTGCCATTTGTCGTAGCGCTTCAGTCTTCTGCCCCATCTTCGGTCAAACCAATGGAACAAATACCTCCGGGACAGATAAAATACGAACAGTCCTCCCGCGTTGCAGATCAGCCAGCTGGCCAGCATCCCGCAGATTACACCGAATACCGAGACATGCAGCACGATCAGTATGACAAACGGGAAAAATCCAAACAGGCTCTGAAGGAACGCAAGCGGAATTGTAACCAGGAGAATTGCGGGTCCGCTAAGGCCCAGCGTCTGGAGCAGCCAGTCAATCCAGGCGTTTACCATGTCCGTCATGCATCGCTCTCCTCTCTGTGCTCCTTGCCTTACAGCCCTGCCTCTGATCCGATTCGGATATTTCCAGGAAGAAGCGCCTGACGGCGTGACCAAATACGCAAGCGCGTGAAACGTATACATTCTTATATTTTAAAGAAAACACCCCGTATGGGGTGTTTGTAAACGAGCAGTCGTTATGGCTCATCATGCAGCCTAAGTTTTCTAATCATAGCATATTTATTAATCCGCTGTAAAATACCTGTCGGCCCACAGCAGCTTGAAGGCTCCCGTCAGGCAAGCTTACTCAATTCCCTTCGTCCATTCCTTCACTTTGTCCGGGTTGGCTTCCACCCATGCCTTGGCCGCTTCCTCCGGAGATTGTCCGCCCTGGATGGCGATCATCACCTTCGCCATATCGTCAGGCGTCCACTGGAACTGGTCCAGGAACTTGTGGACATCCGGCTGATCGTCATTCAATCCTTTGCGGGCCAATGTATGAATCTGCTCATCGCCGCCATAGACGCCCTTGGGGTCCTTCAGATATTTGAGGTCCATGCTGGCGAACATCCAGTGCGGCGTCCAGCCGGTGACGACAATCGGCTTTTTTG
>NZ_ASSC01000816.1 GCF_000520735.1 Paenibacillus forsythiae T98
CGTCGCCCAGTCTCCGGCAAAACCCATGCTCACCATGCCGTTCAGGGCCATTGTGCCGCAGTACAGAATCGTCTCGCGAAGCTCGTAATTCTGAAGATCATTCACCAGCTTGGAGCCGGCTTCCATCATGGTCCGCAGCAGCGCTTCACAGAAGCCGTCCTGAACGGGCGTGTTGCCATCCGTGTGGAAATAATGCTCCAGGACATGCACCATCATATCCACAACGCCGTACACGGTCTGGTCCCGCGGCAGGGAGAAGGTCAGCTCGGGATCGAGAATGGAGAATGCCGGGAAAGCGTAAGGGCTGCTCCAGCCGATCTTTTCCGTGGTGGCTTCGTTCGTAATTACCGAGTTGCTGTTCATCTCCGAGCCAGTCGCCGCCATCGTCAGAATCGTGCCGAGCGGCAGCGCCCCCTGCGGAGCCGCCTTGCGCACCACAATATCCCACAGATCGCCTTCGTATTTCGCGCCCACGGCGATGGCCTTGCCGCAGTCGAGCACGCTCCCCCCGCCGACAGCCAGAACCAGATCAATCCCGTTGCTGCGGCACAGATCGACCCCTTTATGTACGGTGGACAAGCGCGGATTCGGCTCGACCCCGGGCAGCTCCGTTACACTTGCTCCGATGCCTTGAAGCAGCGCGGTTACCTTATCGTATAGACCATTCCGTTTAATGCTGCCTCCTCCGTAGAGAAGAAGTACATTTTTTCCGTATTTCGGAATTTCGGCGGTCAGCGCTTCAAGCGTTCCTTTCCCGAAAATGAGCCGGGTTGGATTATAAAATTGGAAATTACGCATAGGTTATGCCTCCATAAATCAGGATGAGTGCTGCATCTCTATATTATAACCCCCCAGCTTTTTCCATTCAAACAAGCGGAGGTCTCCCGCCGATCCCAAGAATAAGGCCGGCTTCCCCCTTAAAGAGAAACCGGCCATTCCCAGCTGCCTTGCTTATTCAGTTTGCCCCAAAGCTGTTAACAAAGCGCCGGAAAGCCTCGCGGCCTTCGGCCGAGCATTTGTACACGCCCGCATGCTCCAGAATTTGTGTGAATTTGATGCCGACCTCGTTCCGGACCGCCTGGACGGCCTCCTCTCTATCCATTGCCGTGCCTAAACGCCCGGTTAATTCGCCGATCCAGTCCGCATGCTGGGCAAGCGGATGGTCCGCAGCTGTCCGCACCGCCTCAAGCTCCGCCGTATTTCCGGCGAGAATATCCGCGACCCCGTCCAGCTCATTCTTCAGCCGTCCCGGTAAAATCGCCAAGCCCATGACTTCGATCAGGCCGATATTTTCTTTCTTGATATGGTGCATCTCGCGGTGCGGATGGAAAATCCCTTCGGGATGCTCCTCGCTGGTCCGGTTGTTCCGCAGCACCAGATCCATCTCATAGCCGCCGTCTTCGCTGCGCCGGACAATGGGAGTGACCGTATTATGCGGCTGCCGCTCGCCTCCCGCCTCCGTAAAGGCCAGAATATCGGCCGCAGGGTCGCTGTAGCCCTTCCATGCTTCGTACAGGTCGTTGGCGCATTCCAGCAGGATGTCTGGATCTTCCCCATTCAGACGGATCACCGACATCGGCCACTTGACCAATCCCACATTAACCCCCGGATATTTTGGATGGCTGAAGCTTTGTTCTATGGGAGCCTTTTGCAGCCCAAAGGTATGTCGGCCGCCCTGAAAATGGTCATGCGTCAGGATGGAGCCGCCCACAATCGGAAGATCGGCATTGGAGCCGATAAAATAATGCGGGAACTCGCTCACGAATCCCAGCAGCCGCTTCAGCGTATCCTTCGTCAGCTTCATCGGCACATGATCGTGATGGAACACGATGCAATGCTCGTTGTAATACACATATGGCGAGTATTGCAAGAACCATTTCTCGTTATTGAGTTCAATAGGGATCGCCCGCAGATTCTGGCGGGCCGGATGGTTAAGCCGTCCGGCATAGCCGACGTTCTCCCGGCAGAGCAGGCATTTCGGGTACACGGGCGGCGGAAGCAGCCGGGCCATGGCGATTTCCTTCGGATTCTTCTCCGGCTTGGACAGATTGATCGTCATCTCCAGATCGCCGTATGGCGACGGCTGGAGCCAGTAGACGTTCTTCGAAATACGGTCCATGCGGATATAGTTGGAATCGATGCTGAGCTGATAGAACCGGTCGGTAGCTGCGGCAACGCCTTGCTCGGCGCTCAGCCGAGAAAACTCCGCGTTCACTTCCGATGGACGGGCCAGAAGAAGTCCCATGATCTTGGCATCCAGCAAATCCCGATACGTGGCCGTGTTCTCCGGGATCAGTCCGATTTCAACGCCGTAATCGATCAGAACATCCAGCGGAGCCTGCGGGCCCTCCAGTTCCGTATCGTCAACCTCGCCGGTATAAGGCTCGCTGAATTTGAACTGCTCCAGCAGCAGATTCCGGCTGTAGTCCGCATCGGCCGGTTCGATCAGGCGGCGGCGCAAGGCGAACAGCACCAGCTTCTCGGTAGCATGCAGCGCTTGATCCGCCCCGGAGGGCGCCTTGTTTTCATTGGCCATGACATTGCTCTCCTTTATGCCAGCTGTCATCAGGGTGGGCTTCATTTAATTGTCACCGTATCCCTGCGGATGGGATGAATGCCAGCTCCAGGCGCTGCGGATGATCTCCTTCAGATCGGCCCGCGCCGGATTCCAGCCCAGCACGCTGCGGGCTTTCTCGGAGGAGGCCACCAGCACGGCGGGATCGCCCGCGCGGCGTTCCTGGATGACAACCGGAATGTCAAGGCCCGTCACTTCCTTGGCCGTCTCGATCACTTCCTTGACGGAGAAGCCCAGACCGTTGCCAAGATTGAACACGCTGCTTGCGCTTCCATTGCGCAGATAGGTTACCGCCCGGACATGGGCGTCCGCAAGATCCGTGACATGGATATAATCGCGGATACAGGTGCCGTCCCCGGTCGGGTAGTCGTCGCCGAACACGGCGATGCTCTCGCGCTGCTTCAGCGCGGTCTGGAGGACGAGCGGAATCAGATGGCTCTCGGGCCGGTGATCCTCGCCAATTTTGCCGCTGGCATGCGCCCCGGCCGCATTGAAGTAGCGCAGCGCCACATATTTGATTCCAAGTACTTGGTCGAACCACGACATCATCCGTTCCATCGTCAGCTTCGTTTCGCCGTAGACATTGGAGGGCTGCGTACGGTCCGTCTCTTCGATCGGCACCTTCTCGGGCTCACCGTAAGTCGCCGCCGTAGAAGAGAACACGATCTTGTTCACGCCCGCCTTCTGCATGCCTTCCAGCAGGCACTGCGTGCCGTAAACGTTGTTGTCGTAATATTTTACCGGGTCCTTCATGCTTTCCCCTACAAGTGAGCTTGCGGCAAAGTGAATGACCGCTTCAATCTCGTTCTCGGAGAACAGCTTGGCCAGCAGCTCCTTGTCCCGCAGATCGCCCACGTACAGCTTGCCTCCGAGAAGGGATTCCCGGTGCCCGGTTACCAGACTGTCCAGCACAACAACCTCTTCGCCGCGGTCAAGCAGCTCCGCTACCGTATGGGAGCCGATATAGCCCGCTCCGCCCGTCACCAATATAGCCATCTCACTTCACTCCTTTTAGTTCTCTGACCCCGTTGCCGATGCCGCATACATAAAATTCGCCCGTAAGAGCCGTTCTTTCCGTATAGGCTTTGCCCACTTCGGCAATAAAGCGTTCGATATCGTCTTCATGCACCAATGAAACGGTGCAGCCGCCGAAGCCCGCGCCCGTCATCCGCGAGCCGAGCGTGCCGGAAATGCGCTGCGCCTCCTCGACCATAACGTCCAGCTCAAGGCAGCTTACTTCATACAGATCGCGCAGCGAAGCGTGAGAATCGTTCATGAACTGTCCGAACTGCTTCAGATTATTATTGTTAAGCACCTGCACGGAGTCCAGCACGCGCTGGTTCTCTTCAACAACATGACGCGCGCGCCGTCTGACCGTCTCATCCGTAATTCGGTTGGCATGCCGCTTAAATTCGTCCGGCTTCAATTGCGCCAGATAACCGAGAGAAGGAATGGCTTCGCGCAGCGCAGCGAGCGCCTCGTCGCACTGCTGGCGGCGCTCATTGTATTTGGAATCGACAAGCCCCCGGCGTTTGTTCGTATTGCCGATAACGAGCTTGTAGGAACCGGTTATGAAAGGCACCAGATTGTATTCCAGCGTATCGCACATAAGCAGGATGGCATGATCCTGCCTGCCGTTGGCGACCGCGAACTGGTCCATGATGCCGGAGTTTACGCCGACATACTGATTCTCCGCGCGCTGGGACAAGAGCGCGATTTCCACCGTATCGGTATCGCCGCCCTCCAGCGTCAGGAAGGCGAACGCCGTAACGACCTCAATGGAAGCCGACGAGGACAAGCCCGCGCCGTTAGGGATATCTCCGTGGAAGAGCAGATCGTAGCCCTGCGATACAGGATGCCCTTTTTTCTTCAGCTCGGTCATAACGCCAATCGGATAGTCCACCCATTCGCCGGTCTTTTCTCTGCCGATGTCGGTATAATCCGTGGAGAATTCATATGGAAAATTAGTTGAAGCGAACGTGACTTTGCCGTCGCCGCGCGGCCGCACGATCAGCGTTGTGCCAAATTCCAGCGCCGCAGGCAGCACATATCCGCCGTTATAGTCGAGGTGCTCGCCGATCAGATTGACCCGGCCAGGCGCATAGAACACCTTCTCCTCCAGGCCGCTTGCCCCGTATTTTTCAATGAATGCCGCGCTAAGCTCTTGTATACTCATCGATTCCTTCCACCCTTTCGCCGCTTATCCTCTCGGACTGAATATTCAAATGCTTCATGCTTATAGTATAATAAAATGGTTCTTTTCCTGTAATGCAATCATGTGTGTAATGTATGGATAAATGTGACTTTACCCGAGCATCAGAAAGAAAGGAATGTACGGATGGAAGAAAACTACTCCGTGGCCTCCAACCCCGTCTATTATGAAGAACAGAACCTGCATGTGCTGTTCGCGGGAGAGAGCCAGACGCCGCCGCTCCACCAGGTCGGACCGAAAATTTACGATTATTTCCTGCTGCACTGCATTGAAACGGGAGCCGGCGCCTTCCGCACGGAACAGCGCACCTATGAGCTTGGGCCCGGCGACTGCTTTCTCATTCAGCCCGGCCAGCTGGTCAGTTACGTTTCCGATTCCGCGAGGCCGTGGAAGTACAGATGGGCGGCGTTTTCCGGCACGGACGCGGGCAGGCTTGTACGGGAAGCCGGGTTCTCCCCCGAGCAGCCAGTGGCGGCATGCGGCGAC
>NZ_ASSC01000817.1 GCF_000520735.1 Paenibacillus forsythiae T98
TGACGGAGCTTGCCCCGGCCTCCTCCCTCACAGGCGGCAGCGCCGCAAGCCGCCGCGCCCAGGCGGATAGCGGAAGCTCCGGGAGGGCCGCAGCTCCTTCCGCCAGGGGCAAGGCTTCGCCGCTCCCCCCGGCGGTGAGCGGGCTCCCCGGACCGCCGGAGGGAGCCATGGCCTCCCCTGCTCTTGCCGCAGCGCCGCCCGGCTTCGCTTCGGAGGGGTGCTCCGCTATCCCCGCGCCGCCTCCCGCCTGTTCCGCGCTTCCTTCCGCCGGCTTGGCCTCCGGGAAGAAGCCGTCCCTCGATACGAAGGTGCCCCGTCCCGTTTCCGATTTGACATAGCCGTCGGCTCCCAGCATATCGTATACCTGAGCCGCCGATCCCCGAGACAGGCCGTACAGAACGGCAAGCTTGCGGGTGGAGGGAAGCCGCGTGCCTCCCGGCAAATTCCCGCTTAGAATCGCCGCTCTGAGCGCGTGGTACAGCGCCAGATACTTATAGCGGTATTCAGCCAGATATTCGTCAAAGCTCAATATTGGAATGGCGTCCATACCTTCATTCCTCCCATTCAAGTGGACCAATAAAAATAATGTAAATGGGCTCTTTTTTATTGTCAATCTCCTGTTATGCTGTTGATTAACCAATCCTATCCCATCAACATAAAGGAGCGCTATATATGAGAAGAAAAGAGTTTAAAGTTGAGAATGAAGAAGAACTGACAGCCTTTCTGGACGAAATGAGCTTCGGCTTTCTCGGCGTAACCGACGGGGAGGGCCGTCCGCGCGTCATCCCGCTTAATTTCGTCTATACCGGAGGATGCTTCTACTTTCACGGCAGCCATGCAGGCGGCAAGATGGAGGCAATCCGCAAGATGGACAAGGTCTGCTTCACCGTAGCGGATGAGTTCGCCCTGATTCCCTCCTATTTCACCGATCCCGAAATGGCCTGTCCCGCCACCTCGTATTTCAAAAGCGTCACTGCCTTCGGCACGGCCGAAATCGTCACCGACCTGGGCGAAAAAGCTGCCGCGCTCGACAAGTTCATGCATAAGCTTCAGCCGGAGGGCGGGTATGAACCCGTCGACGCAGAGAACCCGAAATACCGGCCCGCGCTGAAAGCGGTAGCGGTTGTGCGGATCGTTCCCGAGGAGTTAACCGCCAAATTCAAGTTCGGACAAAATCTGAAGGAGGAAGACCGCAGCGCCGTCATCAGCGGGCTTGAGGCCAGAGGCGGAGAACGGGATGCCGAAACGGTGGAAATGATGAAAAAATTCTGCCCGTTCCACTCCTCTTAAACTGCCGGGCTGGCAGATATAAGCGGGGACTGTACGCACATTGCGGACAGTCCCCGCTTTGCTGTGTGAACGTTTATCAAAACCCTTAAATTTATCGTCAATCTTTTAGAAAAAAACCGATATTCCGAAGTGACTGTCCCGTACCGCAGGTGATATAATGTTAGGCAATGTTAGAACGTTGCCAACGATTTCAGGAGCGCTCCGATCGCAAGTGTGCTCCGATTTCAAAGATACCCGGAAGGATGAAACCGATGAATCCACAGGCTGGACAATTAAACGAAAGCATTAAAGCCGGAAATGAGCATGTGTACGACATGCTGTCCACTCTTGGCCGAGAAATCTATTTTCCAAAAGTAGGCATTTTGAGCCAATCCGCCGAGGCAACCGCTCATGCCAAGAAATACAACGCCACCATCGGGATTGCCACCGAGAACGGCGGCCCGATGCATCTGAACGTCATTCAGGAGAAGCTCTCCGCATTCGCCCCGAAGGACCTGTACGGCTACGCCCCGCCGGCGGGCAAGCCTGAGCTGCGAACCGTATGGCGCGACAAAATGCTGCGCGAGAACCCTGCGCTTGAAGGCAAATCCTACGGTAATCCGATCGTGACCAATGCGCTGACCCACGGACTCAGCATCGTTGCCGACCTGTTCGCCGAGCCGGGAGACGCTGTCGTCTACCCCGACAAGAACTGGGAGAACTACGAGCTGACCTTCAGCGTCCGCCGCCATGCGGAGCTGGTTACCTACCCGCTGTTCACCGAGGATATGACCTTCAACAGCGACGGACTGCTTCAGGCGCTCCTGTCGCAGAAGGACAAGGGCAAGGCCATTGTGCTGCTGAACTTCCCGAATAACCCGACAGGCTACACGCCGGGCATCAAGGAAGGCGACGCGATCGTCGCGGCGATTGTGCGCGCTGCGGAAGAAGGCGTTAACGTTGTTGCGGTATGCGATGACGCCTATTTCGGACTCTTCTTCGAGGATTCGCTCAAGGAATCGCTGTTCGGCAAGCTGGCGAACGCGCACCCGCGCGTGCTGGCCGTCAAGATCGACGGAGCGACCAAGGAAGAGTACGTGTGGGGCTTCCGCGTAGGCTTCATCACTTATGCCTCCGAGAGCAAGGACGTGCTGGACGCTCTGGAGCAGAAGACGCTCGGCATTATCCGGGCCACCATTTCCAGCGGGCCGCATCCTTCGCAGACATTCGTGCTCGATGCGCTCAAGTCGCCGGAATTCGAGGAACAGAAAGAAGAGAAGTTCCGGGTGATGAAGGGCCGCGCCAACAAGGTCAAGGCGCTGCTCGACAGCGGCAAGTACGGTGACGAAGCATGGACGTATTATCCTTTCAATTCCGGCTATTTCATGTGCCTGAAGCTTCGCACCGTCCAGGCGGACGAGCTGCGCCAGCATCTGATTCACCGTTACGGGCTTGGCACGATTGCCCTTGGCGACACGGATCTGCGCATCGCCTTCTCCTGCATCGCCGAGGAGGATCTCGAAGACCTGTTCGATCTCGTATACGCGGGCGTCCGCGATTTGGAAAAGGCCAACGTTTAAGTCCAGCCACGAATATCAGCCTCCGCATGACGAATGCGGGGGCTCTTTGCGCGCGCGGCAGGCGGCGGCTATGGAAGCGAGCATGCCGGGAGAGCTTCTATCGGGGAACCCGACTATTATTTTTGCAGCCTCTTGCGGCATTGGCCCATACCCCGGCAGAACGGGGAACATACAATACGGTGTACTCCAGTACAACAACTCACCGAAAGGGGAATGAACATGAGCGAAGAAGTAAGAGGCGGATACGGATATGGACCTTTCACCAGCACTGGAGCCATTCTGGTTCTCTTCATCCTGCTGGTAATCATCACCCGTTCTCTGTTTATCTAATCGGCATGGATTCATCCGGAAGCGAGCCTTACGGCTCCCTTCCTCCCATCATGTTCACACCGCTTTGTCCCGGCGGCACATCCGGCGGATGAACTTTTCGAGAGTAAAAATAAAGAGATCCGGACAAGTCCGCCAAGGACTCTGGATCTCTTTTTCTATGGCATTTCTTTTCCACTCTTCTATTATCTCTTCCTTGGTTGGTGGCTTTTCATTTACCACAGCTCCTGTCGTTACCTTAATCATTCTCACGCTTCTTTCTTAAACACTTTTTGTATGATGATAGCCATTAATGCATATTTATATTGGCACCACTCACCTTAATATTTCCATCTATCTCTAGCACACTTGTCTTACACTTGAGACCTATAGCATTCTTAGCCGTAATCTGCACCGTATTTCCTGCTTTAAGATCAAGATTTCCGTCTGCTTTAACTCGGATATCTTTTTTGCTTCGCAGCTCAATTCCATGGTCGTCCAACAATCGAATGACTACTTCATCGTCGTTACCGGTAATCAGGATTTCGTTCTTTTCAAAGATCACAGCTTTACGGTATTTGGTCATAAAGATTTTTACAGAAGGATCTTTAATCAGATCGCCGCCCTTAGATCTCCTCCGAATAGAATGGGTTACGATTGCGTCCTTTTCCTCGTTGGTTGGAAAGTAGATGTCTACAAAGTCAAATAACTCTGGCATACAGTACCAACCTGTATTGCCCTCTGAAGTATAGAATGTAGCATATGGGAAGGCACAAGTATCAGGAACTGCAGGCTTAACCTTATCGAGTCTGTAAAATAGATTGTGTAAACTCCTAAACCC
>NZ_ASSC01000818.1 GCF_000520735.1 Paenibacillus forsythiae T98
CGCCGGGACGCTACAGCGAGGCGTCTCTGCTGACGCAGATGGAGAAGCATGGCCTCGGCACGCCGGCGACCCGGGCTGATATGATCGAGAAGCTTGTATCGTCGGATACGATCGAGCGGCAGGGCAATGTGCTGCATCCGACCGGCAAGGGCAAGCAGTTGATCGAGCTGGTCTCTCCGCAGCTTCGCACTCCGGATTTGACGGCCCGTTGGGAGGCCGAGCTGGAACGGATTGCCCGCGGGCAGGGGAAGCCGGAGGCGTTCCTGCAGGGCATACGCGGCATGGCGAAGGAACTGGTCGCAGAGGTGAAGAATAGCGGCGCGGAGTATAAGCCGCATAATGTCTCCAGCAGCCACTGTCCGCAGTGCGGCACGCGGCTGCTGGAGAAGAAGTCGAAGCGCGGGAAGCTGCTTGTCTGCCCGGCGGACGACTGCGGATATACCCGTGCGGGGGAGAAGCGGCTGTCGAACCGCCGTTGCCCGCAGTGCCACAAGAAAATGGAGCTTAAAGAAGGCAAGGCTGGATTGTACGTGCAGTGTCTTGGCTGTGGAATTACAGAGGCGGTGAACAAGGACAGCAAGCACATAAACAAGCGTGAACAACAGAAGCTTGTGCAGCAGTACAGCAAGTCGGAAAGCCTGGGCACCAGTCTGGGGGATTTGCTAAAAGCCGCAATGGAAGGTAAACAAGAGGGAAAATAAAGAGAAGGCAAGAAGATACGCTCCAAGAGTTAACGTGAAGTTTCAGGGGTCAAGAAGAAGCTATGGACAGGATGTTCATGGCTTCTTTGCGCATCGGGGCGCATTCGAGGCGGATTATTCTTCCCTTAGCAGTCTATCCAAGCGCTCCAGTATAATCTTCTCCATGGTGAGGCATTGTTTTATCATGTTATGAGCTGTGCGTGAATTAGCCGATTGTTCGGTTCCAATATTTTGTGCCGCAAACCGGAGGAATAGCTTATAATTTAATAGGTAAACATTCGGTTGCAAAATAACAAGTACATTCATTAATGTTATGTAGTATCTATATTGATACCTGGGAGGATTGGTATGCGAAACCGCAAAGCGGGATATGGCGATTGTCCGAATAATCAGGGCTGTCCGGTTGAATATACGCTAGATGTGATCGGAGGCAAATGGAAGGGTGTCCTGCTCTACCACCTGATTGAAGGCTCCAAGCGCTTTAATGAATTCAGACGGATATGCCCTGCCATTACCCAACGAATGTTAACTCTGCAGCTGAGGGAGCTGGAAGAGGATGGGGTGATTCACCGTGAAGTGTATCATCAAGTGCCGCCCAAAGTGGAATACTCGCTAACGGAGTTCGGCCGAACGCTGGTTCCGATCATTCTGTTGATGCGGGATTGGGGCGAATTGTATAAAAACAGGCCCGGCTCCCGTGACGGACAGCTTCCTTCCGAGGGATGAGCGGGTCCCTTGTCCAAGTGCGGAAAGATGGATGAGCAGGCCATTAAAAGGAACAGGGGGATATGAAGTGGCGTTAAGACAAGCGAAAGCGTTAACGCAGGCGACTGAGGCTCCGGCATCGGCAAGTACCCGAAGCGGCCGGTTATTTTTTCTGGCCATCGTTTTTTTATACTGGTTCTCCTCGTATATTTACGTCCCGGTGCTTGCGCCTTACGTGGAGCATTTGGGCGCGTCCTATGTCATGGTGGGCATGGTGCTGGGCGTATACGGCCTGATGCAGATTTTGTTCCGGATGCCCATCGGGATCGGTTCGGACTATCTTAATCGGCGGCGGCCGTTCATATGGCTCGGGCTGATCGCAAGCGGCGCCAGCTGTCTGCTGTTTCTGCTGGGGCCCGAGCCGGGCTGGGCGCTTGCAGGCCGCGCTGTATCCGGCATTGCGGCAAGCGCATGGGTCGTATACAGCGTCATGTATGCCGGATATTTCCCCAAAGAGGAAGCCGGCCGGGCGATGGGCATGCTGCAGTTCACAATGGTCATCGCCCAACTGACCAGCATGCTGCTCAGCGGTTATCTGGTGGAGCATTGGGGCTGGAATGCCCCATTCTGGGCAGGAGGTATCGTCGCTGCGTTGGCGGTTCTGATCGGATTTCGTCTGCCCGAGCAACAGCAAGCACGCGGAGAAAGCGCTATCCGGCTCGGCGAGCTGGTTCCGGTCATGCGGGAACCGATGCTGGTCAAAGTGTCCCTGCTGTCGGTGCTGGCTCACTGCGTCCTGTTCATTACCATGTTCGGATACACGCCCAATCAGGCGCTGAATCTCGGAGCGGACAAGGAAAGCCTCGGCTGGCTGACACTGGCGTTCATGCTGCCCCACGCGGCGGCGACGCTGTACGGGGCGCGGCTGCTCAGAAGATGGATGGGCGACCGCGGCACGCTCGTGCTCGGTTTTGCCGGAAGCGCATTATTCACGCTGCTTATCCCGGTAATGCCGGATTTCGGGGCGCTGTGCGCCACCCAGACCGGGAACGGGTTGATGCAGGGGCTGATTTTTCCGCTGCTGCTCGGCAAGTCGGTGTCGGATATCCATCCGCACAAGCGGGCAACGGCGATGGGATTTTATCAGGCGGTGTATGCGCTGGGCATGTCGGGCGGTCCTTTTGCCGCTGGCTGGATGAGTTCGCTCTACGGATTGAAGGGCGGCTTTTGGCTCGGAGGCATTGCCGCAGGCGCAGCCGCGCTGCTCTCTTTCATTTGGCTTCGGGAACGGGAGCGGACAAGCGTCAAAATTGGCGTCTGAGCCGGGCTGCGGATCAAGAACCGCGCCATGTCTGCCGCAAGGAAGGATAGCGTAAGGACAGCCGGTAAAACAGGCGTTTAGAGGCGCGGGCGTTGTTGGTTTTTTGCCTGAAAGGGGAATATAATAGAAGTATAGGACGGCAGGGGAAGGGAGTCTGGAATGGCCAAGCTTGTGACGGTGTGGTTCGCGGTCATCAACATCATCAGTTATTTGGTTATGTCGGAGGACAAGGATAAAGCCCGAAGCAGAAGGGAACGGGTACCGGAGAAAACGCTGTTTTTGCTGGCGGCGATCGGCGGGGGGGCT
>NZ_ASSC01000819.1 GCF_000520735.1 Paenibacillus forsythiae T98
AGCTGGAACAGGAGCTTCGCCATGTGCAGGAGCAGGTGGAGAGCGCGGGAGCCGAGCGGAGCGGGTTCGAGGGCGAAGCGAAGCAACTGGAGCAGTCCAGGGCGCAGGCGGCAGCCGACCTGACCCGTCTGGAAGTAGAGGAGCAGGCCGCCCATGAAGCGATCCGTCATGCGGAATCGCGGCGCAAGGCGAGCGAATCCGAACGGGAGGAGCTTCAGGGCAAGCTGACGGGCATGAAGGTTGCAGAAGGCAAGCTGGACCAGGAGATATTTTCGCAAGAGGAGCAGCTGCGGAGACTGAAGGCCGACGTGGGTTCGCAGGACAAGGAACTGCGTCAGAACCGGGGTCTCCTGGCGACGATTGAGCAGGATTTGACGGTCAATACCGCAGAAGCCTCCAAGCAGCAGGAAGACTTGAACACCTACCGTCTGAAGAAGGAAGAAGCGGCCGAGAAGCTGGATTACGCGCGCGCGGAGCGCACGTCGCTGACGCGGAAGCTTGAGCTTGAGGAAAGCGAGACGAAGGAGCAGCGAGAGGCGCTGAAAGCGGTGGATGACCGGCTGCGGGCGACGGAGGTTTCCGTCGGCAGGCTGGACGTGGAGCTTGACAACATTTTGCGCAAGCTGAGCGACGATTACGAGCTGAGCTACGAGCTGGCGAAGCAGCGGTACCCGGTTCCGGAGGACGTCCCTGCGGCGCAGGCTGAGGTACAGAAACTCAGACGGAGCATCTCTGCGCTCGGCGAGGTGAATCTGGGTGCCGTGGAGGAATACCAGCGTATCCATGAACGCTATACCTTCCTCAGCGAGCAGAAGGACGATCTTGTTGAAGCGAAGACTACGCTGTATCAGGTCATCCGCGAAATGGAAGAGGAGATGTCCAAGCGGTTCAAGCAGACGTTCGATGCCATACGCAAGGAGTTCGCCACCGTCTTCACCAAGCTGTTCGGCGGGGGCCGGGCCGATCTGATGCTGCTAAGCCCGGACAATCTGCTGGACACAGGCATCGATATCGTCGCCCAGCCTCCGGGGAAGAAGCTGCAGAATTTGCAGCTGTTGTCCGGGGGAGAACGCGCGCTGACCGCGATGGCGCTGCTGTTCGCTATCCTGCAGGTCAAGCCGGTTCCATTCTGCGTGCTGGATGAGGTCGAGGCGGCGCTGGACGAAGCGAATGTGGTCCGGTTCGCCCAGTATCTTCGCGAATTCTCGGAGCAGACTCAATTCATCGTGGTGACACACCGCAAGGGGACGATGGAAGAAGCGGATGTGCTCTACGGTGTGACGATGGAAGAAGGCGGGGTCTCCAAGCTCGTCTCCGTGCGTCTGGAAGATGAAGAAGCGGAGATCGCCTGACCCGGCGATTGCCATTAATAACTGAACGGAGGAACAAGAGTGAGCTTTTTCAAGAAATTGAAAGAAAGTATTGCCGGCAAGACAGAGAGCGTGACGAAGCAGTTCCGGGAAGGGCTGGAGAAGACGCGCAAAGGCTTCGCCCAGAAGGTATCCGACCTGATTATCCGCCGCAAAAAAATCGACGAGGAGTTCTACGAGGAGCTGGAGGAAATCCTGATCGGCGCCGACGTCGGCGTGAACACGGTCATGACGCTGGTTGACGAGCTACGCGCCGAGGTGAAGAAGCAGCGCATCGAGGATGCGGCAGAGCTGCAGCCGATACTCTCCCGCAAGCTGATGGAGCTGCTGCGCAGTGACGATGACAACCGTCTGAAGGAGAATCCGGACGGCATTACGGTCATTCTGTTCGTCGGCGTCAACGGCGTCGGCAAGACGACAACGATCGGCAAGCTGGCGCACCGCTACAAGCAGGATGGTAAAAAAGTTCTGCTCGCCGCAGGCGATACGTTCCGCGCGGGGGCCATTGAGCAGCTTGAGGTATGGGGACAGCGGGCCGGCGTGGATGTGATCAAGCAGAGCGCGGGCTCCGATCCCGCTGCGGTGATGTTCGACGCGGTTCAGGCCGCCAAGCAGCGCAGCGTTGATGTGCTGATCTGCGACACGGCGGGACGGCTGCAGAACAAGAGCAACCTGATGGAAGAGCTGAACAAAATATTCCGTGTCATTCAGCGCGAAATCCCGGGAGCTCCGCATGAAGTGCTGATGGTGCTTGACGCGACGACCGGGCAGAACGCGCTGGCCCAGGCCAAGCTGTTCGGCGAGAAGAGCGGCGTGACGGGGCTGGTCCTCACCAAGCTGGACGGGACGGCCAAAGGCGGCATCGTTGTGGCGATCCGCCAGGAGCTGAACATTCCGGTGAAGCTGGTCGGACTCGGCGAGAAAATGGAGGATCTTCAGCCGTTCGATTCCGAGCAGTTCGTTCACGCGCTGTTCGCCGGTTTGATTATCGAGGATAACGAGGAAGAGAAGCCGGAAGATTAAGCCTTTCGCGCTAAAATACAGCTATACCAGCAGCGCCGGCAGATGCCGGCGCTCTTTAGCTTTGGCGAAAATAAAAATTCATCATATGAAAAATTCATAATAGAAGAGCAGCCAATCACGGTTACCACCCATATGTCTATAATCCACCCCTCGGAATCTCCTGCCCGGAAAAAGAGTGCGGTTTCATCCGACCGACGGAATTAGCGCTTATCAAAAGCCTTGTTATATATATTGACATGATGAATCGAGTTTACGTATTATGAAAATGTGATTGAATATTTTTATAAATTCGGTCTTAATAAAAAGTATGATTTATTGCCAACACTACATTACTGAAAGGAGTCGGGCTCATGTCTAAACTTGATCCACTGCCCGGTCTGTCTCCGTATCCGCTGCATCATTTTTATGATGAAATGTTTGCTGGCGAGCGCAGCGTCCGCCCTCATTATAAGCATGTCAACCGCATGTTTGCCGGAATGAGTCCCGAAGAGCTGCAGACCAAACAGCATTTGATGCAGCGGCGCATGATGGAGGAGGGCATTACCTTCACACTGTACAATCCCGCTCAAGACCAGCCGATGGAGCGGACCATCCCCTTTGATATGATTCCGCGGATTATTGCGAAGGATGAGTGGGAGAAGCTTGAGGCGGGAATTATTCAGCGCGTCACGGCGCTTAACCTGTTCGTTCATGATATTTACCATGAGCAATATATTATCAAGGATGGAATCGTTCCCCGCAAAATGGTCATCTCCAACTGCTATTTCCGGCCGGAAATGTCAGGACTTCGCGTTCCCGGCGGGGCTTATATCACCACTTCGGGAATCGATCTGATTCGCCATCACGACGGAAACTATTACGTTCTGGAGGACAATCTGCGCACGCCATCCGGTTTTTCCTACCTATTTAAAGGAAGATCGCTGATGAACCAGCTGTTCCCCGAGCTTTCCTTCTCCAGCTCTATCCGGGATGTGGAGCGCAGCATCAACCGCTTCTTGTCTGTTCTTCGCAGCCTGTCACCTTCGCGTACGCCTGATCCGGTTATCGCTCTGCTTACCCCGGGGCAGTACAACTCCGCTTATTATGAGCATGCCTTCCTGGCCCAGCAGATGGGTATTCATCTTGTGGAAGGACGCGATTTGGTTATAAAGGACCATAAATTGTATCTACGGGATATGAATGGACTTAAACGGGTGGACGTGCTGTACCGCCGCCTGGATGATGACTATATTGATCCGCTTGCCTTTGATCCCAACTCGCTGCTGGGTGTTCCAGGGCTGATGAACGCATACAGAGCAGGCAATGTGGCCATCGCCAACGCGCCGGGTACCGGCGTCGCCGACGACAAGGCCATGTATGTCTATGTGCCCGATATGATCCGCTACTATCTGAAAGAGGAACCGATTCTAAATAACGTTCCAACCTATCTGCTATCGAGGCCGGATGAACGGCAGCATGTGCTGAACAATCTGTCCGAGATGGTCGTCAAGGAAACCTCGTTGTCCGGCGGATACGGCATGCTGATCGGAAGCGAAGCAAGCAAGGCGGAGCAGGATGATTTCCGGCTTAAAATTCTTGCCGATCCGGACCGGTATATCGCCCAGCCGATCATGTCCCTGTCAAGAGCGCCTGTTCTGTCCGAAGGTGTAATGAGTCCGCGGCATATCGATCTGCGAGCTTTCGTGCTGATGGGCGCGGACCGCAAGCCGCATGTCATTCCGGGAGGACTGACGCGAGTGGCGATGAGAGAGGGCTCCCTGGTGGTGAATTCCTCTCAAGGCGGCGGCGTCAAGGATACATGGGTAATGTCCTAGAGAACAGAATTGAATAGAAGAGAGCGCAACAAAACAGGACGAGGAGTGACGGTAGATGCTTAATCGAAATGCGGAAGCTTTGTTTTGGATTGGGCGTTATATGGAAAGAGCGGAGAATCATGCAAGACTGATCGATGTTCATTATCATATTCAGCAGGAAGATGACTTCAGGGAAGAAGGCCATAAATGGTCCAGGCTGATCGACGCGATCGGCGCCCGAAGTGAATATTTGCAGCAATTTGAAAGCTTTACAGAGCAGGATGTCTTGTCCTTTATCACGCTCGATCTCGGCAATGCGAATTCCATATTCTCTTGTGTGCATCAGGCTCGCAATAACCTGCGCACCCTGCGCCAGCAGCTCCCGAGCGAGCTATGGGATATTGCCAACAGCTTCAACCTGTGGCTGGGCGACCGGTCCGTTGCGGACATTATGAAGAGCCCGCATCAGTTCTACCAGCAGATCAAGGAACGGACAGCCACGTTCCTCGGCGCCGAACAGTCCATCATGCTCCGGGGTAATGAGTGGCGGTTCATTGAGAGCGGACGATTCCTTGAGAGAGCGGAGAACACGGTGCGTATTCTGCAATCGGTAACCTTGTCCTGCCGGGGCAAGGATGATACCTCCATATATACACAGCTTCAGGCGGTATTGAAATCGGTAAGCGGATATCAGGCGTTCCGCAGATATTTCGCCGATGCGGTATCCCCGGAATGCATTCTGGAGTTTCTGATTACGAATGCCTCATTTCCGCGCTCGGTCCGGTTCGCTTCCCATGAGCTCGAATATCATCTGTCGAATATCGAGATTGATTTCTCGGATGGAGGCGAAGGCTATGAGCGGGTGATCCGCCAGGCCGGGAAGATTCGAGCCGAGCTGGATTATATGGAGAAGGAAGACATGGCCGGAGAACTGGTCGATCAGGTGCTGGAGTCACTGAAATCTTCCTGCCTGCGACTGGGAAGAACGATGGAATCGGCCTTTTTTCGTCAAGAAGGGATCAGGATATGAAAATTCAAATCAATCATACGACCCGGTATACTTACGCGGAGCCTGTGACGGACAGTGTCAATGAAATCCGGCTGACGCCGCGGACCAATTACAGGCAATCCTGTTATCACCATGAGGTGGAAATATTTCCTCCCGCCAACCTGCTTACTTACGAAGATTTCTTCGGAAACCGGGTTCATGCTTATTCGGTCAACAAACCGCATACGGAGATGGTCATCCATACCCGCGCCACAGTTGTAACGCTGGACAAGTCCCAGAACGCCGATTTGCCGAGGCTACCGCTGGAGGAGCAGATCAAGCGGATGAAGGAAGAGGAGTTTCAGAACCGGTACACCGAGTACATTCTGCCCACGCGTTACACGGAGGTTACGCCGGAGCTGATGGAATTTGCCTCCCAGCATCCTTTTAGCGAAGCGGAGGATTTGTATGAATGGACCAAGAAGCTCTCCTCCACGATTTATGAGCAGTTTACTTATGATCCCGAGGCGACCAGCGTCAACACGACCGTTAAAAAAGCGCTGAAGCTCAAACGGGGCGTCTGTCAGGACTATGCCCACTTGATGATCGCGGTCTGCCGCAGCGTAGGACTTCCTTCAAGATATGTGAGCGGCTATCATTATGTGAGCGATCTCCAGGGCGGCAACGCCGATTTCGAGCAGGCTTCCCATGCCTGGGTCGAGACGCATATCCCGGGTACCGGCTGGCTGGGCTTTGACCCGACCAACAATGTGGAGGTAGGCTGGCGTTACGTCAAGCTGGGCCACGGGCGCGATTACAAAGATATTGTTCCGGTCAAGGGCGTATACCGCGGAATTCAGGGCCAACTCGAAGTAACGGTGGACGTACAATTGCTGGACAAGTAATAGGGATAAAGCCGCATAGATTGCTGTAATTTGCGTATTTTCAGTCATTTCAGGCCGCTTTCGGTTTATAGCCGAAAGGCGGCTGTTTTTTTGTGCGAAGACATCGGTTCTGGCGAAAGGAGAAGGAAATTTTCTGGCGAAGAAAAGGGTTTCAGAACTTCGTTTTTGGAGAAAATAGTGGGGTCAGTAGTTGGGTACAGGTTCGCGCAGGAAGCTTTTTTTGCCGGAAAGGGTTAAAAAGAGAGAACCTTTGGGTAATCTTGAGACAGAGCACTATTCACCTGAAAACGGAAGGAGAGCCTATATGAGCCCTGATACTGGAACAACCCGGCGGTTTGCCGGAAGAACAGCCATTATTACCGGAGCAGGCTCGGGAATCGGCAGAGCAACAGCCATCCAGATGGCCCGTGAAGGCGCGAACGTCGCCTTGTTTGATCTGGTGAATGACCGTACCTCCGCCCTGGAACGGAAGCTGAACCGGCTGCGGGAAGGCTGCGCGCTGGCCGTTGATGTGGATACCTCAAGCCCGGAGCGCATGGAAGAAGCCGTCCGGAGAACGGTGGAGCGCTTCGGCGGGCTGGATATCGTATTCGCCAATGCCGGAATTAACGGCTCCATCGGTCCGATTGAAGAATTGAGCATTGAGGACTGGCAGCGCACGCTGTCGGTGAACCTTACCGGGACCTTTCTCTCATTGAAATATACAATTCCGCACATGAAGAAACAAGGGAAGGGCAGCATTATCATCACCAGCTCGATCAACGGCAACCGGCGGTTCGCGAGCTTCGGCTTTTCGCCGTACAGCACGACCAAGGCCGGGCAGGTGGCTTTTGCTAAAATGGCGGCGCTGGAGCTGGCGAAGTTTAAAGTCCGGGTCAACGTCATTTCTCCGGGAGCCATTGCCACCAATATTGATGAAAGCACCGAGCCGAACGAGGAACTGGAATCGATCATTATCCCGATGGAGTTCCCGGAAGGACAGCAGCCCCTGGCTGATGGACCGGGCAAGCCGGAAGATGTCGCCAGGCT
>NZ_ASSC01000820.1 GCF_000520735.1 Paenibacillus forsythiae T98
CCTGCGCCGCCGCACGCAGCGTTTTGGGCCTCCGCCGCGTGTTGCCCCGGATAATCCCGTTGCCAAGGCCGATGATGGCGGGTCCGGAACGGTAGTTGATGTCAAGCGTAATCACTTTGGCGTCCGGGTACAGCTTCTCGAACTCCAGAATGAACTCGCTTCGCGCCCCGTTGAATGAATAGATCGTCTGATCGTCGTCGCCCACGACCATCAGATTGCCGCGCGGCCGGGCGATCATGCGGATCAGCTCATACTGGAGCGCATTCGTATCCTGAAATTCGTCGACCATAATATATTTATATTTTCTTTGCAGTTCCGCGAGCAGCTCGGGCCGTTCCAGCAGCATCCGGTAGGCTTGCAGCAGCACGTCGTCGAAATCGATTTTGCCATGGTCCCGTTTCCACTGCTCGTACCGAAGCAGAATCTCCTTGATTTCCTTGTCCGCATTCGTAAGCTGGGGCAGGGTGTCCGCATCGCCCATATTCATTTTGCAGGAGGAGAGAAGGGCGAGCAGGCTTTCTGGCGGATAGGCGTCTTTGGGCAAACCCAGCTCCCGCATGATCGTCTTCAGCAGAATATGCTGGCGCCGCGTTTCGTGGAAAATCTCCTGCATGTCCCCCTGTCTTCGCAGCATGTACAGACAAAAAGAATGAAATGTGCGGGCCTGCATCCCCGAAATATCCTGTCCGCCGATTCCCGGAAGCTTCATAATCCGCTTCCGCATCTCCGCCGCCGCCCTGCTGGAGAACGTCAGCAGCAGCAGGCGTCCGGGAGAAACGCGGCGAACGGACAATAGATAGCCCACTCGGCATACCAATACGCTCGTCTTGCCGGACCCGGCGCCCGCCAGCGTCAGCAGCGGGCCGTCGCCGTGCCGCACCGCCGCGATCTGCGAGGCGTTCAGCAGAATGCCGCCGCGCTCCAGCGTCCGGAAATAGCCGGCATCCGGCTCCTCTCCGCGCACCAGCTCCCGGCTCC
>NZ_ASSC01000821.1 GCF_000520735.1 Paenibacillus forsythiae T98
GGGTGTACTGTCCAAGTTCAAATAGGGGCTAAATAGGCTTACCTTCCTTATATATTTAAGCTTGGCTAGAACACCATCCTTTTTGGTGATATAACTTTTCCCATCCTTACCTCTACTATCAGGTGAAGTGTTGCAGATCATGTACATAACCGCGTCATCAATGAAATTCTCTCTAACGTAGTCTTCATAATAAGTAAAATGAGCATATCTATACATGTATGAAGCCAAATAAAGATAGGAAAAGGCAAATGCAATGTGAGTCGCATTTGCCTTTCTTGATTTAAACTCTTCGCATCTAACCAAATCATTAAATATCGAGTTTGGGATGTAGACTCTATGCCTACTTTCTCTATCTGCATCTAAAATCATTCTTAGTTGTGCTTCATTATAATAAGTCCTACTTTTAATAGCTATACCAACCACCTCTAAAATATTCACTAAATAAATCAACATTATCTATACTGGTATTCGTGTAATGCTGTTTTTAACTCATCGTTCTTCTCAAACATCCAGAAGGGCTTATGGGTTTTATCGTGAAGGGCATAACAAATAAAAGAAATACCCTTGTCCATTTTGAGAAACTTGAATAAGGGTACTGAGTAACAGAAGAAATATTCTTTTGTTAATGCATTGCTCACAAGTAACCCTCCCCTTTGTTGCCAACCGCACTAAGAATGTAATCTCGATATTGTTTTTCTTTTTCCTTACGGAGATTAACCACTTCGTTCTCATACATTGATAACATAGGAATCGAAACTCCAATTTGTGATGCAAGTTCTTTTAATTTGATTTTCTTCTGTTTCCTCAACAGTTGATACCCCTGCCTAACACTGAACTCAAATTGCATTCTATACTCCCCCTCAAAAAAATGTCTCCTTAACTATTTAAGTGATGACAGCTTAAATAGTTAAGGACTTTGGCAGGGAGCATTGGTGAAAAATCAATTTCGTGCGATCTGCGGTGTATATATAATATATAGATATAACAACAGAATGACTTTATCCTAAAATACATATTCTATATATACCGCTAATCGCACGTTTCTGGACTTACAATCTACTACAAATCCCCAATTCCAAATCACTTCATTTTCTACCTCTTGTACGTGGACAGCAATCTCATTACCATGTTACATTTCCCCTTTAATAATCGATTTAATTTTAGCCTTTAATTCATCAGAAATAAGATATGAGTCGCTATTAACCCATCTGCTGATGTGTTCACGCGAAACCCCAGACCTCCTTGCAATATAGGCATACGATGCTCCATACCTTGCTTTAAAGCTACGAACATTAGCCTTCAACTCAGAATCAACCATCTTCTAATCTCACCTCTTCCCACCTCACATTTTTCGTGATCTAATAAGCAAAAATAAAAAACCTCCAAGCTATCTGCTCGAAGGTGGCTCACTACCAATACTGTTTAATTAGGATACATTTCTACTGCTCTGGCAGGGAACACTTTCCTAGAGGTTTTAACGCGCTTAAAAGGTTTGAAACGTTTTAAAGGTTTGTAAGGTTTTTACGGCGTTAAAGGTATTTAAAATTTGTCATCCTGAAAATCATATCCCTTTAAAACTGTTTTAACCTCATTAAAAGCTACTTTAAAGCTTTTAAACCTTTCAACGGGGTTAAAATTATTTCCAACAATTCTATATACGTCTGTTTTTAAGTTATTAGCCCGAAAGGGGTGCCTTTTCGGTGAAAATCCCAAAAGTATCATTTTTTTCCCCTCAGTTATAAATAGAGTAGTTTATTATATAATATACTCTTTTATATAATACTATATATATTATATTATTCTATTTATATAGGCGGGGCAAAAAATGATACTTTTAGAAAAAAGAACGTGAAATGCTAATAAAGTACCGAGCATCTATTTTAAGGCTTCTATAAGGCTCTCAGATCGATTTTGTGTCTCGGTGGGACGACTAATCCCCCTTTGTCGTAGAACGTCAAGGCTACCCCCTTCCTCTTCGTCTCAGATCGAAATGGCAGTCCACATCCACTGGTCGTGGACTCACTTAATCTTATACACCTTGTCTAGAAGCTTGTTGTCAAGCACTATTCTTTTACTTTCCAGCAAACCGATGACCTCTAATCGCTGTGTGTAGTTCTGGATTGTCCTGTCGCTACACCCTACCACTTCAAATCAGTGTAAGGATACAGTAGCAAAAATAGTCATATCTACGACAGGGCTTTATCGTAGCCACGAGAGCGATTTTGGAGAAGCTAGGGTATCGCTCGTAGGTCAATGTCGGAAGTATGGAAGTATGTGTTGCGGGAAAGTAAATAGGAAAACATTGATTTTCAACTGTAAACCACCCCCGGTCTGCATCTGCTCTTTTTTCCATAATTGTGGTTATGGAGAAAATGATAACCATTAGGTTCGGCTGCTTGGTTGGAAAAGAAAAGTAGCGATAATAAACATAAATCCTGATTGGCGATAGTTATCGGCAAATACTTCTTTCAAAGGTTTCAAAGGTTTCAAAGGTTTCAAAGG
>NZ_ASSC01000822.1 GCF_000520735.1 Paenibacillus forsythiae T98
TGTGAAATCTAACTCAAGCAACTCGCAGATGGCGACCTTACATCCCCATAGCTAAAGCGAGGGGGTTTACGTCGCAAACTATAAAATATATACTAGTTGAATATCGGAATATAATATGTTATTATTTAATAATATTTGATTTTCCTAAATTATGGATTCGCTAATAAGAAATTCCACAGATGATATTTAAACTGGTTTTCCGACTCACACTGGCGCGGTCATTGGAGCCGCAAGGACAGAAGAGAGGCAGGGCTTTTGTCGTTTTGGATGCAGAGCTATTATCGCCATGCGGCTGCTGGGAATAAAGAGGAGCATAAGCCCGTTGCTCACGAACGGCGGGAAGATTAAATATACATGAACGGAAACGGCTGGCCTTCTGTTGCAGACACCGGCGTTTCTGTTGCATATATTAAGCGCTCGGTAACCGCTGCTTGCGGATGCCGGGCGCTGTCCATTTTACAGAACATGCAGCCAGCCGGCCAGGGACATCCACAAAGGTACACTCAACATGACCCCAACAGCCAATCCCCGGCGGAAGCTTCCTTCTGCTTTCATCCTTCATTCCTCTTTCCCGATTTAAATAATCTCAATTTTAATTGCCTGAATTTAATATATATCATTTTGTTGTAATTAGTTGTGAAATATATCACATCATTATTTTTTTGTTTAGGAATCACAATTAAAAAAAACGGCCCTGCCTTGGGAGTGGACAGGACCGTAAGAGAATATATTACAAAACACTGGGGGGTGTTTGGTAAGTTCAATATACACCCCGAACCTGAAAAGAACCTGACCAAAACCTGAAAGGAAGCTTAAATTTTGGCTTGAACCGAAAAAAATTTCGCCTACAGCGCTACGCTGCCTTCATCCACCTTTTGCAGAGGCGTTATAACCTTGTTCCTGCCTGCACGTTTCGCGGCATAGAGCAAAGCGTCCGTATCCTCAAACAGCCGTTCCTTCGTCATTCCCTTCTCGAAGCTTTTGAGACCGATGCTTACGGTTACGGCCAGCCCTCCCAGTTCCGCATGCCGCGTCTCGGAGAACGCCGTCCGGACCCGTTCCATCAGGCCAAGCGCCTCTTCAAACGTCGGTTCAAACAGCAATACCGCAAATTCTTCCCCCCCATAGCGGGCGGCGATATCGGTGGAAGGAATGTTCTCCTGAATTGTGTACGCTACTCTGGACAAGACGAGATCGCCCGCCCGATGCCCGAATTTGTCGTTAACCCCCTTGAAATTATCAATGTCGAGCAGAGCCAGATGAAAGGGAACTCCCAATTCTCCGTATTCCAGCGCTTTTTCATAAAATTCATGGAACGACATGTGGTTGAACAATCCGGTCAGGGCATCCGTTCTGGATATCTTCAGGATCAGGGCATTCTCCGCCATAAGGTCCTGCTTGGCCGTCATGGTCGTCTCCAGATCGTGCAGCAGCTCACGCCCATTGACAATGATAATGCCAGCCACCAGCGTGCCGACAAGAATGAAGAGAGGAATGGAGACCAGATCGAACGGATTAAGAAAGGCCTTGAACCGGTAATCCCAGTTGTACAGAATGCAGAAGGCGGCAATCTGCAACGCAGCCGTATACATCGTCAAATCCAGCCGGAAGAAAATAGCCGAAGCCATAATCGGCAGCAGCATAACCGCCCCTATGATGCGTACATCCATATTGAGATGGATAATGACCATCGAGACGAAGGTGCCTGCGGTAAACATAGAAATAAAAGAGTATCTGGCCGCATACCGGTCAACCAATTGGGCCGCCGCGACCGTCCCGCCCATCAGCAAGGTCGGACCCGCAAGAACTTTGTAATAGAAAGCCCCGGCTTCAATCTCATATGGAAGAAAAAAATACGAGAACAATTGGGCGGCCAAATGCAGCGCAATAACTACCCAATAAGTCTCCAGGAAACGTTTGATCCATTTAGTCTGCCTATGTATGGAAGCATCGGACGCATTCAAGAAGTCCTTTATTCTCATTCCTTCACCACGCCAGAGTATTATTTTAGGATAAAATGCCGTTGACTTTTCATAATAATCTTGAAAATTGTACAGAAAAACGGGGAATTAATCAATCAAAAGTCAGGCAAACACCAAGTACGCCAACAAAGCAAAAAGCAGCCCCCCCCCCAATTCGGGAAGCCGCGTCACATTTTGGATAAGCCAGGAGCTTCATCCTGCTTCTATTTCTATTGATGCTTCAGCAAAATCCGGATAAACGGTTCATTCGCCCGGGAGGCGGAATCTTCAGTGAACTCCACGCTCTCAACCAAGTCCTGGCCTTCGGGGATGATAATCGGGGTTATGGGCGACAGCCCCGCGTCTGCAATCACCTCAAGGTCGAACTCCAGCAGCGTCTGGCCGGTTCTCACTTTATCGCCTGCACTCACACGGGGGTGGAAGCCTTCTCCCTTTAACGATACCGTTTCAATGCCGACATGAATCAATATCAAAATACCGGTTTCGTGTTCGAGCAGCAGCGCGTGCTTGCTCTTCTCCATTATATGGACGACCGTACCCGGACAAGGTGCCGTTACTTTACCCTCGGAGGGCAGAATAGCCCGTCCCTTTCCCATGGTGCCGCTTGAAAATGCCCGGTCGGGCACTTCTGTCAGCGGCAATACCCTTCCTTTTACCGGAGTCTCAAGGTTGATCGGCCTGTCGGCCTCCTTCTTTTTTGTGAATCGAAACATTCCGGTTCCTCCCTTACCGCTCTCAGCTCCGAACATTTTGAATATAGGCTATTCTACCATATTGACTAATCAGGATGTGGTGAATGAACAGAAGAACCGGCATAAAATCAAAAAGCACCGCTCCCGGGAGTCCCGAGAACCGCGCTATACCAAGGTTTATAGGATGCTGGTGAAGGGAATTGAACCCCCGGCCTACGCATTACGAGTGCGTTGCTCTACCCCTGAGCTACACCAGCAAGATATGACTTTGCCGTCACAACAGAAACTATTATACTCCGTTTGGTGGAAAAAGCAACTCCTTTTTCGGCCTCCAGCCAAGCATCCGCGCCTTGCGCGTGCGGAAGAGATGCCCTCCCGCCAGCACTGGGAAGACATTCCTTCGTTCGCGCCCGTCACCCGATGCGCGGGGCCGCTTGCCGCCCTGACAGCACCGCTATAAGGCGGCAATCATTCCCCAACGCCAGCCAGCCTACCCTACTCCCCGCTTAGCTTGCGCTCCACCGACTCCAGCTTCTGCTTGCTGCTGGCTTCCTTGTCGCGGCGGTCGTCGATTTTGAGCGAGGTGGACACCCGCTGGGCGCCATTGGCGAACGGCGCTTCATGCAGGACCTGCACAGCGGCGAGAATGCGCGGCAGCGGCCCTTCGATAATCGTACCCATGGATGTAAGCTCAAAGGTTATGCCCTCCACACCTTCCAGCGCGCGATGCATGCCTGCGACATAACTGCTGAGACTGGTGCTGCCGGTTCCGATCGGTATAACGGTAATTTCGGCAATAGCCATTTGAATACCCTCCCTTTCCATGCTGCACTTTTAAATACGTCAACATACAGCTTTTCTATATTGTAGCAACTGGGGAGCCGGGCTACAAATCGGAATAGCTTACACGGCTTAAATTCCACTCTCTCGCCCCTCTGTTGTTGAAATTGTGGATGAATTTGTGGATTACCTGTGGACCGTTTGTGGATGTTCTGTGGATATCAAAATCTCAAAAAATAGGTTTACAGATACAACATATTGGGTTATCTTAAATAAACGACAACAAAATATAGTGGAATCAGGTGCCGGGATCTCTGATGGGAGGTCCGGCTTAATAGGGAAGCGCGGTGCGAATCCGCTGCGGTCCCGCCACTGTAACCGGATGCTTCGTCCCTCAGACAAGGACGCGGGCGACATCTTCCGGCACAAGGCCACTGGGAGCGCGGGAGCGGCTCTTGGGAAGGCGCCGGAAGAACTGAAGGAAGCCAGGAGACCTGCCTGTTTCGGAGCGACACCATATAATGAGCGCCTGCGAGGAACAGGAGCGGTGACCGCATGCAGCTTGCAATCAAGTTGGCAGGCATTCTTGGAATGCCCTGCGCCGCATAGCGGCATTTCCTGCGTTCTTCGTGCGGGAGATGCCTTTTTTAAATTATAAAGTCTAAAAAATATTCAAATTCAGGCCTGGAATGCTACGGAGAGGGGAACTGCACAATGACGCTGCTGGAGAAATGGCAAGCCGGCGGGCAAAGCGCGAACGAAGTTCTGTTGGAGGAAGTTATCGGTTTGGGACGCGATATTATCGACAGTCTGGATATGGACCTGCTGAGGGAGAACGCCAATCTGAACGGGGAAAGCTTCTCCGGCAAGATGAGCAAATTCGGCAGCGAGTATTCCAAATGGTATGCCCGCAGCTTCACCATGCCGCCCCAGCTGGTCAAAGCGATCAAGGACAATGTCGTATATGTGCATGATCTGGACCAGTACGCCATCGGAACGACGAACTGCATTTTCATCCCGTTCGACAAGCTGCTCCGGCAGGGCTTCAACACCGGCAACGGCAGCGTCCGCCCCCCGAACTCCATTATGACGGCTATGGCGCTGACAGCGATTATTTTTCAATCCCAGCAAAATTCACAGTATGGCGGCGTGTCGGGAAGCAAGATCGACCATGATCTCGCCCCCTATGTGGCCAAGTCCTTCACCAAGCTGTTCCTCAAAGGCCTTGATTATTTCGAGGAAGGACAAGCCGGGGAAGAGCTCGGGGAAATTACCATGAGCCGGACCGAGCTGAAGGAACGCTACCCGATGGCTTACCGCTACGCCAAGAAGGAAACGGAGAGCGAGACGCTGCAGGCGGCCGAGAGCCTCATACATAATCTCAATACGATGTCCTCCAGAGCGGGCGGACAAATTCCGTTCACCAGCATCAATTACGGCACCTGCACCTCACCCGAGGGACAGCTTGTGATCGACAGCCTGCTGACAGCGACGATGAACGGACTGGGAAGCGGCGAGACGCCGGTGTTCCCGATCCAGATTTTTAAATGTAAACAAGGCGTGAATCAGCAGCCCGGCGATCCCAACTACGAGTTGTTCCTGAAAGCGACGGAATGCTCGGCTCGGCGGCTGTATCCAAATTTCGCGAATCTGGACGCTCCGCTGAATCTGATGTATTACGATCCGGCAGACCCGGATACCGAATTCGCGACGATGGGCTGCCGCACCCGGGTGCTGGGAGACCGCTTCGGACGCAATCACTGCTCCGGCAAAGGCAATCTGTCGTTCAATACGCTGAATCTTGTCCGGCTCGGCATCCGGAACGGAACGGCAACCGGCCTGCGCCGGGCGGCGGACGAGGAAGGCTTCTACGCTGACCTCGATCATTATATGGAGATTGCCCTGGACGGCCTGCTGCACCGCTTCCACATTCAGGGAGCGCAAAAGGCCAAAGCATCCGACTTCATGATGCGCGAGGGCGTATGGGAAGGCGGAGAGGAGCTTGCACCGGACGAGCAGGTGCGGGAGCTGCTGAAGCACGGCAGCCTGTCGCTGGGCTTCATCGGCATGGCCGAATGCATGAAAGCAATGTACGGCAAGCATCACGCCGAGGACCCGGAAGTGTACGGCAAGGCACTCGCCATTGTGCGGCATATGCGCGAGTTCTGCGACCGCAAGAGCGACGAGCTTAACCTGAACATCACCTTGTTCGCCACTCCGGCCGAAGGGCTGTCGGGCAAATTCACCAAGATCGACCGCAAGGAATTCGGCGCCATAAAAGGCGTTACCGACCGCGAGTATTACACGAATTCATTCCACGTTCCGGTCTATTATCCGACGGGGGCGGCGAACAAGATCAAGCTGGAGGCTCCGTTTCACGATTACTGCAACGCCGGCGCGATCTCATATGTCGAGCTGGACGGGAATGCGCGCAGCAATCCGGCGGCTTTTGTCAAAATCATCCGTTACGCCCTGGAGCAAAATATCAGCTATTTCAGCATCAACCACCCTGTCGACCGCTGCTCCGGCTGCGGATACGAAGGTGTAATCGGCGCGAACTGCCCCTCCTGCGGCGCTTCTGAGCAGAAGGTTCACATCCGCCGTCTGCGCCGGGTTACCGGCTACCTGACCGGAGATTACCAGACCCGCTTCAATGCGGCCAAGCAGGCCGAGGTCAGGGACCGGGTCAAGCATCTATGAATATTTGCGGCTACTACCCGGAGTCCATCAACGAAGGCGAAGGACTCCGCGCCGTCGTCTTCATCAGCGGGTGCCGCCACCGCTGCCCGGGCTGCTTCAATCCCGAAACCTGGAATTTCGGTTACGGGGAGCCGCTTACGCCAGAGCGCAAGCGGCAGATGATCGGCGAAATGGCCGCCAATCCGCTGCTGGAGGGTCTAACGCTGGCGGGCGGCGATCCTTTTTTCTCGGCGGAGGAAGCTGCGGAATTTATCCGCGAGGTGCGCGCGACGCTGCCGGAGTTCCCGGTGTGGATCTACACCGGCTACACTTACGAAGAGCTTGCAGCCATGCCGGGATCGCCGGAATGGCTGCTCCTGTCGCTGTGCCAGGTGCTGATTGACGGACGCTTCGTGGAAGTCTTGAAGGACACGACCCTCCGGTTCCGTGGCAGCTCCAATCAGCGGATTATCGACATCCAGGCCAGCCTTGCCGGATCGGAGATTGTGCTGTGGCAGCC
>NZ_ASSC01000823.1 GCF_000520735.1 Paenibacillus forsythiae T98
CAGTGTCCGCTTCTGCTCCATTGTGCGCGTATCGTTCGCTGTAATTTGAATGATGACCAGATCGTCGGTACGCTCAATATTCAAGTAATTTTTTCCGTAGACAAATCCGTCGGGCTCATGCTCGTGAATGACCATAAAGTCGTTGCCATCCGGTACGTCAAACACCTCACGCATCGCGGTATACAGAGATTTAAGAATCGCTTGCTTGTATTCGGCAGACTTTCCTTTCCGTAAAGAAACTCTTGTCAGCGCCATAATTATGCCTCCTGTAATCAAGATGTATTTTGAATCCATGTTCCTGTGCTGAATTGATTATACCGTTCTGGTATTATTAATAATAATGAATGAAATTGATCGTTATAATCACTGAAAAAGATGGTGCTGCAAATGGATTTACGCCAATTGACGATTTTTCGAGCGGTCGCTGCAAATCTGAGTTTTACCAAGGCGGCATCCAGTCTGAACTATGTTCAGTCCAATGTCACAACACAGATTCATGTTCTGGAGAAGGAACTCGGCGTGCCCTTGTTCGACCGTCTGGGAGGCAAACAAGTCGTCTTGACGGACGCGGGGCGCCAGCTATTGCAATATGCGGAGCAACTGCTGCTGCTTGCGGAAGAGGCCCAGACAACGGTCTCCATGAGGGGAGAGCCAACGGGAACGCTCCGGATCGGAGCAACGGAAACGCTCTGTATTTATCGTCTCCCTTCGCTGCTTCGCGCATTTCGAGCCAGGTATCCTGGAGTGCAGGTTATTTTTCGTCCAAGTCCCGTAGCCGAGCTTCGGCGTCTCGTTCATTCAGGCGATCTTGATGTGGCCTTTGTGTTCGATGAGGGAGACCGCCATGAAGGGCCGGGGGATGAGCTGCTTGGACATGAGCCGGTATGGGTAGTGGCGGCCCCCGATCATCCGCTGGCAAACAACCAGACCGTTGCTGCGGCCGATATTTCGAAGATGGATCTGCTCTTACCCGAGGCGGGCTGCTGCTACCGCAGCCATTTTGAGCGGATATTAAACCGGGAAGGCGTCTACCCGAGGACGGTGCTTGAGTTTAACAGTATCGAGGCGGTCAAGCAGTGCGTCATAAATGGACTGGGAGTAACCGTGCTGACGGCGGTTTCCGTCTCCGCAGAAGTCTCTCGCGGACAGCTTGTGCGGCTGCCTTGGAAGGGCCCGGATCTTACGGTCAAGACGCATCTGGTCTGGCATAAGGACAAATGGTTGTCTCCGTCTCTTGAAGCGTTCCTGGCGCTTGCGCGTGAGATGCTTGGAATACAGAGCGCTTGAAGCCCGGCCAAATAACCGAACTGGCATCTGCTGGTCCGGTCTTTTTTGTGTTGTGTTTCGACAATCGGCGGCATTTAATCTATGGAACAACCGACTTTTACCATACATATCGATATTTTTACAAAAAAAGTATATACAATTCGATCCAAATAATATAAAATGCTGATATATTGCAGTATATTTTTACATTTATTTTAAAAAATACATAATGGAGGAATGACTCATTGAGAAGAATCTTTATTTTGAGTTGCGGCTTTTACTTGCTAATTGGCATTACCAGTGTCGTCTTGGGTTCGCTTCTGCCCGTTCTGCTGTCACATTATGAGCGCGCTTACAGTGATGGCGGTACGTTACTGTTTTTACAATTTCTCGGCTTTTTGGTCGGCGTTATAGCTTCTCCAGCGATGTCCGCCCGAATGGGCAGGAAGTGGATGCTGGTGGTTGCGTTGCTTAGTATATTTGTTGCCTATACGGTTATAGGCTGCTTGCCTCCCTGGATTTGGGTCGTAGCGCTGACAATAGGGGTCGGATTCGGGTCCGGTATTATTGAATCCTCCATCGGGGCGTTTACAATTGAATTCGCTGAACAGCAGAAAGCTGTCGCCATGACTAAATTAGACGTATACTTCGGGCTTGGCGCCCTGCTGATTCCAGCCATAGCAAGCTTGTATATTACCCTCGGGATATGGCAGGTTACGTTCTTTACGATTGCGGCAATAACGTGCATCTTGATGCTGCTGTGGATTACGATGCCGGCGGAAAGTACCCGTAGACTTCTGGGAGCAGGCAAGGAGGACTCCGGGGGGATGCCGGAACAAGTCCGTTATACCAGCAGACATATCCCTCTTCTGGCGCTTTTTGTCGCTTTCTTCTTCGTATATATGGGCCTGGAGCTGGGATTAATGAACTTTCTTCCATCCATTATGATCGAGACCATTCAAGTCAAAGCATCCGTTGCTTCGCTCAGCGTTACGATTCTGTGGGTGGCGATGGTTATCGGAAGATTGTTTGTGGGCAAAATTGCGGAGTCGGTCCGTTACACTTCTTTCTTGTTATGGAGTACGGTTGGCACGCTCCTGCCAATCATTTTGATGACCGCAGTCTCCCAAGAATGGGTCACCTATCTGCTTATTTTTGGTACAGGGATATTTATGTCAGGGCTGTTCTCCATTGCTCTGGTTTACGCCAATACGTTGATTCCCGGCATGACAGAGAAGACGACCAGCATTCTCATTGCTTCAGGGGGGATCGGAGGGGCGGTGCTTCAATTCTTCATCGGTTGGAGCATGAGCGAATGGTCCGCCATTCATACGATTTGGATTCTTGCAGGCTTTAGCGGAGTGCTGCTCCTGTCGATAGGGCTCACGCATCAGTGGAAGAGCAGAAATTCACCGGTGGGGAGCCGCTTGATCCGGAAAGGTAAAGAAATCTAGGACAGCCTCAATCAACAAAAGGCAAAGAAAGCATCAGGTTGGCTGTCTGTCGTCTTGATTCTTACAGGAGGTGATGCCCGGCATAGTCCGTGATTTGTGAATTTATAACATTAGGAGGGAAGATCGTGCAAACGTTAACACAAAGCCGCTTTAGATATGGAAATGGCATCAGGTTGATTGATGATTCAGGTGTTGAGTATTTGGATGCTGTCTCAGGAACCTTTAATCTCTCGCTAGGCTACAATCACCCTCACATTGTTGAGAAGGTACAGGAACAAGTCGGGAATCTTACTCACATGTCCTCTTCTTTTACCGAGCCGTATGTCAATGATGTACTGGAGAAGCTTACAGAAATAGCTCCTAATGGGATTGATGCCGGGTGGATGCGGGATATTACAGGCTCCACCGCAAATGAGTGTGCAGTGAAAATAGCGCAGAAGTATACCCAATCCTCGGATATTATAAGCTTGTACCTGTCCCATCATGGACAATCCCAGTTTGCGACCGGGATTTCAGGAAACGCCTTCCGCCGCAAAAAATTTCCTAATTCGGCTGCTGCAAATTCCGTGCATGTACCAGCCCCCTACTGCTATAGATGTCCTTTTAATTCCTCAGGCCCCAATTGCGGATTTCAATGCATAGAAGCCATTTCCGATCATATTGAGTATGCGAGCTCCGGCTCCGTTGCTTGCATGATTATTGAGCCGATTCTGGGGAATGGGGGGAATATTATTCCACCTGAGGGATACTTTGAGCGCCTTCGCAAATTGTGTGACGAGTATAGTATTATTCTCATTGCCGATGAGGTTCAGACCGGAATAGGCCGTACAGGCTACATGTATGCCAGTGAGCTGTTTAATATACAGCCTGATATCATTACGCTTGCAAAAGGTCTGGGCGGGATTGGCATTCCAGTTGCGGCAGTATTGATGCAGTCCCGTCTGGATGTGCTTGAGAAGCATGAGCATTCCTTCACATCCGGAAGCAATCTCCTCTCTTTAATCGCTGCCAAATCGACCCTGGAGGTTGTATCTGAGCCGGGATTTCTGGATGAAGTGAAGCTCAAAGGAGAGATTTTAAGAGAGCTGCTTCATGAGCTCGCCCCAAAATACAAGTGCATTGGAGAAGCGCGCGGGGTGGGGTTAATGTGGGGCCTTGAAATCGTTGATAGCCAGGGAGCTCCTGATGTAGTCAAGGCCAATGCGATTATAGAGCGCGCATTCACCGACCAGCATCTGATCCTGAGAGGATCACGATATGGACTCGGCAATGTGGTTAAGGTGAGACCCTCCCTTACGGTTACAACAGATGAGCTTGTTGAAATTACAGAAAGACTGGAATCGGTTCTGCAAAGCGTAAATTAAATCTTGATTAGGAGGCTTTTAATATGCTTGCTTTGGTATATAAATCGACCTGGGATGTAGCTCTTGAGGAAAGACCTGTGCCGGCTATCACTAAGGATAATCAAGTCCTGGTTCGCATCCGGGCTACGGGCGTGTGCGGTACGGATCTTGGTATTGTAAGCGGAAAGTATCACGCAGTGCCTTCGGTCATTCTCGGTCATGAATCTGCCGGAGAGGTGATTAGTGTAGGGAAGGAGGTGACCTCCCTTCAGCCGGGCGACCGTGTCGTGATTAATCCTACCTATTACTGCGGGCACTGCGAGATGTGCAGAACCGGCAGGGAGAATCACTGCACCTCCAAGTCCGTAACAGAGACTGGTGTAAGCGCCGACGGTACTTTTACGGATTATTATATTACCGAGGACCGTTTCCTGTATAAATTAAAGGATCATGTCAGCTATGAGGAAGCCACCTTGACTGAACCGCTTAGTTGCATACTTACCGGAATCAATCAGATTCATCTCCTTCCCAATCTCAGAACGGTTATACTGGGTGCGGGGCCGATCGGGATTCTTTACAGCTATGCCCTTGCGTCCAAAGGAGTTACAGGCTGCCTTGTGGACATTTCAAAGGATCGTTTAGCGATAGCCGGTTCGATTGCCCCCGAGCGCTGGCAGGTGCACGAAACCTTTCAAGCAGCCGTTCAGGCCCAGGCTCCCGAGGGGCATCAGGTTGATCTGATTGTGGATACCACGGGCGCTGTCGGCACTCAAGTCTTGTCAAATCTGGCTCATGGCGGATACTTAATGCTTATGGGATTAAGAGACGGGAACAGCACATTTAATCCCAAGGAAGTTGTTGACCGAAGCTTGAAAATTATCGGGTCCATTGATTCAGTGGGAACGTTTGCAACAGCGCATTACCTGATTGAGCAAGGCATTATACCTGGGAAAAAAATCATTACGCATACGTTCCCGTTGGACCAATACGAGCAAGCCTTCCAAACCCTGGGATGCGATTTAAGTGAACGAACGCTGAATCCTTCTTCTCAAGCGATCAAAGTCATTCTCCAATCTAACTGAAAGTATAGGAGGGACCACGGTGATGTCCTTGAACCAACCGGATTGGCTAGAAGCTCCGATACAGGCCGTTCTATTTGACATGGACGGTGTGCTTGTTGACAGTGAGCCTATTTATTTTAAAATCGAAAGAAGCTCCTTTGCTCATTTCGGCGCTGCTGTAAGCGAGAAGGAGCATCATACTTATGTGGGCGTGACGCTGGAATCCATGTGGGAGCAGGTTCTGGTCAAGCATGGAATTCATTTTACCCTGGAGCAGGTGGTATCCTATCATAAAGAGAACGTATTCAAGACCCTGTCGGCGTATAAATATCTTCACGCCATGCCTTATGCGGACAACTGGTTAAGCTGGCTTAAAGAGAGACAAGTTCCGGTTGCCGTGGCTTCCTCCTCTCCCCGTGCGCTGATTGAGCTTATTATGGACAAGACAGGTCTTGGGCGGTATTTCAATGTGAGGGTGTCAGGCGAGGAGGTCATGCATGGAAAGCCCGCACCGGATATCTTTCTTCATGCGGCCGAGCTGCTGGGTGTTGAGCCTTCCTCCTGTCTCGTCATCGAGGATTCGCGCAACGGTGTGCAGGCAGCCAAAAGCGCCGGTATGCGGTGCATCGGGTTTCAGAATCCGGGATCAGGCAGTCAGGACCTGTCATTGGCCGATCACCGGATTACCAGCTACGAGCAACTATGGGCAATCAGAAATTCCTTGCCGCTTGGAGAGTATTCACAGCTTGCATTGGACAAGCAGCTCTAGTTATTGTCTGTAATTATTCCAAAGGGGGCGCCCCGGAAGAGCCATGCAATGGCTGCCTGGGACGCCCCCTTTCTAGCGGATAAACCTGCTGCGATTCGATTATTCAGAACCTTCCGCAAGAGGCTGCACATGGACATCGGTGTCCGGCTTGGTCCACCTCCATCCTGTGAAGGCAACTTGCAGACCAGCATTCGTGGGGGCGCACAGATATGGACCAACCTGCCAATCCTCTTCAGGGTGGAGACGGCAGACGCGGATGGTTCTCCAGGGTTGCTGTTCTGCCCTTGCTCTTATAATTACCGCGTCCCGCAGCCGGGATGCCCGGATGGTTATGATCTTTCCCTCCCACTCCGGAACCGGAGACAGCGACCAGTCGGAATAACCCGCCGTGACGACGGCCCCGACATGGGGGACACTATCGTTGATTTCAACTCCGGCTTTTATCCACTGCCCGGAATGACTCCACAGCATTAGTCCGGCCTGATCGTATAAATTCTCGAAGCCGGTTAAATGGAAGCTGACTTCCACCGCATCGCCGCCGCTCCATGGAACCACAAGTGAATGACCGTTATCCCGCTGAAAGCCGTACATCGTAGTCTGCCAGTAATCGCTTCCCTTCAATGCCTCGGCGACGAGAGCACCCTCCTTCTCATAACAAAGTGGCGG
>NZ_ASSC01000824.1 GCF_000520735.1 Paenibacillus forsythiae T98
GTCAAGCCGCCGGTCATTTACGCCGATGTCGCTTTCACGGAGCCGATGACCGTCAAGGAAAGCGTCTATGCGCAATCTTTGACGAAGCTGCCGGTAAAGGGGATGCTGACCGGACCGGTCACGATTCTGAATTGGTCCTTCGTGCGCGACGATCTGAGCCGGGAGCGGGTGGCCAGCCAGATTGCGCTGGCGCTGCGGCAGGAGGTGCTGGCGCTTGAAAGCGCCGGAGTGGAGATGATTCAAGTGGACGAGCCGGCGGTGCGCGAAGGACTTCCGCTCAAGGAGAAGGATCGCAGGCATTATCTGGACTGGGCCGTAAAAGCATTCCGCATCTCCACGAATCTTGTGCGCGATACGACGCAAATTCATACCCATATGTGCTACTGCGAGTTTGGAGATATGATTGATGCCATCTCCGATATGGATGCGGACGTGATTTCCATTGAGACGTCCCGCAGCCATGGCGAGCTGATTGCGAGCTTTGAGGAAATGGCGTATGACAAAGGCATCGGCCTTGGAGTATACGACATCCATAGTCCACGGGTGCCGTCGGTGGAAGAAATGGACACCGGCATCGGCCGGGCGCTGCGGGTGTTGCACCCGGAGCAGTTCTGGATCAATCCCGACTGCGGCTTGAAGACTCGGGGCTGGAAGGAGACGGAGGCTTCGCTGCGGAATATGGTAGCGGCCGCCGAGGATGCCAGAAAGAAGGCTCGTGCCATTCAGCTGTAAATAGCTGCAATAAAGAATAAACCGGGAATCTGCTCCCGGTTTATTGCTTTTTACATGCCTCTTGAAAATAACAAAAGGAAGAGACTGTGGAGAGTCCCTCCCGGTCATTCCTTATTTCTTCTTAAACGTGTCACAATCTGTCTCTTCGGAGCTGGAAGCTTGCTTCACGTTGTTGAAAGCGATAAAGATCGACTCGGCATTGCACTTGTTCTCATTCGCCCAATAAGTACAGGTATTTACTTCACACAGCACATCTTTTGCCATGGATACTCACCTCCTATTGCTAGTAAGATTCCCTTAAACGCTTGACTTATACCCCATAAGGAATGCGGCGCGGGATGCTCCAGCCCATGGTGAATACCGGATCAATGCAGAAGCGCCAAAGAAAGATTTGCGCTCTGCAACCTTTCAATGTCTGGAAACGTCTGGAGAATGAATATTGGATGAACAGACAAATTTGGGGGGATGAAATGTTCAAGCGAGGTTTGTATTTCATGGTAACGGTGCTGGCGCTACTGTCCGTCACACTCGTTGGCTGCGGTCCGGGGCGCGGCACCGAGAGCGCGGATACTGCGCAAAAGTCCTTGCTGCAAGACGCCTCATTGGATTCGAACAGGGTCACAGAGGAGGCTCCCTCTGAGGCCGCTATTACAGATTCCGCCGTAACCGCGCAAGCTGGCGGAGCGGGGAGCGGCAAAGGGTTCGCCGGCGCTTCGGCTGCTGATGGAG
>NZ_ASSC01000825.1 GCF_000520735.1 Paenibacillus forsythiae T98
CCCGCTCGACGATCTCGCCGCGGTGCAGGACGAGAATCCGGTCTGCGCTGCGGATGGTCGACAGGCGGTGGGCGATGACAAATGTCGTCCGGCCCTTTTTAAGAACCTCCAGTGCCTTCTGGATCAGACTCTCCGTCTCGGTGTCGATATTGGAGGTGGCCTCGTCGAGAATGAGGATCGCTGGATCGAAGGCGAGCGCGCGGGCGAACGAGATAAGCTGGCGCTGTCCGGCGGACAGGGTGCTGCCTTTTTCCACTACCGGTTCGTCGAAACCTTGCGGCAGATGCGCCAGCAGCCGGTCCGCGCCGACTTCTTTCAGCGCCCATTCGACTTGCTCCCTCGTGATGCTCGCGTCATCCAGACTGACATTGGAGGCGATGGTCCCGGTGAACAGATAAGGGTCCTGAAGAACGATGCCCATATGCCTGCGCAGCCACTGCTTCGGAATGTCCGTCGTCTTTTGCCCGTCAATGGAGATGAAGCCCTGCTGCGGATCGTAGAAACGGAACAGCAGGTTGATAATCGAGCTCTTGCCGGACCCGGTATGGCCGACAAGCGCGACCGTCTCGCCGGAGCGGGCCTCGAAGGAAATGTTGCGCAGGACGAAGTCTTTTTTGTAGGCAAAGGAGACGTCCTTGAATACCACATGTCCTTTGTACCTCGGCATTTCCCCGTCGGTTACGCTCTCCCCGGGCTCATCCATGAGCTTGAAGACGCGGCTTGCCGATACCATCGAGGTATCCAGATTGGCGAGCTGGTTGACCATCCCTATGATGGGATGGAACATGCGCCCCAGCACATCGACAAAGGCGTAGAGCACGCCCAGCGAAATGATCGTACCGCCCCCAAGGCTGCCGAACCCGAAATACCAGAGCACGAGCGCAAAGGAAAGGTTGCGCAGCGCGCCGACCAGATTATGCGAGGTCAGCGAGTTGAGATTAAGCATCTTGTTCTGGAACTTCAAGTAGTCTTCGTTGAGCGCTTCAAATTCGTCCAGCTGCTGCTTCTGGCGACGGAAGATGCGGATAATGGACATGCCCTGTATCGATTCGTTGATGGTGGCGTTAATCTCGCTGAGGCGCGAGCGGATGACCGTGTTGTATTTGGTTGCGATCTTGCGGTACAGGATGACCCATACCACGATCACCGGAACGATGAACAGGCTGACCAGCCCGAGCCGGACATCCAGCAGGAACAAGGCGATGTAGACGCCAATAATATTGATGATCCCGGTGGCGAAGTTCGACAAGACGGCAATGAACAGCTCCTTGATCGCTTCCGTGTCATTGGTGACCCGGGACACCACCTTGCCCGCAGGCAGGTTGTCGAAGAAGTAGACCGGCAGCCGCTGGATATGCGCGTATACATCGGTGCGCAGCTTGCGGACGACCTGGTTGGCCGACGATTGCAGCCAGTAGGTCTTGCCGAATTCGGCAAAGATCGAGATCAAGAGGAACATCCCGAACAGTCCGACCAGTTTGTAGATGCCGGGAAGCTCCGGTTTGTAAAAAGCGAATACATCATCGATCCCAAGGGGCACAGCCGGATAGCTGACCGCCTGGCCGCCGCGCTCGATGGTCACGCGGCCGTCTTCGTAGCTGCGCTTGCCATCTAACGCTTCGACAGGCTGGTCGATGAAATAGAAGCTTCGTCCAATCTGGAGCAGGCGGACCTCGCGTCCCTTGGACTCTCCAGGCTCGAACCGGTCGCCGCGTTTGAAGTATTCGTTATGGTACCGCGCGGCATCGTCCGGCGAACCGGTTGCGAAATAAGGCCGCTCGATGGCGAGCATATGGTTGTCAATCATGTTTCTGGCAATAAAAGGGCCCGCCAGCTCCGCCGCGACTCCGATGGAGAGCAGGAGGAGCGCTGCGATAAACGTGGTCTTCGCATGCAGCGCATACTGAAGCAGGCGTCTGCCCGTACTTTGTTTCAAGATGGATGGCACCTCCCTTGTTGATGGTTAGTTCAAATTATTTTCTGCCTGCTGGCGTTCGTATTGTTCCCGGTACCAGCCGCCCATTTCCAGCAATTCCTGATGTGTTCCGCGCTGCGTAATCACTCCGCCGTCCAGAACGATGATCTGGTCGGCATGCTGGGTGGCGGACAGGCGGTGCGTGGCTATCAAGGTCGTCTTGCCGGCTCTCCGGGACCGGATGTTATCGACAATCCGCGCTTCGGTCCGCGCGTCCACCGCCGACAGCGCATCGTCGAGAATCAGAATTTCCGGCTCGGCGATAAAGGCGCGGGACAGCGACACGCGCTGCTTCTGACCGCCGGACAGCGAGACGCCGCGCTCGCCGACAAGCGTATCCAGACCGCTCTCCAGCGTATCCAGATCGCTGAGGAAGGCGGCGGTGGAGACGGCTTCCAGAATCTTGTCGTCGCTTGCGCGCTCAAGTCCGAACTGGATGTTCTCGCGCACAGTCTTGGAGAACAGAATCTGTTCCTGCGGGACATAGCCCATCCAGCTGTGCAGCCGGTCAAGCGCAATGTCCGGGATCGGAACGCCCGAAATGGTGATGCTGCCGGTGCCGGACGGATACTCATGGAGCAGTTGCTTGAGCAGCGTCGATTTGCCGCTGCCGGTGCGGCCGACGACGCCCAGCG
>NZ_ASSC01000826.1 GCF_000520735.1 Paenibacillus forsythiae T98
CGCTGCTTCCCTGGCGCAGCATCGAGGATAACGTGATTCTCGCCCGCGAGCTGAAAGGCGCGGCGCGGGGCGAAGCCCGCGAGGAGGCCCGGCGCTGGCTCGCGAAGGCGGGGCTTGGCGGGTTCGAGAAGGCGTACCCGCACATGCTGTCCGGCGGCATGCAGCAGCGCGCCGCCTTCCTGCGCGCGCTGCTGGCGCCCCAGGAGCTGATGCTCCTGGACGAGCCGTTCAGCGCGCTCGACGCCCTCACCCGCAGCGAGATGCAGCGCTGGCTGCTGGAGCTGTGGGAGGAGAACCGCCGCTCCGTGCTGTTCATCACGCACAGTATTGAAGAGGCGCTGCTGCTCTCCAGCCGGATTTATGTGTTCTCGGGACGGCCGGGCACCGTCCTGCATACGGTCGAGGTTCCTTTTCCCCGGCCGCGCCGGGAGGAAATGACGGAGCATCCCGAGTTCCTGCGGCTGAAGCGCCAGCTGTCGGGATGGATGCGCGAGGAACAGGCCAAGGGCGGAGCGCTTCGCTGACTTTGAAGGCCAAGCCGCCCCTAAAGCCCTGCCAAGCCGCCGGGTCCGCTTTCAACGGATCTCCAGCTTGGCGGGGCTGTTTTATAACCAGCCTTTGTCCTCGGCCAACCGCACCGCTTCGATCCGGCTCTTGACCTCCAGCTTGTTCAAAATTTCCGAAATATAATTGCGGACCGTTCCGTGGGACAAATGCAGGGAAGCCGCAATTTCATTCGCCGTCTGGCCGTCCCCGGCAAGCTTCAGAACGTCCCGTTCCCGAGGGGTCAAGGGATTCTCTTCCTGCAAGCTGCCGAAGATCAGCTCCGGCGACACCTCCCGCCGCCCGTTCATCACGCGGCGAATGGCTTCCGCCAGCTTGTCCACCGGCTCATCCTTGAGAAGATAGCCCTGCACCCCCGCTTTAACCGCCCGCTCGAAATATCCGGGTCTGGAGAAGGTGGTTAGAATAATAACCTTGCAGGCCGCCCGGCGTTCCTTCAACTGTTCGGCAACCTCCAGCCCGCTTTTTCGGGGCATTTCAATATCCATTAGACAAACATCCGGCTGCAAACGGTCAATCAGCGCCAAAGCCTCCGCTCCGTCGCCGGCCTCACCGACCACCTCCAGGTCGTCCTCCAGATCAAGCAGCGAGGCCATGGCCCCGCGCAGCAGCCGCTGGTCTTCCGCAATGCAGATTCGTATCACGCCGTTTCGCCTTCCTTTCCTTCCTTCACGATTAGCGGGATCGACACTTGCAGAACCGTGCCCTCCCCTTGGCTGCCTTCCACAATAAGGCGTCCATCTATCAGAGACAGCCTCTCGGCCATCCCTTTCAGGCCGTTGCCCGCTCCCCGGACGGCTCCTCTCCCGTTATCCTCGACCGTCAGCCGCACCTCTCCGTCCTCTTTCTCCAGCAAGATCCGGCACCGGTCCGCGCCGCTGTGCCTCACAATATTGGTCACGGCTTCCTTGATACAGAGGCTCAGGATATTATGGGTTAGCCGGGGGACGCCTTCAAGAGAGGCGTCTCCCCGGATCTCCAGGGAGATTTCGGCGGCACGGAGCATTTTGTCCGCCTCCGCCAACTCCTCGGCCACCATCACGGCCCGCATCTCTGACACCAGCTCGCGAACCTGCTGCAGAGCGGCCCGGGAAATCTGGCGGATTTCCGCCGCTTCCGCCTTTGCCCGCTCCCCATCCTTGAGCGCCAGCTTCTCGACGAGCTGGCTTTTCAGCGTGATGAGCGACAGCGTATGCCCAAGCGTATCATGCAGATCGCGGGCAATCCGCATCCGTTCCTCCCGCTTAACCATTTCCCCGATGCGCTCGTTGGCCTTGTCCAGTTCTTTCTCCAATTGCTGCTTCCGGATCAGAGATCGTATCCCAACGGGAGAAATCAGCATGATGACGAGAAAGGGCAGCAGCATAACGAAATCCGATGCGTCTATTCTTTGAAGCAAATACAGCAGAGGCAAAATTTCAGCCGCCCCGAACAGAAGCATCGCCGCTTTGAAACTCCGGACATCTTCATACCTGGCGATAAAATTCGCCGTAAAGAAGCCCATATATAAATTATAGGGATTGAAAAACAGACTTAGCGCAACGATAAGCAGCAATTGAACCGTAATCCAGACCGTAAACTGCCGTCCGCGTCCTACCGCATACAGTTGGCGGTACGATACGGCGAACAGTGCAACCAGCGCGTAGCCTACGGCCAGCTTGATGCCGCCGAACCGCTGAAGATTTCCAATCGGGATAGCCAGATAAATCAACCAAATATAGGGATAGAATCCGAGCCTTGCGGGGAACAGTTCGAACTTTTTGCGTTCTGCCGCATTAACCGCCATTAGCCGTCACACCGTTTCCTGTTTTTTTCGGATATAGGTGGATACTACCATAAACAGAATCAAATATCCCAGGAGAATTAGCACATTTCTCCATTCCGGCGCATGGCCGCCCGCGATATTCCAGGCCCCGCTGCCGTAATTGTAAGAAGGCAGCCAGCGGCCGATCCGCTGCATCGTCGTTGGCAGAATTTCAAGCGGCATCCACATTCCGCCCGCCACTGCAAGAATCATATAGATGGCGTTGCTGACACCGCTTGCCGTGTCCACACGCTTCATCGCCCCCACCAGCGTCCCGACTGCCAGAAAAGGCAGAGAACCCGCCAGCAGCCACAAGCCGCACAGCAGCCATTCCCCCAAGGTCAGGGACACTCCGTTGATTAGATACCCCGCCGTAAAAATGCACAGGATCGAGAACAGATGCATAACGCTCTGACCGAACATTTGACCGAAGAAATAGACTGGGCCCGGCAGCGGAGTAAGCTTCATGAAAGTCCCCCAGCCCTTGGTCCGCTCCTGCACAAGCCGTATGCCGAGCGTCATAATCGCCGAGCCCATCACGCTGAACGATGTCATCGACATCAAATAATGAGCCTGCCACTCCCCTTTGTCCCCGCTGCCCGTACTGACAACCCTCGTAAAGATGAAATAAAACAGGATCGGCATCGCCAAAGACCAGAACACATAATAGGGATTGCGGATCATCCGCAGCATTTCCGCCTTGCACTGTTTTCCGATAAGCTTCATGGTTACATGGCCTCCTTGTGATCCATAATCAGCTCGCGAAAAGCGTCATCCAAACGTCCCTGGTCGATACGGATATCCTGCGCGGGGATGCCCGAGGCAAAAATGGCGGCCAGCGCTTCATCCGTATTGTGCGCGGCGGCATGAAACCTGCCTTCGCTCAGAAGGCATTCTCCAATCGCCGGATATGCCGACAGCCGCAGACGGACCGAAGCCGCGTCCAGCAGGGAGCGGAAGGATACCGAGCGCTTGACGATGCCCGCCTTGATTTCATCCGGCGTTCCGTCGGCCGCCAAGGTTCCTCTGTCGAACAGGAGAATCCGGTCGGCCATATCCTCGGCCTCTTGTAAGTAATGAGTGGCGAACAGAATCGTCTTGCCCCGGGCGGCAAGGTCCCGAACCGTATCCCAGAATCTCTGCCGTGCGCCGATGTCAAGTCCCACCGTTGGCTCGTCGAGGAACAGCAGGTCCGGATTGCCCGCAATTGCCAGCGCGAATCCGAGACTGCGCTTCTGTCCGACCGACAGCTTGTCGGCATACCGGTTCAGATCACTGGCGCCAAGAGCCGCCGCCTGCACCAGTTGTCCGTAATCCAGCGGGTGCGGATAATAGCTGCGGACCAGCGAGAGAATCTCCCGCGCTTTAAGCCGCTCCATCACGCTTACTTCCTGGAGCATCGCTCCCGTCCGCTCGCGGACCGCCTGGTCACGCGGGGACCGTCCGAAGACGGTTACGGAGCCTTGCGTCGGTTCCAGGAGTCCGAGCATCATTGACAGCATCGTCGTCTTCCCGGCTCCGTTCGGTCCCAGCATGGCGGTAACCGAGCCTTTGGCGATGCTGAAGCTGACTCCGTTAACCGCTTGTTTATCCCTAAAGGACTTGAAGACATCCTGCGCCTCTATTACAGTATCCATCGTCATTCCTCCCGAATATGTTCCATACGTTCTACTCTAAAGATACACGCTTGGAACTCCGGGTTTTAGTAAGGACTGTCATGATCTCCGGGTGACAAGTGTCACCCAAGGGCAGCAAAAAGGGTACGGACCCGGCAATCCTGTGCCGATACCCGTACCCTCTCTACTAAAATCTCATTCACTCGGACGCTGCCGCCTACCTGCGCATAAAACCTTTGCCCTCAAGGAAATCCTTCATATGCAGCCGGATCGGCTCCGCCAGCCGCCCCGCCATGATGGCCGACCAGGGAGTATCCTTCGCCCCGCCGGTTCGCTTGCGCAAATAGTCGGACATCGTGCTGTCGTATGCCTGGACCTGACGCACCGTCTCTTCGGCGTCGTAGCGGTTATGATGCAGCACCGCCGGCAGCGGCAGGCCCGG
>NZ_ASSC01000827.1 GCF_000520735.1 Paenibacillus forsythiae T98
ATGCGGAGAAGCATGGGCTGGCGCTATATTGCTGCGACGAGCATCTGGAAAGCCGCTTGAAGAACATAACCGCCCGCAATCAGCCCGCCATGCACAAGATTTCGAGGATGAGTTATAATGAAGCTTTTTGTAGCCGGAGTGTTGAGAAACAGCTGGAAGAGTACATCGCATTTTTCAAAGAAGACTTTGCATTCGTCTTGAAGAAACTTGAGGAACGCTTCAATGGTCCTGTTGTGGCCGAGGGAAATCAGCTTCTGCCTTCCTTGGTATTCCCTCATCTGCAACCGGGGCATAAGGCGATATGGATGATCCCTGCCGAGCGCTTCCAGCGCCATCATTACAGCAAGCGAAGCTGGATAAAGGATATACTTGACTGCACGGATGACCCTGCCGCGGCTTTCGATAACTGGATGACCAGGGATGCAAGATTTGCTGAATATGTTGAGCAAGAGGCTAAAGCTTTGAATCTCGGCGTACTAAAAGTAGACGGCAGCCAGGATCTGCAAGCGACCATTGACGAGATTGAGGAATACTTCGGTCCCGCTCAGGGCTGAACCTCATCGATTAAATCCCTGGAGTCATTGCGCACATTGCCGACCTTTGCGGAGACGGGATAAGCTCTCATTTCTCCCGGATCATACGGCTTTAACAGCTTGGCCAGACGGTCAGCATCCTGATTGCTCCGGTCCAGCCAAGGGTCCACTGCTTCCGGACGAAGAATGACCGGCATCCGGTTATGGATTTCAGCCGTCAGCTCATTCGGCTCCGTCGTGATGATGGAGCAGGTGGCGAGCTTTTTTCCTTCCGTATCCACCCATATGTCATAAATTCCGGCCATTGAAAAAACACTCCCGTCACGCATCAGAATACGCATCGGCTGTTTGGCCGAGCCAAGGTTTTGCCATTCATAGAATCCGTCTGCCGGAATGACGCAGCGCCGCGAGGACAGCAGCCGCCTGAACGAAGGTTTGGAAGTGAGCGTCTCGGCGCGGATATTAATCATTTTGCCGCCGG
>NZ_ASSC01000828.1 GCF_000520735.1 Paenibacillus forsythiae T98
CCCCCGCCCTGTTCCCTGTCCCGGCAGGAAGAACCCGTGCCGCCCCCATGCTCTCGCTTCCCTCCGGGTCGTAGACCCGCATAGCTCTGAGCAACCGCGAACAGGCGCTCCAGCAGAAAGACAGCCATCACCGCGCCGAAGGCATTCGGATATTGAAGCAGTCCCCCAAGCCTTGCGCCCGAGGCGCTGACTTCGGGCGAGACGCTGTAAAGCACCGCATACGGAATCAGCAGCGCCCCGTAAAAGGACATCAGCCCGCTCAGGCATAAGAGCATGCCCGCCGCGTGCCAGGCTGTCCAGAGCAACCGGCCT
>NZ_ASSC01000829.1 GCF_000520735.1 Paenibacillus forsythiae T98
GATTCCGATTGCTTTGTTAATCCGGTTGACGAGGTTGACTGCCGTGATCGAATCCACCCCATACTCGGAAAAGCTCCGGTCGTCCCGGATTCGCGCCTCATCCATCTTCAGCGCGTCTGCGATGTTCTCCCGGATGATTGTCCGGACATGGGCCGCGATCATTTCATCCGTTACATCGGCGCCCTGCCGCGCTTTTCGGATCTGCGGCTGGACATGCCCCTTCGGATCAGACGCCGCTTGCCCCCGTTCATCATTTCGGGACTGCCGCAAGTCAGCTATACGCTCCGCCTCCGCCTCCACCCGCTTCCTGACGATCCCGTTGCTTTCCGCCACGATAATCTGTGTCCCCCACTCATGCGCCGTCCGTGCCGGAAAATGGACCGGTCCGAACCCTTCCTCTTCCAGCACCGTTCTCCACGTTTCCGGGTACAATCCCGGACACCCGGGGATGCGCAGCTCCGCATCTTCGTAACGCCACCAGCCTTCCAGCAGCCCGAAGGTCAAATGAGCGAACAACGAATTTTCGCTGAGCTCGTTCAACAGCAGGATCCCGCCTTGGCGCAGAGCCGCCTTGGCGTTCCGCAGCGTCTGACGAATGTTGGCCGTAGCGTGCAGCACATTCGCCGCGATAACCACATCGTATCCGCCTTCCGGAATCCCCTGTCCCCCTACGGGACGTTCTATATCCAGGATATGGAACGAGAGGGACGGATTCCGCTCCCCGTATTCCTTCTCCGCATGAAGAAGGAACGCCTTGGACAGATCCGTGTAGCTATACTCCGATACATGCTTCTGATACGGCTCTAGCTTGCGGAATACCATAGCGCTCGTTCCGCCCGTGCCCGCGCCGATCTCAAGAATGCGGATTGTCGCGGAGGCATCCTGTCTGATTCGTTCCTCCACATACGCCGCTGCTGTCTCGGCCAGCACTTCATTAAAGGCGTCCGCCATCCGATTCTGCTTGTAGATTCCCTCCACAAGCTCCATGGAGGCATTCGGGAACATAATGTCGGTAGCCGGTGTTCGGCCAGTCAGAATATCCGGCAATGCCCGCAGTGTCGCCTCAACCAGCACGGCCTGCGCTTTCATGTCCGGATCGTTCAGCCACTGCGTTTTCTTCCGTTCCCATTCCTCCCACACGCCCTGCGTCCCGCTGCTTCCCGAGCCGTTTAGACGGACAACTTGACCGTCATACCGCAAATACTCTCTCTGGGCCAGAACAATCAGGCTCTCCTTGAGCCATTTATGGTACTGGGCAGGCAATCCAGCCTTTTCCCTCAGCTCGTCCAGGCTTCCGTTCCCGGCCAGCCCAAGCGTTTGGAGCTGTGACAGCAGCATCCGCCCAAGAAGCTCATCCATCACATTCAT
>NZ_ASSC01000830.1 GCF_000520735.1 Paenibacillus forsythiae T98
CGCTCCCCTCTCCCACCGGAGTCAGCTCCCGCTTCAGGTGCCGCAGCAGCGTCGTTTTGCCGCTGCCCGAGGGGCCGCAGAGGACGACGAACTCCCCCTCTTCTATTGCGAAGGATACCCCATCCAGTGAAGCCCTTTCTTCCCCCGGGTAGCGGAAGGACAGCTCCCGCGCGCGGACGATCTCCATAACCATTTCTCCTTTCCTTCCACCCAAAGGGGAAGCGCAGCGAACAGGCAGAAGGCTGCGTACATCGCCGCTTCCTGCCACGTAAATACCGGCTCCTTCATCCGGGGATACAGCATCAGCAGGCCATATCCCCGAGACCAGCCCCACAGCGTACCCAGCGCGCCCGCTCCCAGCCCCCCGAGGACGCGAATATCGCGCCGCTCCAGCCTGTACACCGCGTAAGAGGTCCGGCGGCGGATACCGTATCCGCGCGCCTTCATCGAGTCTGCGGTCTGCAGCGCTTCCTCCAGCGACCAGGTCAGCAGGGTCTTCAGCAGCGTCATCCCGTCTGACATGCGGGAGCGCAGACTGCCTTCGCGGACCGAAACGCCGCGCGCGCCCTGAATCCGCGCAATCCGGCGCAGCCGCCGCTGAAACAGCGGCACGAAGCGGAGCGTCATCAGTGTAAGCAGGGCGCTCTTCGGAGCGGCGGACGCGAACAGGTACATGAATTTATCCGGCGTTACCGTATAGTTGTACGAAAGAAAAATAACAAATACCGCAATCAGCAGGGTCATCATCATCAGCCCGTACAGCACGGCCTCCAGCGTAATCGGCTGATCCATGAAATAGAACAGGATCACGGCTCCCCGGTGCGAGAACAGCGGGTTCAGCAGGGCGGCGGGAACGGCGACAATCAGGCAAAACGCCAGGCTGCCCGATATCCGCCGTCCCTGTCCCTGAAGCAGCATCAGCCCGAGAAGGGCCGCGATTTCGGTCAGCAGGAACACCGGATGGAACAGCAGCAGCGTGAACAGCAGCAGCCCGGAGTAATAAACGACGGCCACCGCCGGATGCATGGACCGGAAGCCGCTCATTTTGACGCTCCCAGATCCTTGCCCATATCGAGCGTATACAGCCATTCAACCGTATCTCCCGGCTTCAGCCCGTAAGACCCGGCGCTCTCGCTCGGGAATTTGCCGTTCACGCGGTACATCCAGCCGCTCTCGGCGCCCCGGTCCA
>NZ_ASSC01000831.1 GCF_000520735.1 Paenibacillus forsythiae T98
GCGATCCCTGTCCGGAGCACGGGAACAAGCCGCGCCGGAGGAGGCGGCACAAGAGGCTCGCATCCGCTGAAATATCTGGCGGGACTGGCGCTACAGGGACTCATCAGCCACTACGAGCATGAGAAGGCCAAACAAGCCTACTACAGCAAATGGATTTGGGGAAAGGTGTTTACGAGTGCGCGTCACATCGCCCATTCCGGCGGTCCGCTGGAGCTAGTGAAAAGCCTGCTGAACGAGGCCAATGCCCTGCAGCATGCCTACCACCAGATCCCGGCAGAGGTAAGAAGCCGCTGGAGAGCCAGCTATGACCGCTATATGGCTCAGCAGCCGAAGCC
>NZ_ASSC01000832.1 GCF_000520735.1 Paenibacillus forsythiae T98
AGCACTGATCCGCCACTATGAAATCACCGTGCTGACGAAGCCGCTGCTGGAGCAGGCGGCAGGGCTTGCGCCAGGGAGCGGGATCAAGGAGCTGTTGGCGCCGGGCCGCGAGCAGGAGCTTCGGGCCTATATCCAGGACCGGGATCTGCTCGATCTGGCGCAGGACTACCATTTAAAAGGAATCATTCCGGCAGGCGATTTCGTGAAAATCCTGCGGAAAATTCCCGCGCGGATGTATTCCATTTCCAGCAGTCCGGAAGCTTATCCGGACGAGGTGCATCTCACGGTCCGCGCTGTGCGCTACGAAAGTCAGGGAAGAGACCGCTACGGCGTGTGCTCCACCCTGCTGGCGGAGCGGGTACAGGCGGGGGACAAGCTGCCCGTCTTTATTCAGAGCAACTCTAACTTCAAGCTTCCGGAGAACCCGGAGACCCCGGTCATCATGATCGGTCCGGGAACTGGCGTCGCGCCGTTCCGCGCTTTTCTCGGAGAACGGGAAGAGAGCGGAGCTGCGGGCAAGACATGGCTGTTCTACGGCGACCAGCATTTCTCCACAGATTTCCTTTATCAGGTCGAATGGCAGCGCTGGCTCAAGGAGGGCGTGCTGACACGCATGGATGTCGCCTTCTCGCGCGATACCGACCAGAAGGTGTATGTCCAGCACCGCATGCTTGAGAAAGCCGGAGAGCTGTACAAGTGGCTTCGGGAAGGCGCCGCAGTGTATGTATGCGGAGATGAGAAGAGAATGGCGCATGATGTCCATACCGCGCTTGCTACAATACTTGAACGCGAAGGCGGGCTAAGTTCCGAAGAAGCGGCCGAATATTTGACACTTATGCAGCAGCAGAAACGTTACCAGCGGGATGTATATTAAGCCCTGTATCTAAACAATCGCCGAGAGGAGTAGAAGCAGCATGGCACTGAACGATAAATATCCGCCCCATGACGCTCCCCACAGCGATGTGGAGGATATCAAGCGCAGAAGCAACTATTTGCGGGGAAGCCTCGAAGAGACGTTGGCAGATCCAATTACAGGCTCCATTCCCGAGGATGATAACCGCCTGATGAAGCACCACGGCAGCTATATGCAGGACGACCGGGACCTCCGGAGCGAACGGGCCAAGTCGAAGCTGGAGCCGGCCTACCAGTTTATGCTGCGCGTACGCGCTGCGGGAGGCGTGGTCACGCCGAACCAGTGGCTGATGATGGACCGGATCTCCCACAAGTACGGGAATGGCACCATCCGCCTGACAACGCGGCAGTCGTTTCAACTGCATGGCGTCATCAAATGGAATTTGAAAAAGACGATCCAGGAAGTGAACGAGTCGCTGCTAAGCACGCTCGCCGCCTGCGGCGACGTGAACCGCAACGTCATGTGCAACCCGAATCCGTACCAGTCGGAGATTCACTCCGAGGTCTTCGAATGGGCGCGCAAGGTCAGCGATCATCTTGATCCGCGGACGAGAGCGTACCATGAAATCTGGCTGGACGGCGAGAAGGTCGTGGACAGCCAGGACGGCGCCGAGCAGGAGCCGATTTACGGCCCGGTCTATCTGCCGCGCAAATTCAAGATCGGAATCGCCGTTCCCCCATCCAATGATGTGGATGTGTTCTCCCAGGACCTGGGCTTTATCGCGATTATCGAGGACGGCCGTCTGGCCGGCTTCAACGTAAGCGTGGGCGGCGGTATGGGGATGTCTCACGGCGATCCGAAGACGTATCCGCAGGTCGCCAAGGTGATCGGCTTCTGTACACCGGAGCAGCTGATTGATGTCGCCGAGAAGACGGTCACGATTCAACGGGATTACGGCGACCGCGCCGTCCGCAAGCACGCCCGCTTCAAGTATACGATCGACGACCGGGGGCTTGACTGGTTCACCGGCGAGCTGACGGAACGCCTCGGCTGGGCGCTGCAGGAAGCCAGACCTTACCATTTCGACCATAACGGCGACCGGTATGGCTGGGTTAAGGGGAGCGACGGCAAGTGGCATTTCACGCTCTTTATCCAGAACGGCCGGATCAAGGATGAGGAAGGCTATCCGCTGATGACGGGACTGCGGGAAATCGCCAAGGTCCACACCGGAGACTTCCGTCTGACCGCGAACCAGAATCTGATCATCGGCGGCATCAGCAGCCA
>NZ_ASSC01000833.1 GCF_000520735.1 Paenibacillus forsythiae T98
GCTCCTCGCTTTGATCGTCGAGACTGAATATCTTGAGAATGTCCAGCGCCTTCTGCGTGATCTCCGCTTCTCCCTTGAAATGCTTCGGCAGGCGAAGCATTGAGGTGAACATGGAGTGCTTGGCATGCTGGTGAAAGGCAATTTTAACGTTCTCCAGCACCGTCATTGCCGTGAACAGACGGATGTTCTGAAAGGTCCGTGCCGCCCCTTTGCGGTTAATCCGGTACGGCTTCATACCGCCGACGGATTCGTTGCCCAGTAAAATGCTGCCCGTCGAAGGCGGGTAGACACCGGTCAGCAGGTTGAACAGCGTCGTTTTACCTGCGCCATTCGGTCCGATCAGACCGATCAGCTCGCCTTTATTAATATGAAGAGTAACCTCGCTGAGCGCCTTTAGTCCCCCGAAGGAACGGCTGGCTTCCTTAACATCAAGAAGCACTGCTGTCGCTGATGCCGCCATTTGCCTTCGCCTCCTTTTTGCCGAACTTCTTGAGAGAGAATCCCGTACGGCCCAGCAAGCCGCCAGGACGGAAAATCATCATCAGAATGAGAACGATCGAATAAATAATCATGCGCCATTCCGGGAAGTCCCGAAGGTAAGTGTACAGCAGCGTTACGAAGACAGCGCCGACAATCGAGCCGGCTGTGCTTCCAAGTCCTCCGAGAACGACCATAACGAGAATTTCGAACGACTTCAGGAAGTTGAAGCTGCCCGGTGTAATAACGTAGAACGTATGAGCCGAAAGACCGCCGGCCATCCCGGCGAACAAGGCGCCGAGCGTAAAGGCGATAATCTTGTACAGCGTCGTGTTGATCCCCATGGCTTCGGCTGCAATCTCATTCTCGCGAATAGCGATACAAGCCCGGCCGTGAGTGGAACGGATAAAGTTATTAATAACAACTACCGTAATCAGCGTGAAGAAGAACATGATGGTCCATGTCGACTTCGCCGGAATACCGCTAAGCCCCGAAGCGCCGCCGACGTACTCCGTGTTCAGCATAATAATCCGGATAATTTCCCCGAAGCCAAGTGTTGCGATAGCCAGATAATCCCCATTCAGCCGCAGCGTAGGCATACCGATTAATACGCCGCACACCGCCGCCACCAGACCGCCAATAATAATGGTAAGAACGAACGGGACATCATAGTCAAGCGTCAAAATAGCGGAAACATATGCGCCAACAGACATGAATCCGGCATGCCCGATAGAGAACTGTCCGGTGATCCCGTTAATAAGGTTAAGCGATACCGCCAGCATAACATTAACGCAGATCAGAAGGAACATAGATTTATATACATCATTCAATGCTCCCGTTGTTAGCAGAATTTGAACAACCCCATATAATACCAACGCAAGGACGATGCTTAACCAGAATTTTTTGTTTAACTTATTCACACCGTTCCCCCCTTACACTTTCTCCCGGACATTCTTGCCGAACAGCCCGGATGGTTTAAAGATAAGGATCAGGATCAATACGGCAAAGGCTACGCCGTCACGCCAGGAGGAATATCCAAGCGAGGAAATTTCCGTCTCTACCGTACCCAGCAGCAAGCCGCCCACAAGTGCGCCCGGAATGCTGCCAATGCCTCCAAGCACTGCGGCGACGAACGCTTTCAGTCCCGGCATAACGCCCATAAGCGGGTCTACGGAGTTGTAAGTCATGCCAAAAATGACACCGGCGGCAGCCGCAAGCGCCGAACCGATGGCAAAGGTTGCCGAAATGGTACGGTCCACGTTGATCCCCATCAGACGCGCCGCTTCCATATCGAACGATACCGCCCGCATCGCTTTACCGGTCTTGGTATAACGTACGATATATTGCAAAATAATCATCAGAATAATCGTTGTAATCAAGATCATGACCTGGTTTGACTCCACCTGAATGGAAGTCCCGAACAATTGGTACTGCTTCTTCGCCAGAATATCAGGGAAGCCTTGAGCTTGCGGCCCAAGCACGAGCACACCGGTATATTCCAGCAAAAAGGATACGCCGATTGCCGTAATCAGCGCAGCAATCCGTGTGGATTTGCGCAGCGGCTTGTAAGCAAGACGTTCAATTGTGATGCCAAGCAGCGCACTGATCGTCATGGAAAAAATCAGAGAAATAATCAGAACCAAAACCGGAGGAAGCCCCGCTGATGCCAGATATTTGGCACTGAACAGTCCAATAAACGAACCAACCATAAACACATCCCCATGTGCAAAGTTGATCAGCTTAATGATCCCGTAAACCATGGTATAGCCCAAGGCAATCAGCGCATAAATACTGCCTACGGAAATCCCGTTAATTAACTGCTGAATAAAATACTCCATGGCCATCCCCTTTTCCCTTTTTCATTGTCAATCCCTCTTCTCTCTTTCATTCTTTCTTTTTAATGATGTTACCTATATTAACATATGTCCTTTTTTCCGTCACTAATATTTTGAGGGGTTCCAAGAAAATTCGAAATTCGGTGTTATAATCATTTACCAGTCATGTTATAATCAAGTTATATAATGTAACACAAGAACAAAAAAACAGAGGAATATCACGTAATACGAAGAAAATTGAAGATATTTATATGTGGAAGTTATTCCCTAAGCAAATACAAAGCTTTATTATGTAGCATTTAATATAACATTTTTCACTTTAACACGCTGTTCCTTCAATTTAATGAAGAATTAATGATTCATGGTTTATTTTCAAAACAAAAAGCCCCCAAGCGGGAGGCTCTCTCTTCCATTATTATGTAGACGAAGCTGTTCGAAAAAGTCAGGCGCACGTTTCGAAGGAAATGTGGCGGAGAGAGAGGGATTCGAACCCTCGCACCGCTTACGCAGTCTAACCCCTTAGCAGAGGGTCCCCTTATAGCCACTTGGGTATCTCTCCAAGAAAATGGCTCCCCGAACAGGACTCGAACCTGTGACAACTCGATTAACAGTCGAGTGCTCTACCAACTGAGCTATCAGGGAACATTTTGATGTGAACAAGAAATAATTTATCATGAATTTATCCCTCAGTCAAGCGCGAGAACCTCCCCGTCCGATGGCACAAGCACCCTGCCGAGCAATCCCTTCTCTTCAAGGCGTTCCCGCAGCTTTTCCCTGGTCAGCAGGCAATGATTGATCGCTTCCATATGGACGGCTACCACCTTCGTCCCGGGAGCATGCGCGCACAGGCTGGATATATCCCGCTCGCTCATCGTAATGGGGTCTCCGCTCACAAACCGCGCTTCCCCCGCATTGACGACCACAGTTCCGGGCCGGTACCGGTCCAGCGCTTCCCGCACCTCTTCACACCAGATCGTATCTCCGGCGATATAAAGGGCGGGCTCATCAGGCGCCTGAAGTATAAAGCCGGACACCGGTCCCATCAACTTCCCGATCTCTCCGGTCCCATGTCTGCCCCCTGTACGGATTAACCGGACTCCGCAGAATTCCGCCTGCTCCTGAATAGAAGCAACCGCAGTAAAACCTTGTGCACAGATCCGCTCCCCGTCCTCTTCCTGGCTGAATAGCGGAATATCCTTTGGAAGCAAGGAAGCCGCAGCAGCGTCCCAGTGGTCATTGTGAAGATGGGTTACGATTACGGCATCCGGCTTGAGCCAATCTTCCACCGGGCCCGGGAGGGTGACGAGCGGATTTCTCCGGTCATTGTCACTATTTATAATTGGCGGATATGCTCCGGCCTCGCCAAGCATCGGATCGATCAGGAAGACGGAACCCCCGTACTCCAGCCAAAGGGCCGCATGTCTTATTAATTGAAGCTTCATATGGATTGCACTCCTTCTTTTCCATTAGTTCTGCTACAATTTAAGTATAATTTTCCTCCTGGCCTGGAGTACATAATGCGGTGAAAGGATTACGACGTATCTATTTTCAATTGGAAAGGAAAACAATAAAAATGAGCCAAGCGCTACTGGACGAAACCGATCTGCTCATTCTGCGGCAGCTGATACAAGACTCCACACTCAGCAACAGGGAGTTGGGGAGATTGGTACATATGACGGGGCAAGCCGTGGGGGCGCGTATTCGAAGGCTGAGGGAACTGGGCGTCATTACAGGATATTCGGTAAGCTGGGACCCGGAAAAGCTGGGGCTCCATGTACACGCCCTGATTACGGTATTCCTGAATTCCGGCGGCGCCCACCAGAGCTTCCTGCAATTCGTTGCATCCGAGGAGGAGATTGAAGAGGCTTACCGCGTCAGCGGCGAGGGCTGCTACTGGATGCGGGCGCGCACACCAAGCCCGGAACGGTTGAACGCGCTGCTCGACCGTCTGCTGAAGTATGGCAACTATAAAGTGAGCCTCGCGATCGGCCAGGTTAAGTAGGCGTCCTAGACTCAGTCCCTTCGATCTCCGCAAGCTTCAGCGGACCGGCGCATTCCCCGCAGCGGTAGCGCTGCGGATTCACCTTGCGCTTGCGGAGATACTCCGTGCTGCAATGCATGCAAATGAGCTTGTAGCGGTAAGGCATCGGCCCACGCGCTTTCGCTCCGGGAAGATTCCGGCAGTAACGGCTCCCTCCTACTTGCGCCAGCAGCGCTTTGAAGTCGGCGTCCCGGTGGCGGTAGCCCCTTTTTGCCAGATGGAGATGGTAGTGACATAGCTCATGCTTGATAATTTTCTCCGTCTCCTCCGGCCCATAGGCCGCAAGCTGGCGAGGGTTGATCTCTATGTTATGGGTTTTCATAAAATAACGTCCGCCCGTAGAGGACAGTCTGGGATTAAAAGACGCTTTATGGCGAAAAGGCAATCCGAAGCTTTCCCGCGACACCCGCTCAATCCAGCGCTGCAATTCTTCGTTGGTCATGCTTGTCATTTTGGCCGGCTCCGTTCTTTGACGCGCCACCTGGCGCTTGCTGCAATCTGTACTTGAATTGTAACTTGCGCATACGCTACACTTCAAGAAGGAAGACAAGGACGGAGGGAGACTAACTATGCCGAAAATGCGGTATGTCATTTTGCAGCAGAATCAGGAGCTTCAATTCGTGGAAATGCCGGAGGATTACGCGTATCAGCTCAGCGCGCTTAACCTTAGACTGAACAAGGAGATCGACAAGCTGACGGCCGAGAACGTGCCCAATTTACCGCTTGCGGTGGCCGAATGCGATTCTCTGGAGCTGCTGCGCGAGCAGTATTCGCTGGAATCCGGGCTGGATTATATCAACCGGCTGGAGCGGGCTTTTGCGGCCATTCAAGAACAGAACTATCCGCTTATCTCCTTGCTGACGGAGATCCGGGCGCTTCAGGCGCAGCTTGAGCAGTGGTATGAAGAGGAGGAAGAGCGGGCGCAGTAAGACCGTATGCAGGAAGAAGCTATATCCATCTTCGGCCCGGGGCGCACCATCGCCTATCTCTGCACATATGCTAACCTACGCAAGCATGCAGAGGAGGGGTTCCCTTGCCGCAATGGCTCAGCCATCAGCTGATGAAGGCCTATTACAAAAAGGACCGGCGACAGATCAAGCTGCTGAACGAATGCTGGTTCTTCTACCGGGATTCCGCTGTAAAGCGCTAGGCCAGAGTCCCGTTAGCCGCCGCACAGTCCACAAACTGTTACCCATTTGCCGTAAAATCAGAATCCATCTCCTTCGCGAAGGGATGGATTTTGTTGTGTTTGTATGAAGAAATCAGAACTTCGGGAACAGATATCTGACCAGAAAGTACAAGAGTCCAAGGAAAATAACAAGGTATGCGGCATACTCGATAAAGGCGGAGGCGATACGGCTGGAGTCTGTTGTCTTATTTCTCTCCAGATGCTCCGCTTCCACGCCGCTGTCTTGGTTATACGGGTCCATGATCGATCGCTCCTTCTCCCTTTTAGGCTCCATTACCCGGAGATTTAAATTTGAAACAACTCCAGAAGCTGCGCGGCTATCTTTTGGATACGGTTCGGGAGATCGTGGAGGGTAAAAAGCCGTCGCGATTTCGCATCTGCGATAATCCCGACTGTCGCTGGGCTTATTATGACGATACGCGCAACCGTTCCAAGCGCTACTGCGACGATAAAGCCTGCGGTAATCTGATGAAGGTCCGCCGGTTCCGTGCCCGGAAGAAAGCGAAGCAGTGAGCGGATATAAGCGTGCACGCTTATACTGGGTTAAACTATAGAAGAACGGCCCGGGAGATCCGAGCCGTTCTTCTATTTTGAGACTACTATTTTACCGGGTCCTATATTAAACGATAGAACGTTTGGCACTTACTTCGATCGGCTTCTGCGCGTCTACGAGCGGTTTCTTCCATAAGCCAAGCACCAGTCCGGAGACTACCGCGCCGATAGCAACCGCCAGCAGGAACAGCAGCGCATGGTTCGCGAGTGCAGCTACGAAGATGCCGCCATGCGGAGCCGGGATGTTAATTTTCCAGAATTGGGTCAATCCCCCTGCAGCGGCCGACCCCAGGATACAGGAAGTCAGGACACGCATCGGATCGGCAGCCGCAAATGGAATCGCGCCTTCGGTGATGAAGGATAAGCCGAGCACATAGTTCGTTATGCCGGATTTCCGTTCATCTTCCGTGAATTTGTTCTTGAACAGCGTGGTAGCGAGCGCGATTGCCAGCGGAGGAACCATGCCGCCCGCCATAACAGCCGC
>NZ_ASSC01000834.1 GCF_000520735.1 Paenibacillus forsythiae T98
TTGCGGATCAATCTTCATATAATCTTCCGTGTCGTATTTATGATTGGAACTAGCAGCAAAAACAGGAGTAAAGTAGATGCCGGTAATGCCCAGCTCCGTGAGGTGGCCGAGATGATCAATTACACCCTGAAGATCGCCGCCGAAAAAATTGTCCTGTTTCGGAACGCCCCCCCAAGGCTGCACGTTTTCCGGATCGAGGCTGCGGTCGCCATTCGCAAACCGTTCTGGGAAAATTTGGTAAAAGACCGTATCCTTGACCCACGCAGGGGGGGCAAAGACATCTCCGCGGTTGATATATGGAAATTCAAACAGCCGGTTCAGATTGGAGGGGAGTTCGGCTTGAAATTCCCTTTCGGTTATCCAGATCCGCTCTTCTTCTTTTTGCAGCAGAAAACCGTATTTCAGCCGGCGGAACGGCGGAACGGATTCGCATTCCCAATAATCAAACATGCTGTCAGAAGTAAAAATGGTCATTGGAATCAGTTCTTTTGTCTGGTCCCAGGCGTATTTGTCGCCTACCCAGGCATACACTTCGGTCAAATCGCCTTTTTTAGCGCGGAGCCGCAAATGAATCGTATTTTCGTCGTAAGCATAGGACCAATTGACCCGTGGGCGATGATATACAGCTTCCAGTAACATGAGCAAAACCTCCTGAAATTTTGGTAAAACGGATACCCTTCTTTTCGAAAGTCCCCCGTCATTTAGCCGCCTCGGCCCTGAAACAAGGAGTTTTCGGTTTGGTCGCATCGCAAAAAGGCACATCCGGAGCCGGGAAGCGACCGAGGATGTACCTGTAACAAGTAGCATTGCCTTTAGATTGGGTATCCGAAAAAAGAGCATGGCTTCTCGGATTGATTTGGATTATAGCATGAAATAAAGAAGATAGACAATCATGAATTCAAACCTTTGCACAAATTGTTTCCGTTTTCATAATACAATTAATGGGAAGTAGCTTTATTTATCTGCGTGACAGCCTCGTATATTGACATATACATCGATAAATATTCGCTTATTATCTCAAGAGGAAATGGAAAAAACAACTAAAAGAAGAGATATCTTTTGATTTCAGAAGGATTTGGAAGATTATTTGAAATAAATGAGCAAAAATGGGCGAGTTTCGTTTGTGCAAACGTTTTTACAAATGCAACAGGCTATTGTATGATTGGTTCGAATATGAAGCGCTTTCCAAGTTCTGGAGTTCGACTCGACCGAAGAGGCAGAATTTCGATCTCCCCGGGGGTTTCCGAAATCGTTTGCGCACTTTAGCTGCACTTGATCGCTTCAATCCAAGTTAAAGGCATTTGACAATGAAAGGGGTAAATGAATTTGAAGATGAATAAGCTAATGACTCTGGCGGCCGTGTTCTCCATGACAGTCTCCCTAACAGCCTGCGGGCCTGGCAATGATGCAAGCAATTCGACGAACTACGGAACAACGAATACATCAAAAGAAAGCGCTGCCAACGGTGGGGGGACGGATACGGGATCGGCTTCCGCCCAAATTACACCTGAAGATGGAGCCGCATTGACTGTATGGGAGAGCAAGGAGGAGAGAGCATTTACAGAGCAAATCGCCAAGCAGTTCACCCAAAAATATAATGTTCCGGTCAAAATCGAAGAGGTGGCTCCGTCAGACCAAGTGACGAAATTGTCTCAGGACGGCCCTTCGGGATTGGCGGCGGATGTTGCTGTTATTCCACATGACAATCTCGGTAAAGCGGTGGCCGCCAGCCTCATCCTTCCCAACGATGTGTTTACGGAGGAAACAAAAAAGAACAACACAGAGGCCGCAATTACAGGAGCTACCTTTGATGGCGAATTGTTCGGCTATCCGCGTTCCGCAGAGACCTACGCTCTCTATTACAACAAATCGCTGCTGAAGGAGGCCCCGAAGTCTTTTGACGACGTGCTTGCTTTCAGCAAGACATTTACCGATAAATCGAAGAACAAATATGGGATTATGTGGGAAGTCGGCAACCTGTATTTCAACTATATGTTTATCGCCTCGACGGGGGGGTATCTCTTTGGCGACAACGGCACAAACAAAGATGATATTGGACTGAACTCCGCTCAAGCCATTGAAAGCTTGAAAGCCTTTGTCAAAATGAAAGAGGCTCTGCCGATCAAGAGCGGGGATATTAACCCCGATATTAAGCGAAGTCTGTTCAACTCTGGCGACGTGGCAATGGATATTAACGGTCCGTGGGAATTGGCCGGCTACAAGGAGGCGCTTGGAGATAATTTGGGCGTCGCTCCGCTTCCGGCGGTTGAAGGGAAAACAGCGACTTCCTTCTCCGGTATCAAAATTTACTGTGTGAACGCTTATACGCAATATCCGAATGCGGCGAAATTGTATGCTGAGTTCGCTTCCGGCAAGGATGCCCAGCTCCTGCTTAACAAGCTAGTAGGCTCCATCCCGACCAATAAGGAAGTATTGGAGGATGCGCAAGTTAAGAATGATCCGTATATTTCTGCCTTTGCCGAGCAAGCGAAAAATTCCCAGCCAATGCCGTCCATACCGGAGATGGGCAATGTATGGAGTCCGGCTAACGCGGCGCTGCCGGAAATTTGGGATAAAAATGCCGATCCGAAGGCGGCAATGGATAAAGCGGTGCAGCAAATCAAGGATTTAAACAATGGAGCCGCAGCTCAATAATTTAGAGGAACCGGAGAGGAGGGCGGAGAAGAATGTGGCAACGACGAACAAGAGCCACGATACTGTCGGCGATTTTTATGGGACTCGGACAAATCTACAACCGCCAATTTATTAAGGGCATCATTCTATTATTGATCGAGGCTGCTTGTGTCTATTATTTTATCCGAAATTTAGGCAGGGCCTTATGGGGCATTGCCACTTTGGGAGACTCGCCGAACCACTTGGCCAAGGTAAACGGCATTACTAAAATGGTAGTGGGCGACCATTCCATTTATATTCTGATTCAGAGTCTGATTACGTTACTGGTTCTGGTATTGTTTCTGATCGGCTGGGTTATGAATATCAAGGACGCATACCATATTGCCAAGTTGCGGGAAGGCGGTATTGCGGCTAACAACTTCAGACAATCAATTCGTTATGTGCATGATTATAAATTTGCGGAAACCTTTCTGGTGCTTCCTGCCGTGGGCATCCTGTTCTTTACCATCATGCCGATTATTTTCATGATTCTGATTGCCTTTACGAACTATTCCGCCCCCTCGCATATGCCACCTGCGAAGCTTGTCGATTGGGTCGGATTCGAAACCTTCCGTAATTTGCTCGCTCTCAAGACATGGAGCCATACTTTTTACGGGGTCTTGACCTGGACGATCATCTGGGCCGTTTTATCGACGGTTACCACCTACTTTGGCGGTCTGCTCGTAGCGCTGCTGATCAGTCAGCAGGGCATTAGATTCAAGGGCTTCTGGAGGGCGATTCTGATTATTCCTTACGCCATTCCGCAGTTGATCTCCCTGCTGCTGATGCGTAACCTGTTCAACGGACAATTCGGTCCGATCAATCAATATCTGAGATATTTTGGACTCGGCGGACTGCCGTGGCTAACAGATCCGTTCTGGGCTAAGGTTACCGTCATTATTGTAAATATGTGGGTCGGTATACCGGTGTCCATGCTTCTTATTATGGGTGTTCTCACAACGATTCCGCGGGATATGTACGAAGCGGCCGAGGTAGACGGAGCTTCCCCTTTTCAAAAGTTTCGTATTGTCACTTTGCCAATGGTTCTGTTCACCACCGCTCCTACGCTTATTACGCAGTTTGCGGGCAACATCAACAATTTTAACGCAATCTTTCTGCTTACAGGCGGAAATCCGGTTAACGGGAACTACCAGTACGCAGGTTCAACCGATCTGCTCGTAACGTGGCTGTATAAATTGACGCTTGATCAGAACAAAAACAATATGGCTGCGGCCGTCGGTATTATTATCTTTATCCTTATCGCTTCCTTTTCAATTTACAACTACCGTCGGACCAATTCATTCAAACAGGAGGACATGATCCAATGATCGGACGCAAATTGGCAAGTATAATCCGTCTGGCTATGAGTTATATCGTCCTGATTGTCCTGGCGATAACTGCCTTGTATCCGGCGATATGGATTGTACTCGGGTCGCTTCGGCCCGGGAAGTCGTTGTACAGCAAACATTTTATTCCGGATCAATTGACGCTTGTCCATTACAAAGAACTGTTCACCTCGCAGGTCTATATGTTTGGAACCTGGTATGTGAATACGCTGAAGATCGCTATTTGTTCTATGCTGATTGGCGTATTGCTGACATTACTGACAAGCTATGCGGTATCGAGATTCCGCTTCAAAGGCCGTCAAACTGCGCTATCGACAATGCTAATTCTCGGTATGTTCCCGGGCTTCATGAGTATGATCGCTATTTATTTGCTGTTGAAGGAATTTCATCTTCTGGACACGCATCTGGCCTTGATTATCGTCTATGCGGCTGGGGCGCCGCTTGGTGGAACGTTTATCGCCAAGGGTTTTCTCGATACGATTCCCCGTTCTCTTGATGAGGCCGCACGGATTGACGGGGCAAGCAACTTCGGCATCTTCGCCAGAGTGATTTTACCGTTATCGCGCCCGATGATTACTTTTATGGCGCTGACCCAGTTTGTCGGACCGTGGGTTGATTTCATTTTCGCCCGGCTGATTCTGCGGACCAAGGAGAACTGGACGGTCGCCGTCGGGATGTGGGATATGGTCAATACTATCCAGAACTCCAACTTCACCCTGTTCTCGGCCGGAGCTGTGCTGATTGCGGTTCCGATTATGATTCTGTTCGCCTTCCTCCAGCGCTTGCTGGTTGACGGATTGACTGCGGGCGCGAGCAAGGGGTGATATCGTATTGACGGGCGGGGGCCCCCCCTTGAAGGCAGTGCAAAGAGAGCTTCCCGCTATTATCGCCGCCGGGAAGCTCTCTTTGCGCGAAGAATCTACGTAACCGGTTCGTATGCCATCGTGCTGGCGACGGACGGGAGAGGGAGCAAGAGACAGGGAAAAGGGCCGCTCCGGGTTGTAAGGTAATCGACGCTTATTGCCCGGCAGGCTCTTTTTTACCGAAAAAGGTCCTTAGCGCCTGATACACTTCCTTCTTGTCCTTGATGACATAGTGCATAAACTGCGGCTGCTTAATGTGCTTGTACGCGGACATGAGGGTGCTGCTCCGGTTATACTGGTTGACCTCGCCGTAGCCGAAGATGTTGCTTCGTTTCAGCAGCTCTCCGATCAGCTTGACGCAGCGCTCGTTGTCGGAGCTCAGGTTGTCGCCGTCCGAGAAATGGAAAGGATAGATATTGTACTTGGAAGGCGGATAACGCTTGTCGATGATTTCCACCGCCTTTTGATAGGCCGACGAACAGATCGTGCCGCCGCTTTCGCCGCGGGTGAAGAAATCATGCTCGCTGACCTCCTTTGCCTCCGTATGATGGGCCAGAAAGACAATTTCGACCTTCTCGTATTGGCGGCGCAGGAAGCGGGTCATCCAGAAAAAGAAGCTGCGGGCGCAGTATTTTTCAAACGTTCCCATACTCCCGGAAGTGTCCATCATCGCGATAATGACCGCGTTGGAATGCGGAATCGTCGTTTCATCCCAGGTCTTGTAGCGCAAATCGTCGGGGCTGATCCCGTGGATTCCCGGCTTGCCTCTTCGGCCATTGCGGCGCAGGTTCTCAAGCAGGGTGCGCTTTTTGTCGATGTTGGACATCATGCCCTTTTTGCGGATGTCATTGAAGACGATGGACTGGACCTCGATTTCCTCCTTGTCCTTGGGCTTTAAATGCGGCAACTCGAATTCCTGGAACAGAATGTCCTCCAGATCCTCCAGATCGACCTCCGCCTCCACCAGATCCTGGCCCGGCTGGTCGCCCGCTTTATCTCCTTTGCCGGGACCGGTCTGCGTCGGCTCCCTGCCAAGCACATCGCCGATTTGACTGTCGCCGTCGCCCTGGCCGACATGCTTCTGCTTGCGGTAGTTATAAATAATCCGGTACTCATCCAGGCTGCGGATCGGCACCTTGACGATTTGTTTGCCGTCGGACATGATAATGTTCTCTTCCGTAACGAGATCGGGCAAATTGCCTTTAATCGCTTCCTTGACCTTCTGCTGGTGACGCTCCTGATCCTGATGGCCTTTGCGGTGCAGGGACCAGTCTTCTTTCGACACGACAAATGAAAAAGGCTGTGACGACTGGGACAAAGATGACCACCTCCCGTGGAATGTAAGAAACGAAAGTCACTGTTAGGCTGCGGCGTTGGCGCAGTAGTATGGAAAGGGTCTGATAAGCAGCCGGGCGCCGGAAGCCGTTAGTTGTACCTAAAGTATATTCAGGGACACAAGAAAAATGACGGGCTTGCGGTCCAGTTCCGGCGCGCGTTATGTTAGCCTGTAATCAAGAGCTTGCGAACGGTCAAGCCGTGAAGGGCAATAAGGAGAGGATAACGATGCCAGGTGTGCTGTTCACCAATGGAAGAGGGATTCGAGGCGTTCAGGGCGCCCCGGATTCCATCTATAGCGAGAACGGAATCATCACCGCGATTGGCGCGAAGCGGGAATTGAAGCTGCAATTGGCCGGGCGGGATTACAAGACTGTGGATTGGGAGGGCGGCTATGTGCTGCCGGGTCTTGCGGATTCCCACCTGCACCTGGGAATGCAGGGGATGAAGCTGGACATGCTTGACTTTACGGGAATCGACTCCAAGGAAGCCATGCTGGGAGCAATCGCGGAGCGCGCCCGAATGACTCCCCCCGGCCACTGGATTCTTGGACTGAACTGGAACGAAAATGCGTTCAGACCGGCGGAAGCTCCGCACAAGCGCGAGCTGGATGAAGTTACGGACCGGCATCCGGTCTTTCTGACGCGGACCTGCTTCCACGCCTACCTTGGCAACAGCGAGGCGTTCCGCCTGGCCGGAGTGACGGAAACGACGCCAGATCCTCCTTCCGGCGCATACGGCCGTGACGCGGACGGCAGCCTGAACGGCTGGATTTATGAGGACGCCTCGCTTCCGTTTGCCGCCGTCCAGCCCGCGCCGGGCTATGCCGCCCTGAAAGCGGCCATGCGCCGGGCCTGTCAGCACGCGCTGTCGCTCGGTTTGACAGCGGCGCATACGGAGGACCTGCGCCTGCTTGGCGGCATGGGGACGATGCTGCGCATCCATCGGGAGCTGCGCGAAGAGGGAGTGTACTTCCGCACGCATCAACTGCTGTACTATCCCTTTCTCCAGGAGGCCGAGGAGCTGGGGCTTCGCCCCGGCGAGGGCGACGAATGGCTGCGAATCGGTGCCGTCAAGCTGTTCTCCGACGGGGCGATTGGAGGGAGGACGGCGCTGCTTGCCAGGCCTTACAGCGATGCGCCTCATACCTCGGGCATAGCCATCCATACTCAGGAGGAACTGAAGGAAATGGTTGCCACGGCCCGCCGAGCCTCCTTTCCGGTCGCCGTTCACGCCATTGGGGATGCGGCGGCCGATATGACACTGACCGCGATGGAAGCCTCGCCGCTGCCTGAGAACGCGCCGCTGCCGGATCGTTTCATCCACGCCCAGGTACTGAATGCGGCGCTCGTTGAACGCATGCGGGCCCTGCGGCTGATTGCGGACATCCAGCCCCGTTTTGTTGCCAGTGATTTTCCATGGGTGCTTGACAGAGTCGGCAAGGAAAGGCAGGAATATTTATACGCCTGGAAGAAGCTGCTGTCTGCCGGGATTACCTGCGCGGGTGGAAGCGACGCGCCGATCGAGCCGTTGAATCCCTTTCTCGGCCTGCATGCCGCTGTGACGCGCCGCAGACCGGAGGAAGCGCATGGCGGCTATCTGCCGGAGCAGAAGCTTTCGGCGGAGGAAGCGCTCCGGCTGTTCACCGACGGAAGCGCCGCTGCCGCCGGAGAAGAGCATGAACGCGGCCGCATAGTCGTGGGGATGCGCGCGGACTTCACTGTCATTGACCGGGACATTTCGGCCAGCGCGGAGGAAATGCTCGCCGCCAAAGCCCGGATGACGGTAGTGAACGGGAGAATCGCCTACCTCGCTTCCCGCTAGAGCAGCAGCGGCCGGTCCCCGGCGCCTGAACCTTCCCCCTCACCGGCCGGGCCATCGGGCGGGGAAACGCAGGTCATGAAGGGAACGGGGGTCTATAACGGACAAATCGACAGCCATTCGGTAGAAATTCAGACTGGGGAAGGTCCGGTTGCTTTCGAGCTTGGAGCCGGAATGGAGAGCATACCGGAAACGCTGAATGAACAAGACAAGGTCGCCTTTGAATATGTGGAAATAGCGGCGAGCGGCGACGCCTCCCTCAAGCAGCGGGTGCTCACCAAGCTGGCCGCTTCGGAAGGGGAGCCGGGAGGACCCGGATTGCCGCAGACCCGGCGGCTGGAGATTAGGCTCGAAGGCAACCTTGAAGAGAAGACCGCGGCGCTCGCGCCGGGCGACGGCTACTCGCTGTATGTGTTCGACATCCTCGGCTTCGATTCGGCGAAGGGGAGACTGTACCTGAAGGCGGACCCCCGCTATTACGCCGACATCGAGAAGCTGCCTTCGGACTTCAACCCAGGCGCTCTGCTTATGGAAGGGCGCGAGGAATTGTCCGGGACCGGAGAAGTCAAGGAACTGAAGGACACAGAGAGAACGGGCACATTGCCTGACGCTCGGCTCCTTCTGACCGCTTCCGGCAATGGGGGAACCAGAAAGTATATCGTAACCGAGACGGATGGACAGGGATACATCATCCGGATGAATATTCCGTACGGCGATGCCACAGAAGGATTCCCACCGCATGCCTATGCTTCGCTCAATTCACTTATAGACACAAAGAAAGGTCCCTTCGACCTTGCCGCCTGAAGCTTCAGGCGCAAGCGAAGGGACCTCATGTATTCGTTGCGTCCCGCATTTTCGCAAGGACGGCAACGTTCTCCCGCTATTACAGGGAGCCTGCATGAAACAGAACCACCAGAATCAGCATCAGGAACAGAATCAGAATTAACCCGTTGATGATCGTGCCGATGATTCCGAATACTTTACGTCTCCGGCGGAGGGCCAGGCCGATAATCCCTGTCACTACGCCGATAATATTGAGCGCTCCAAGCGCGATTATGGATAATCCGAGGAACAGGAAGGCCCCGCTCGTTTCTCCTTTCAGCACATCTCCTTCGTTTAACACCGGCTGGATCAAGGTTCCGGCGACTATGAAGGAAATGATGTATCCCGCCAGCGCCACCATGGCAATGACAAAAGACGCGATGCCCGGACCGGAATGCTTAAGGCTCCCTAGCTCCTCCTGGTAAGGGGAAAAGCCGGAGCCGCTGTCGCCGGGAATAGGGGCGTACTGCGGCGCGTTATTTTCCGGGGGATTAGGTTCATTCATAAAATGTGGTGCACTCCTTTTCAAAATAGTTATGTATATGCTATAACCAATTTTTCACAAAGCGGCTGTAAATGCAAGCAGTAGGCGCAAAAATGCGGACACTGGATTGGCAGCTTCGTATCCGTTATGCTGGAAGCATGGGGCAAGAGCATAAACAATCCACACTACAGGGACAAGGAGTTGTTATCATTGCAACGTACATTTATGGGGTGGGGGGCTGTGCTCGCCATGCTGGCGGTAGCTGTAGGCGCTTTCGGAGCCCATATCCTCAAATCTTCGCTTGGGGAGAACGAAATGGCGGTATATGAAACGGGCGTTCACTATCATATGATGCATGCGCTGGGTCTTCTGATTGTCGGTGTTGCCGCAGGGCAATGGGGAGAGAGTCCGAGGCTCCGCTGGTCGGGGTGGCTGCTGCTTGCAGGCATCGTGCTGTTCTCGGGCAGCCTGTACGCCCTGAGCATTACCGGAATCAAAGTATTGGGAGCGATTACCCCTTTGGGCGGAGTATGCTTCATTGCCGGCTGGCTGCTGCTTGCGCTGGAGGCCTTTTCCCGCAGAAACGCATAATGATTTAGAGATGTGCCCCGGTGAAAAAAGCGTGCCTCGGTGCTCCGGCGACCGCAACGCAACAGGTATAGGCAAAAGGGTGCCTCCAGGCCATCATGAACTGTAATCCGCAAGAGGATCGTGGTTCAATAGCGGCCTGGGGCACCCTTGTTGTTCTTACAAAAACTCGTCGATTTCATTCAGACTGAACGTGTACACCTGCTTCTCGTCAACATGGTAGACATTGAGAGTGCCGGTGGCCTCGTCGAAATTCAGAATACGGCATGGCATGGACATCTGCTTGCCTTGACGGTTGGCTATCAACCGGACCAGCCGATTGTCCTTGATCAAAGCGTGTATCTGGCCGTAGGCGTCGACGGGGCTTTCAATCGGCTTCCGGTAATCCGGCGTTCCGGGAGTTGCGGGTACAACGGAACTTGGCGCAGGGACAGAAGGCTTTGGCAGCACGGCGCGGCGAATGTCGGATGGTGTCGAAGGGTAAGCCTGCTGCTTGGGCATTGTCCGCAGGGGAGCAAGAAGGCTGTCAATCGTCTTTCCAAGGGGCAGCTCGGAATGGATTTTGAAGTCTGCCACCGCATCGCCGCTGTTCATCAGTTCAAGCAAATATTGCAAAGCAAGCCGGTTGGTACGGGCATTTATCAAAATGTCGACATTAAACAAGTAATGACCGTCTGCACTCAGCGTATTATTCTCCATATATCCCCCAGCTTTACTCATAGGAATGGTTCTTTGTATATAAACTATAACATTAAATATGAAATAGTTATAGAGTGGAGTTTGAAAAAAAATAGGTCTTATGACTCCTGATTCCCATGAAAATCCGGGACCATCGTCCACACGCAGGCTTCCCGGCAGGCATAAACATACAGCGGGGTAAGACAATGAAGGAGGTGCCTGTTTATGGTGACGCTGGTTCCCGTTGCAGTCGGCGGTCATGTCATGCTCGGAGTGGAAGTGAAGCTGCCCAAAACGACGCTGCTGACAATCAGCAACGATAAAGGTTATATTATGTGCGGCGCGCTGGATGTCGGGCTGCTTAACGAACGTCTGGCAGACAGGGGCATCATAGCCGGCAGAGCGGTAGGGGTACGGACGCTGCAGCAGCTGCTTGACGCTCCCCTGGAATCGGTGACGTTCGAAGCGGAGAAGCTTGGAATTGTTCCCGGCATGAGCGGAACCGATGCTCTGCTTAAGATGCTGTAGCCAATACCGAAGGATCATGGGGCCGAAAGGGCCCTTTTTTAAATATAAGGATTTATATTTCTACGAGCAACGCACTTGCACCTTTGGGGAGGCCGTCAGGCGTTTCTTCTACATAGGAATAAGCTGCATGTTTATGAAAGAAGTGAGTGCCATAAAAAAGAGAAGGGGATGAATGGACAAGATATTCTCCGAGCATCCTACACCAGAAGGGATCATATCCTGTAATTTGACAAAATTATGGATAATTGATTTTTCAGGGTTTCCCGGGACGCGCAGCAGGGTAATTGGAGATTAGACATTGCAGGGGCCGGATCATCACAGACAAGCCGGCTACAAAATTGGATAAGGAAGGGATAATTTATGGCTAAAGCAACGAACAAAGTGGATGCTACCTCCACACAGCAAGTACTGAACCGACAGGTCGCCAATTTGAACGTACTGTATGTCAAATTACACAACTTCCACTGGTATGTAACAGGCGAGCAATTCTTCACCCTTCATGTCAAATTCGAAAAGCTTTATGATGAGGTTACGGAGAAAATGGACGAGGTGGCTGAACGCCTGCTGAGCATTAAAGGAACGCCTGCGGCGACATTGAAGGAATATCTGGAGATTGCGACGATACAGGAGGCGTCCGGCAAGGAAGACAGCCGCGCCATGGTACAGTCGCTGATTGAAGACTTCACGACCATAGCCGAGGAATTAACGGAAGGCATTGAACTGGCGGAGGAAGACAACGATCAGCCTACGGCCGACCTGTTCATCAAAATCCGCAGCGATTTCGAGAAGCACTCCTGGATGCTGCGTTCTTTCCTTGGCTGAGATTGAGCCAGGACGGAACGATCTGTTTTGACCCCAAAAGCCTTCCTTTGCGGAGGCTTTTTTTCCTATTTTTTAAACAATTTGTTTAAAATCATCCCCCGGTTCTTTGACCAATCAGAGCATCAGACTTGCTACGAACAGGGAGGAAACCTATACGCGGCAAGTAACTGGCGCTCTGCCCCGGGCTTCCGATAATCCGGAAACTCCGGAATTTGACGGAAGCTTTTTTAACATCGGCCTGTCGAAATGGAGCGAATGAAGCTATAATAGATACATAAAGCAGCTTAGACGAGGGATGGAAGGAGGGATAAGAGCGATGAATCTTAACCCTGTCGCTTTGAAAGAATGGGCTTCGGCCATTGATGTTCTTGTCCAGGGAGACCAGATTATGCTTTTGCGAAAAGGAGGCATCGAGGAAGAAACCCGGCGTTTCGAGCTCAAGAGCCATTCCTTTTATTTGTTTCCCACCTACGAGCATCAGCGGACCCATCTGGTCAAGGAGCCGTACCGGGCTTCCGTGGAACGTTCCCTTTCGGAGTTCAATGCCGGGGCTGACCGTGTGCGGCTTACGGCTTACGCAGAGGCGGTGGATGATCTTGAGGTGAGGGATTTCGAACAGCTTGAACGCCTCTATCCTTATCATATGTGGACGGGAAATCTGGCTGAGGAACGGCTGAAATGGAAGGCAAAGGAACCTCTGCATGTGCTGCTGCTCAAGGTATACAAGCTGGAGAAGCCTGCCGAAATCGAGATGCTTCCGGAATACGGCGGATGCCGCTCCTGGATCGAGCTCGCGGTTCCTCCGGAAGAAGCTATGCTAAGCCCTGTTCTGAGCGAAGAAGCCTTCGAGGAAAAACGAAGAAGTATTAAGCTCATATTAGGGCAATAATATGACAATTATCATGAACAATTCCTGAAAAAATCCATGAAAATGAAAATTTCGGTTTGAAAATACGGGCTTATTATAATAAAATGAGTAAAACTCATTGATAATCACTGAGAATCATTTTATAATTATTTTAATTTGATAAGAACTCTAAAACACGATGTTGGGATCAGGGCAACCTGTTGCAATAATTCTGATTTCGCAAATCGATCAATGAAAGGGATGAACGTTATGGCAGCAGAATTTGTCATTGAGGGTTTGAAAGCGACGATTGAGGGGAAAGAGATCTTGAAGGGGTTTAACCTTCAAATGAAGGGCGGCGAGGTTCATGCCATCATGGGACCGAACGGCACCGGCAAAAGTACGCTTGCCTCTTCACTGATGGGCCATCCGAAATATGAAGTAACGGAAGGAACCGTAACCCTTGAAGGTCAGGATGTGCTGGAAATGTCCGTCGACGAACGCGCCCGCGCGGGATTGTTCCTGGCCATGCAGTATCCCAGCGAAATCGCCGGCGTAACGAACTCCGACTTTCTTCGCAGTGCGCTCAACGCGCGCCGCGAAGAAGGAAGTGAAATTTCGCTGATCAAGTTTATCCGCCAAATGGAAAGCAAGATGAAGGATCTGGAGATGAATCCGGAGTTCATGCACCGTTATTTGAATGAAGGCTTTTCCGGCGGGGAGAAGAAGCGCAACGAAATTCTGCAAATGATGCTGCTGGAACCGAAGATTGTCATCCTGGATGAGATCGACTCGGGCCTTGATATCGACGCGCTGAGAGTTGTGGCGCAGGGCGTAAACGCCATGCGGAGCGAAGACCGCGGTTTCCTCGTTATCACTCACTACCAACGTCTGCTCAACTACATCAAACCCGACTTTGTTCATATTATGATGCAAGGAAGAATCGTTAAATCGGGCGGTCCGGAGCTTGCCGAGCGACTGGAAGCCGACGGCTATGAATGGGTGAAGGAAGAGCTGGGGATTGAAGATGAAGTCGTAGGACAGGAAGTTTAATAACGCCTGGAAGGAGGAGACCATTATGACTACGCAAACCATTCTTCCGGTGGACGCCGGGCGATTGAGCGAACTGTCGCTGCGAAGCGGCGAGCCGGAGTGGCTGAAGGAAAGCCGCCTGAAGGCACTGGAGCTGGCCGCTGAACTGGAACTGCCAAAGCTGGAGAAGACCCGTATTGACCGCTGGAATATCAACCAATACGGCAGCTATAAAGAAAGCGCGGCGATCGCCGCATTGAACGAAGCCCCCTCCTCCATTGCCGCGCTTGTTGGCAGCTCGGAGGAAGGCAGCCTCATTATTCAACGGAATTCGGGAGCGGTCTACACGCGTCTCGCGCCGGAACTGGCTGAGCAGGGTGTAATCTTCACGGATCTGCACACTGCGGTCAAGAATCACGGAGAGCTGGTGCGCCGTTATTTGCATACGGCGGTCAAACCGGAGGAGCATAAGGTAGCCGCCCTGCACGCGGCGCTGTGGAACGGCGGCGTATTCCTGTACATTCCGAAGAATGTAGTGGTCGATACACCGGTTCAGGCTATATTCCTGACAGACGACGCCGAGGCTTCATTCGCTCCCCATATCCTGATTGTAGCGGACAGCAACAGTTCGGTAACCTATGTCGACAACTACGTTTCGGGCAAGAGCGAAGCCGGACTTCATAACGGCGCAGTGGAAGTATTCGCCTGCGCCGGAGCGAAGGTTCGCTACGCAACGGTGCATCAATTCGGAGCCGATACGACGGATGTTACGTACCGCCGCGCCATCGTGGAGAACGACGGAGCGGTTGAATGGATTGTCGGCGAAATGAACGACGGCGATACGGCCAGCGACACGAAGTCGGTGCTTAAGGGCAACGGAGCAAGCTCCGACGCCAAAGTGATCGCGGTAGGCTCGGGCTCGCAGAAGCTCAACTATACGACGCAGGCGCAGCATTTTGGCAAGAACACGCCAAGCAATATGATTACCCGCGCGGTCATGCGCGAGAACGCCACGTCGATTATTAACGGAATTACCAAGATCGAGAAAGGCGCGACGCGGGCTGACGGCCAACAGACGGAAAAAGTGCTGATGCTGAGCCCGAAGGCGCGCGGCGACGCCAATCCGATTCTGCTTATAGATGAGGACGATGTTACAGCAGGGCATGCCGCTTCCGTAGGGCAGGTCAATCCGGAACAAATCTATTATCTCATGTCCCGCGGTATTTCGCGTTCGGATGCGGAGAAACTGGTTATTTACGGCTTCCTTGCGCCGGTTGTGTCGCAAATTCCACTTGAGGGACTTCGCAATCAGCTTAAGTCTCTTGTGGAAAGGAAGTTAGGCCAATGAACAGCGCGATCCGGGAGCTATTCCCTATCCTGAACCAAAATGTTAACGGTCATCCGCTTGTGTATCTGGACAGCGCCGCAACCTCGCAGAAGCCACGGCAGGTCATTGAAGCGATCAAGGCATACTACGAGTACGATAACTCCAACGTTCACCGCGGCGTCCATACGCTGGGCAGCCGCGCAACCGATGCCTATGAAGGAGCCAGAGAGAAGGTTGCCAGATTTATTAACGCCCACAGCACCAAAGAGATCGTGTTTACACGCGGTACGACGACGGCTTTGAATCTGGTAGCTTCCTCTTACGGTCCTTCCGCCGTCGGAGAGGGCGATGAGATTGTCACTACCTTGATGGAGCACCACAGCAACCTGATTCCTTGGCAGCAGCTCGCCAAGAAGACGGGAGCGACGCTCAAGTTCATTCCGCTTCAGAAGGACGGAACCATTCTGCTGGAGGATGCCGAGAAGACGATTACGGACAATACGAAGATCGTCTCCGTGGCCTATGTCTCCAATGTAATGGGCGTTACCAGTCCGGTGAAGGAGATTGCAGCTATCGCGCACCGTCACGGCGCGGTCATGGTGGTCGACGGCGCGCAGAGCACGCCGCATATGAAGGTTGACGTTCAGGATCTGGACTGCGACTTCTATGCCTTGTCCGGCCACAAGATGTGCGGGCCGACCGGTATCGGCGCCCTGTACGGCAAGAGAGCGCTGCTTGAAGCCATGGAACCGGTTGAGTTTGGCGGGGAAATGATCGATGATGTCGGCTTGTACGATTCCACCTGGAAGGAGCTTCCCTGGAAGTTCGAGGGCGGCACGCCGATCATCGCGGGCGCAGTCGGCCTGGGGGCGGCAATTGACTTTCTTCAAGAGGTCGGTCTGGATGAAATCCATCGGCATGAGATCAAGCTTGCGGCCTACGCCGAGCAGCGTCTTGCCGAAGTTGAGGGGATAACGATCTATGGACCTCGCAACCGGAAAGTGGGCGTCGTCACCTTCAATCTGGGGGACGTTCACCCCCATGACGTAGCCACTGTGCTCGATGCGGAGGGAATAGCAGTCCGGGCGGGGCATCACTGCTGCCAGCCACTGATGCGCTGGCTGGAAGCTAGTTCAACGGCA
>NZ_ASSC01000835.1 GCF_000520735.1 Paenibacillus forsythiae T98
TGGCGGTCTTCCGCTCGGACTGTCCGTCATTGGCGGCTTTGGCCAGGACCTGCGCCTCTTGGCGTGGGTGAATGAGATTTGGAATCCGGCGCTCGTGTAATCCGGATTGAGTTTAAATATAGAGCTGTTCTGCGAGGTTGATCCTGTCGCGGGACAGCTTTTTTGCATAACAGAATATCGAAAAAATCAATATGAAATATATGTAAAAATACATGACATAACAAGGCGTTTTTTTAACTTTTTTCTTTTCAAAGGGGGGTGTATTCTTTATAATGTTACATAAAGTAACATAAAAATCGTAAAAAAATTGAATTTTTATATACACTGGAGGAGAGGCTGCATGCATCTTACGGTCGAAGAGGCGTTATCCATATATCCTCTGTCGGAAGCCAAGCTGATTGCCGGCTCCAAAGGAACTCACAGAATCGTCAAGTCGATTAATGTGATGGATGCGCCGGATATTTCGGACTGGATCAAAGAAGGCGAAATGCTGCTCACGACCGCCTATCTGATCAAGGATAACCCGGAGCAGGCGTCGGCGCTGCTTCACAAGCTTAACCGGAGAGGCTCCTCGGGACTTGGGATCAAGCTGGGCCGATTCTGGGAATCGGTTCCTGATGCTTTAATCGCCGAAGCGGACGAATTGAACTTCCCGCTCATTGAGCTGCCCTTCCAATTTACTTTCTCCGACCAGATGAACGGCCTGTTCCGGGCGGAGCTTGCCCGCAGAACGGGTACTCTCCAGGCTGTCCTTGAGAAGCAGCGCAAGCTGATGCGCTTTGCCCTGCGCCCGGTGCGCAGCCGCTCGCTTCTGGAGTCGGTCTCCGATGTCATCGGCCATCCGATCGCCGTCATCGGCAG
>NZ_ASSC01000836.1 GCF_000520735.1 Paenibacillus forsythiae T98
GTAGGGAACGAAGCGGCTCAATATCGGCGCCCGCGCCCTCCCATTTGGCGCAGCTGCCGGCAATCGCCCTGGATGCATGGGCGGTGCCGACCACCAGCAGGTTGTTCTCCAGCGAGAGCGCGTGCAGGATCACCATCCGTGTGCCCGCCTGGATCTCTCCCTTCCCCTGATATGTCATATGGCGATGCTGTCCGATAGCCTTCAGCGCATACTCCGTCTCCAGCGCAATCTCGTCAACCGCATCCCCTATATTCGTCATGACCGTATATTTAAGCCCGAACGCTTTGGCCGCCGCGCAGCCGTGCCCGGTATCTTCCTGCTCCCCGCAGGGCTGGAACACGCCGAGCGTAATATATTCCTTGCCCTGCTCTGCGGTCAGCTCGTCCGTCGCACGCTGGCACAGGCCCGCAGCCGCCGCGCTGTCCACATCCCCGTTTATCGCGATCAGCAGCCCCTTGGCGCCCGATTCCAGAATATACGCTTTCAGAAAATCGACTCTCTTCCGTACTTCCGCTTCCGCATCAATCGCCGGCTTTACGCCGAGAGCGGCAATGATTTCTTCCTGTATGCTCAAGTGCAGCTCACTCACCTTCATCGGCATCATTTTTCTCAAAAATAATCCCGCAGCACCCAAAGGAACGGTGCGGCGGGACGGCATCGCGTATGAGATTCTTAAGCCTTATTGACAGTAACGATCGAATATTTCCTTCAGTTCATCCGCAATTTCCGCAGCCGAACGGTTCTCCACGCCTTGGAGCTCGATAAAATGCACCAGCTCCCCATCCTTCATCAGGGCGATCGAAGGCGAAGAGGGCGGGTAGGGAGCGAAATACTCGCGCGCTTTGGCGGTCGCTTCCTTCTCCTGGCCGGCGAAGACGGTGAACAACTGATCCGGCAGGACGTCATTCTTCAGCGCCTGGGCAACACCGGGACGGCATTGGCCGGCGGCGCACCCGCATACGGAGTTGACAACGACAAGCGAGGTTCCCTTGGCGTTAGGCAGCGCGGCCTCTACTTCTTCTGGAGTTTTCAGCTCCGTGAAGCCGATACTGGTCAGATCGTCGCGCATCGGTTGAATCGAATCCCTCATATAATGCTCAAAAGACATGGACATGGTTCAACACTCTCCTTTTCACCTGGGTTGTCAGATAACTTAATAGCGAAACTTACTAACTTTATTATACATTCCAACCCGATGAAAGCAAGCGCCCCCCGGCTTTGAAATCTTTAACAGACGGTCGATACCTTCTCCCGGCTCTCATATGGAAAGGAGACGGTAAAGACTGTCCCTGCACCCGGGCGGGAATCGACGGAAATCGAGCCGCCGTGCCGTTCGGCGATGCTGAGACAGAGCGGAAGGCCCAGTCCGGTTCCCTGCTCCTTCGTGGTGAAGAAAGGAACGAACAGCTTCTCCAGCTCTATATCCGACATTCCGCTGCCTGTATCCTTCACCAGCAGCTCCACCATTTCGCAGACACAGCGGGTCTCCAGCGTAAGCACACCCTTCGACTCCATCGCTTCCATGGCATTGCGGCCAAGGTTGAGCACAAGCTGCTTGATCTCTTTCGTATTCAGCCACAGCATGGGCAGGGAATCGCACAGCCTGAGCTCGACGCTCTGCCCGCGAAGATTCGCGTCGGCCCACAGCAGCGGAGCCAGTTCTTCAATTACATCGTGGAGATTGCTGTCCTCCTTCCCGGAGAGCCCGCTCTGCGCCAGCGACAGGAAGTCGTTAATAATGCTGTTGGCCCGGTCCAGCTCCTCCATGACAATCCGGTAGTAGGACTCCATATCCGAAGGACTTTTCTCTCTCATCAGCTGCAGGAAGCCGCGCACCACCGCCATCGGATTGCGGATTTCGTGAGTAATTCCCGCCGCCATCCGGCCCACCAGCGTCAAGCGCTCGACATGGTTCAACTCGCTTCGGATATTTTCTTCCTCCGTCATATCCTGGACGATCAGAACCATTCCTCCCTGCCGTCCCTCCTGTTCCTTCGGAACCAGAGGTGCGGCCAGAACATACAGGACTTTCCCCAGGCAGGCTACTTTCCCCGTAAACCCTTGTTTAAGGACAATACGGTCCAGCAGTTGCTTCAATTCCGGGTTATCGTTCAGCTTCAGCCTGTGCGCCAGGTCGGATAAGGTGCAGTCCAGAACTTCGCTCCTCGTGATATGCGGAATTTCCGTTTCCAGCTTTTTCAGCGACGCATCGTTAATATTGGTAATCCTGCCGTTATCATCAATGGAAATGACGCTTAGGGGCACCATATCGGTAATCTGCTGGAGAATGCCTATTTCCCGCTTGAAATTTTCCGACATCCTGGCGAGGCGCTCCTCATTCCCGCGCTTGTCCCAAGCCGATTCCAGCATGCGCACCCATACGCACCCGAGCAAGGGATTTACAAACAGCACAGAGAGAATGAGCACCATCTGGCTGTCCTGCAGACTGGAGAAATCCTTCCCGTCAAACAACGGTGTAAGCGCTATAAATAACATGCATGGCGCAAGCACGATCCACAGCATGATCATCTTCTCAATAGCGGTTCCAAGCTTGAACCTCGGGGCTATGCTAAACAGCAGCGGATACATCAATATACCGGAATCCAGCAGCACTTGCTCTGGCGCGACCGGATAGGAAAATACATAGGTACATACCGGCAGCATGACGGCAAGCAGGGCGCGGGCACGGATACTTCCGTACAACATGCCGATAAACGCGGGCAGTATGCCCCAGTTTACATAGATCATCCCGTACAGACTCCCGGACAGCATCGAGCAAAGGACAAGACTCAGCGCACAGGCCATCACGAGAAAAGCATGATCATCCAGGGACCAAAGACTTCTGCGACGCTCCATATGACCTTGATTCAGCTTCCACTGAAACAGCAATAAAAATGAGGAGGCCGTGGCAATTTGCAATAAAATATCTTTAACCGCAGTTGTAATTGTGATCACCGTCCGACTCGGTATATTGATCTGCTTACTTAGATTAATCCATACCCGGCTTGCTGACAATATGGAATGCACAAAAGTGCGAAACTGGCCCCGCCCGGGGCGGTAATGGTATGATGACCCTAGATTAACTGCCGCACCGCAATTTGCAAAAGGAGCTATTTCATGAGTGAGTATGATATCATCGTCATCGGCGGCGGACCTTCCGGTCTGATGGCAAGCGTGGCCGCTGCCGAACACGGAGCCTCCGTGCTGCTGATTGACAAGGGAACGAAGCTGGGCCGCAAGCTGGGCATCTCCGGCGGAGGCCGCTGCAATGTAACCAATATGAAGGATACCGCCGAGCTGATCGCCCATATTCCGGGCAACGGGCGTTTTTTGCACAGCGCGCTTCGGCATTTCGACAACCGTTCCATTGTCGCTTTTTTCGAAGAATTGGGAATCAGGTTAAAGGAAGAAGATAACGGTCGTATGTTCCCCGTTTCCGACAGAGCCTCCAGCGTCGTCTCCGCTCTGGTCGGCAAAGTAAAAAATCTCGGCGTTCAGATCATGACGGGCAGCCCCGTCCGCGAAGTGCTCTATGGGCCAGACCGTGTTCACGGCGTTCTGCTCGATTCCGGGAAGAAGCTGACGGCAAGGGCAGTCGTTATCGCGACCGGGGGCAAGTCGGTTCCGCATACCGGCTCCACCGGCGACGGCTACTCCTGGGCCGAGGCGGCGGGGCACACGATCACGGAGCTGTACCCGACGGAAGTGCCGATTGTATCGCGCGAGGACTGGATCAGGTCCGGAGAATTGCAAGGACTCTCCCTGCGCGACGTATCGCTCTCTGTCTGGAATGAAAAGGGCAAGCCCCTGATCTCCCACCGGGGAGACATGATCTTCACCCATTTCGGGCTGTCCGGTCCGATTGCGCTGCGCTGCAGCCAGTTTCTCCGGCAGGTGCAGCGGAAGACAGGGAAGGATTCCGTGGAGATGTCGGTTGATCTGTTCCCCGATTTGCGGCCGCATGAGATGGAAGCGAAGCTGCAAGACAAGCTGGAGGCAGAGCCGAAAAAAGCGATTCGCAACGCGCTGAAAGGACTGCTGCCAGAACGGCTCATTCCGCTCCTGCTCTCCAAGGCGGGAATCGACGGCGACCTTACGTGCCCTCACCTCTCCAAAAACGCCCACGCGGCGCTTGCTTCTCTTCTGAAGCGCATGCCGATTCTTGTCCATGGCACCCGTTCGCTGGAGGAAGCCTTTGTTACAGGGGGCGGCGTCCATTTAAAGGAGATCAATCCGGGAACGATGCAGTCCAGGCTGATGCCGGGTCTGTACTTCTGCGGTGAAATTCTGGATATACACGGATATACGGGCGGGTATAATATTACTGCGGCTTTCTCAACAGGGTATACGGCCGGAATGCATGCTGCCCTTAAGGAGGAATGATTCTCCCGAGTTCCCTGAGAACAACTCCCACTTACCCCGGAAATTTAATGATGAAACAGGAAATTCGCCGAAATTAACACCAGCGTGAACGCAGAGCACCCCCGCCGTTCACGCTGGTTATCGTTCTATGCGGATTTATCGGGCCAGGCGAAAAGCTGTAAACACTCTGGCCGCCATAATGCCGATCGCTGCTCCGGCGGGTATGAATACCGCAAGCCCCCACCAGCCGTACAGCAGTATTGAGGCGACCGCCGCGCACAATAGGGAAAAAGGAAGCAGGAGAATCGGAACTGCCAGACTTCCCGCATCCGCTTTCCGTTCTTTGGTGAACGGGAGCAAAGCGATAAATTCTTCACCGGCAAAGACTTTCCAGTAAGAGACCAGCCAGGAGGCCATCAAGAAGACCATCACAATACAGACTGCCCATTTCAGCATTCCCGGCACAATCAGAATCGCCGCCGCGCTCACCCCGGAGAACTGAAGATACAGCTTGAAATGCCCCGGATTACGTATAAACGCCTTAATGGAAGCGCCGGCCAACCGGCTTTCGGGAGAGCCAAAGCGCAGCAGGGTCTGGGATTTACGAAAGATCCATGGCTTATGCCGGGTCGGCCGCGGCTTGTCGATGACGCCTCTCAGCAGCAATCCGGCAATCTTCATCCGCTGCTTGAAGTCCTCGCGGACATCGCCAAGGAACGTACCGCGCAGGACAAGCCTTGCCCGCAGCCCGGCAGCCGCAACTGCCGCATAGACGGCGGCGGCCA
>NZ_ASSC01000837.1 GCF_000520735.1 Paenibacillus forsythiae T98
TATTTCTTCGCCCAGCCTTCCGCCATCTGGCTCCGGCAGGAGTTTCCCGTACACAAAAAGTAAATCGTCTTCTTATCCATGAGCAATCATCTCCTGTAAATTAAAATAGGATCAACCTTATATAGAGCCCCAGAAGGGTGATAAACAGGGTGGGAAGGGTCAGGATGATGCCTGCTCTAAAGTAGGTCCCCCATGATATTTTCACACCTTTGGTTGAAAGGACATGCAGCCACAGCAGGGTGGCGAGCGAGCCAATCGGCGTAATCTTCGGCCCCAAATCCGAACCGATGACATTCGCGTAAATCAAAGCTTCCTTGATGAGTCCCGTAGTGTGCGCAGCGTCGATGGCCAGCGCGTCAATCATGACCGTAGGCATGTTGTTCATCACCGATGAAAGGATCGCCGCAATAAAGCCCATGCCCATCGTGGCGGCAAACAGACCTTGACCGGCAGCCGCCTGAATCCAATCCGCCAGGACATCCGTAAGACCGGCATTTCGCAGCCCGTACACCACGACATACATCCCGATGGAGAAGAATACAATCGCCCAAGGCGCTCCTTTGACCACTTCCATTGCAGGTACGGAAGGACTCCTTCTTGCCATAAGCAGGAACAGGATTGCGGTCACTCCGGCTACTGCGGAAACCGGGATGTTCAGGAATTCACTGATGAAGTACCCGGCCAGAAGAACCGCGAGGACAAGCCAGGATAGCTTGAACATCTTCTTGTCTTTAATAGCCTCTTCGGGATGTTTTAGCTGCGAGCTGTCGAACTGTCCCGGAATGCTTCTGCGGAAAAAGAGGTACAGCACCAGAATACTGGCCCCCAGCGAAAACAAGGTAGGCATAATCATATGCCCTGCGTATTCCATAAAGGTAACTCCGAAGAAATCGGCGGAAACGATATTGACCAGATTACTGACGACGAGCGGCAATGAGGTCGTATCCGCAATGAACCCGCTGGCGATAATGAACGGAAATACCTTGTTCTCGTCAAAATCCAGCGCGCGCACCATGGCCAGCACAATCGGAGTCAGGATGAGCGCCGCGCCGTCATTGGCAAAAAAAGCGGACACAACCGCACCGAGCAGGATGATATAGATGAACATCCGGGTGCTATTCCCGCGCGCGGCTCCGGCCATATGTAAGGCGGCCCATTCGAAAAAACCGATTTTGTCGAGAATTAAGGAAATGAGAATGATCGCAATAAAGGCCAGCGTAGCATTCCACACCATCAGGGTAACATCGAGCACATCGCTGAAGCTCACGACGCCTGCAAGCAGAGCCAGCACCGCCCCGCCGCAAGCCGACCATCCAATCGATAAATTCCGCGGCTGCCAAATGACAAAGATTAAAGTCACAATGAAAATGAAACCCGCCAACCATACCGAAACCAAATCCTCCAACCTCCAGCTATTCACATGAAATCCCCAGGCCCTGCTTATCGAGCTCTTCCAGCACATGAGCCTGTGAAGGAATGAAGGCGATCAATTTTTGAATAAATTGACGCTGGGGACTGTCCGGATTGATCGAATAATAAATCCATTGGCCTTTCCGGTTCTCCTTCACCAGCCCCGCGTCTTTCAATTTCCGCAAATGCTGGCTGACCGACGGCTGACTCGTCTTGAAAATTTCAACAAGCTCGCATACACAGCGCTCCCGGTTGTCCAGAAGCTTCATAATCGCCAGTCTTGTCTTGTCTCCGAGCAGCTTCAACGTCCGGGATACCTCGTCCAAATCATTCAGATCAAAGCTCATGCTTAAGCCTCCTTTCACTCCATCATTATATAATCATATGCTTATATAAACAATCGCTAATATGTAGACTTCTCGGATTCATAGCCGGGCTTCAATCGCAATCAGCCGGAGAATAATCCGGCTTTAACAGAGACAGCAAGGATTGAGTGTCCGGCAATTCGTCCAGAATGGCTTGAATATAAGGTTTATCCTCCACATTCAAGGAGTAGTAGACCCATTGCCCGCGTCTCGACTCATGAACAACGCCCTGAGCCTTCAGCTTTCTCAATTGCTGGCTCACCCCGGGCTGCGACATATTTAAAATGTCGACCAGATCGCATACGCACCATTCCTTGTCTTTGAGCAGTCCAAGAATCGTCAGCCTCGTTCTGTCGCCTAATAATTTGAATTTGTCGGCTATTTCCATATCGAACATATGCACAGTCCTTTCGGAAGTTTGAACGTGCTGCTTCATTTGAACGTACTGCTTCAATTTTAAAATTCATATCCTTGAAAATCAAGCAAGACAAGAAGAATCCTCTGACGGTGTCCCCAATGTCACCAAAGACGCAAGTGCTTTCTCGTAGAAAATAACGCCAGTGATAAGCATAGA
>NZ_ASSC01000838.1 GCF_000520735.1 Paenibacillus forsythiae T98
ACCGCGTCCTTTACGGTACGCCGGGCCGGAATAGCGGGAGCCCCTCCGAACTGAAGCCCCTCCAGCTTCTCCAGACTCGATTTGATTTCGTCCAGATAGCGGCTCATGGCATAGCGCTCGTTCACCCTGCGCAGCACCGTCTCCACCTCAATCCGGTTGATTGGCTTGCGGATGAAGAATTCGATGCCGCTCTCATACGCCCGGCCGACCATATCCTGATTCTCGATCTGCGAAATCATGACGAACTTGGACTTGCACCCCTGCGCCTGCAGGGAGCGGATGGTCTCAATCCCGTCCTGATCGGGCATGAGCAGATCCATCAGCACGATGTCGGGCGACTCCTCCAGGATTAGCCTTACGCCTTCCTGGCCGCTTTCGGCTGTCCCCGCCACTTCGCCAAGGCCGCTGTCCTCGATAATATGCTGCAGCATTCTCCTTGCGCTCCGGTCATCGTCTACAATACAGAAAGACAGAGGCATTCCCTACTCCTCCTTTCGCAGATTCTTCGTGGGAATGACGACCTTGAACATGGCTCCTCCCGCATAGGGGGCGTTGCTCACCGTGATCTCCCCCTCGAATAACCGGACGATGGTCTTTACATGCGAAAGTCCGATTCCCGTTGCCGCCACACCCTCATCGTCGAATTTGGTCGTGAAGCCCGGCTCGAACAGCAGCTCGCGGTCACGGTCTTTCACCCCGCCGCCGCTGTCGCTGACCGTCAGCACGGTCATATCCTCTTCTTCATCTATATTCAGATAAATGATTCCCGTATCCTTGATGGCCTCGACAGCATTAGCCGTGAGGTTATTAAGCAGCGTGAGCAGAGGAATATAGCTTGCGGTGGCATAATCGGAGGTGCTGTGCTGAACTATCGTGATATTCTTGCCCAGCATGTCGGCATACTTCCGGTTGCTCTTCACGGTAAAACGGAGAATGCCCGACAGCGGCATATCACCGGTGACTTCCCGGTCCACCAGCTTCGTCAACCCCGCCAGAATCCGCTGCGAGTCCTTCTTCACCTCATGAATCTGCTGCGTGATATGAAGCACCCTGCGGCTGTGGGCCGCCTCTGCGTCTTCTTTGAGGCTGCGATACAGCTCGTAGCTGTCCAGCGTAGCCTGTTCCAGCGTGCCGATCGATTTCTGTAGATAGAACACTTCCCCGTACAGGCCCGAACCGAAACCGAGCATCTGCTCCATCCGGCGGTTCTGCTCCTTCTGCACCAGCCTGAGCTGGCTGATCGAAATGCTGCTGTACAGACCGGTCGTAAAATAGGTCCTCAGCATGGCAATCGCCATCAGATAGGTCCACTCGTTCAGACGAAACGAGGTCGTTCCAAGCACAACCAGGCGGGTCAGCAGCTCCATTTCATTGGAGAGCAGATCAATGACCGCCGCCACAGCCCCCAGCACCAGCGGATGAAACCCGTCCATTCGTCCTTTTATGACGCCCATCAGCACGGCGAACACTATGTAATACACCATCGCGGAGCAGTGCCTGGCCAGAATCTCCAGCAGGGTGAAATCCGTTCCCGCCAGATCAAGGCCTGTCCGGAACAGCAGCACGGCTACGCCTGTAACAACGCCGGTGATTATAAACGGAAGATGCCGGAACAAAAGCAAAAACAGCAGAAATGCACTGCTGCCTAAGCCGATTCTGAAGATGTCGCCGGCGTAGGGATTAATCTTGAATTCCCCGGCAATCGCCGTTACGACCGCGACCAACAGAATCTGAATATATGGATGTCGGTTCAGCGGCTGCCCCATTAGCCAATACTCCCACGCGCTAGTATTAGCCATATCGTACCATAAACCGCTGTGAATTCCTACACAATACTATGAAAAACAACTGCATCAAACGCATCAGGCATTCTTCGCCTCCAAACGTTTGGACAGCAGGGACAGCAGATAATTGACTGTAAAATAGATCAGCGCGACGAGCAGCAGCGTCGGAATTGTATAGTTGAAGCCGTGCCCGATAATGATTCCGGCGTTGTGCATCAGCTCCGCCAGAGAAATAACGACCCCCAGCGACGTATCCTTCAGCAAGGAAATGAACTGGCTGACCAGCGGCGGAACCATCCGGCGGAGGCCCTGGGGAAGCACGATATGCCACAAGGTCTGCACGCTCGTAAGTCCCGACGAACGCGCCGCTTCGATCTGCCCTTTATCGACCGAAGCAAGCCCGGCACGCACAATCTCCGAAATCATGGCCCCTTCAAAAATCGTCAGCGCCGTAATCGCCGCAGCGACCGGCCCGAGCTTGATTCCGACCTCCGGCAGCGCAAAGCGCATGAAGAAGATCAGGAGCAGCAGCGGAAGGTTTCGGATGATTTCCACAAACACGAAGCTGATCTGCGACAATACCGGAATGTTCGTATAGCGGGTCACACCAAGGATACAGCCAAGCAGGAAGCTGAGAATAATCGCCACAAAAGCGACAAACAGCGTGATATACAATCCTTCCATTAGAAACTTGAGATTTTCCGCCGAATAAGCGCCGACAAAATCCATCGTTGGTCCTCCTTTCAATCCCGCAAAGTACCCGGAAGCTGCCCCGAAGCACTTTCTTCACTTTGTGGGGCCATCTCTCTTTTTCGGGGTCCCCGAAAAGTACCCGGAATTCACTTCGAAGCATCCTCTTCACTTTGTGGGGTTACTTCAGTATTTGCGCTGGAGCCGGCGTTCCCATACCCGCATCCCGTAGCTGAGCGGCAGAGTCAGCACCAGATAGAACAGCGCGACGAATACATAGGTATCGAATGTGCGGAACGTATCGCTGTTGACGATATCCGCGAAATACATCAGATCCAGCCCGGCCACGATCGTCAACACCGACGAGTTCTTGATCAGGTTGATGAACTGGTTGCCAAGCGGCGGAATAACCAGCTTGATCGCCTGCGGCAGCACGACATGGGTCATCGTCTGAACATAGGTCAGGCCCGATGAGCGAGCCGCCTCGGTCTGTCCTTTTGGAACGGCTGCAATGCCCGCCCGGATAGCTTCGGCAATAAAAGCCGAGGTGTACACAGCAAGGCCGATAGTCCCGGCCGTAAACCCGTCCAGAGATGAGCCGAATGCCGATGGACCATAGTAAAAAATATATACGACGAGCAGGAGTGGAATATTGCGGATAAACTCGGTGTATCCCGTCCCGAACCATCTCAGCGCTCTTACGGCAGAAATGCGGAATACCGCGATCAGGGTGCCGAGCAGAAAGCTCCCGACCAACGCCAGCAAGCTGGAAAGAACCGTACCGCGAAATCCCTCCATATAAGTGCCGAAATAATCCGTCAAAATGGAAAACTGCATCTTGATCACCTGCCTCTTGTTTCTTGATAACGATTGGCGTAATCCTGTACTTCTATCTCTTTATAATTTCTTGTTTTCCCCGCGCTCTCTTCACGGTCGCCCTCCGACAAGCACGAAAGGATGGCCTGCGGAAAATCGCCAGTCCCATCCTTTCGCTGATGCCGACTTTAAGCCGATTCTTCTTCTATTCCCCTCTTGCTGTGCATCCCCATGCACATGAAGCAGTAATCGCTACGCTCGTGCAAGCTTACTTGGCCGGCGCTTTGCCGATCCATTTTTCATAGATTTTGTCGTACTCGCCGCTCGATTTCAGCTCAGCCAGCGTGTCGTTGATCGCCTTGACTACCGCACTGTTGCCCTTTTGCACGGCGATGCCGTAAGGCTCGTCGGTGAACGGTTCGCCTACAACCTCATAGTTCGGGTCCTGAGCCGCCATACCATACAGAATCGCGTCGTCCGTTGTCAACGCATCGCCTTTGCCGGTCTTCAGCGCGTTGAACGCATCCTGGTAGTTGTCGAATTCGAGCACGGTTACGCCTGGAACTTTTTCCTTGATATTTTTAACCGAAGTGGAGCCTTTTGAGCCCAGCACTGTGGAGTCCTTCGTGATGTCGTCGATGCCTTTAATCGGGCTTCCTTTCTTCACCAGCAGCGACTGTCCGGCCTGGAAGTAGACGTCAGAGAAATCGACTTCTTTCTTGCGCTCTTCCGTAATCGTCATCGTCGCGACGACCATATCAATTTCGCCGTTGTTCAGCATCGGAATCCGCGTCTTGGAGGTAACCTCCTTCAGCTCAATCGCGTTCTCGTCGCCGAGGATATGCTTCGCGATCGCCTTGGAAATGTCGATGTCGAAGCCTTCAACATTGCCACTCGAAGGGTCCTTCAGACCGAACAGCTTCGTATCGTACTTCACGCCGACCAGCAGCTTGCCGCGTTCTTTAATCGTCGCGACTCCATCCGACCCGCTCTCTCCCGCCGACGCGTTGCTCCCGGCATTGTTGCTGTCGTTGCCGCATCCCGCCAGAATGAGCAGCATGACGATCATCATTGCACTTAACAATTTCCAACTCTTTTTCATATTCGCTTCTCCCCAATTCTTATATATTTTAGTGGCTTAATACCCTGCTGAGAAAAGTCCGTGTGCGCTCCTCGCGCGGATTGGCAAAGAACTCCGCCGGAGCGGCCTCCTCGACGATCTGTCCCTGATCCATGAAGATCACGCGGTCCGCCACCTCTCGGGCAAAGCCCATTTCGTGGGTAACGACGACCATCGTCATGCCTTCCTTGGCCAGCGTCCGCATAACATCCAACACCTCGCCGACCATTTCCGGATCGAGCGCCGACGTCGGTTCGTCGAACAGCATGATCTTGGGCTTCATCGCCAGCCCCCTGGCGATTGCCACACGCTGCTGCTGTCCGCCCGAGAGCTGGCTTGGATAGGCCTGCGCCTTGCCGGCAATGCCGACTTTTTCCAAATAATACATCGCCGTCTTCTCGGCCTCTGCCCTGGATACACCCAGCACCTTGACAGGCGCGAGCGTGATGTTGTCGATTACCTTCTTATGCGGATACAGATTGAAGTGCTGGAATACCATGCCGATATCCCGCCGGGCTTTGTTGATATCCGTCTTCTTGTCATTAATAGATACACCGTTAACGGTTAGCTGCCCTCTTGTGATCGTCTCCAGACGATTGATGCAGCGAAGCATCGTACTCTTGCCCGAACCGGACGGACCGACTACAACGACCACTTCCCCCTCCTCAACATGCAGATTGATGTCCTTGAGCACGTGGAAATGTCCATAATGTTTATCTACCTGTTGAAAATCGATCAACGACTGTCCCCCCTCGCTCGATGCTGCCCTGATATTTGAAATCTTCTAAAGCATATCTTGCTGTCAGCTATAGTAACACTTGAGAACAACCTTACTTTAACCCCTACAAAAAACTATATCTTCCTACAGAAGATTTCATATTCAAACCGCAAATTCGATTAAAAACTGTGAGGTATTTTATTTTCTTTTCCCGCTGATTAATGTTTTTTATCATATTGTTGTAACTTTTTGTGACATTATCTCTTGCCTTTACTTATTTAATTAAACAAAAAAACGCCCTATGGCGCTTCCGTCTCTCCTTATATGAAAAAAAAAGAAGCCGAGTCGACGTTGTCGATCCGGCTCCGCGCATTACCGCTTCAGAGCTAAAACAGAATTTTAAAAATAATGCCTGCCAGCACGGCGCTGATCGGAATCGTAATAAACCAGGTGACGACGATCCGGCCCGCTACTCCCCATTTGACCGCGGAAAAGCGCTTCGCCGAGCCGACGCCAAGAATCGCGGACGTAATCGCATGGGTCGTACTTGCCGGCAAATGCAACAGAGTCGCCGAGAAAATAACGGAAGCTGCCGAAATGTCGGCGGCAAACCCGTTGATCGGTTCGATTTTGAATATTTTGGTCCCCATCGTCTTGATAATCTTCCAGCCGCCGATTGAGGTGCCGAGCGCCATGGCGGTCGCAGCCGAAACTTTGACCCAAACCGGAACTTCCATCGTATCCAGACGGCCGGAGGTGACGAGCGCAAACGTAATAATCCCCATCGCTTTCTGCGCGTCGTTCGTTCCGTGAGTTAACGACTGGAAGGCGGCAGTTACAATCTGCATCGTGCGGAAGCCTTTGTTGACCGTATGGGGACTTCGCTTCGCAAATATCCATTTGAGCAGGGTCATGACAATATATCCGATAACGAAAGCGATAATCGGAGAGAAAATAAGCGCCTCGACAATATCCCTGAATCCGCTCCATTTGATATGATCCGGGCCCGCCCCCACATAAACCGCTCCGGCAAGCGCTCCGATCAGCGCATGGGAGGAGGCGGAGGGAATCCCGAACCACCAGGTGATCAGGTTCCAGATAATCGCGGCCACAAGCGTCGCGATGACGACTTCGACCCCGTTGTCCAGCTTCGTCGGATCGGTTATACTGCCGCCAATCGTCTTGGCTACCCCGGTAAACAGCATCGCCCCGACAAAGTTCATGCACGCCGCCATTATAATCGCTGTTCGCGGCGGTAGTGCCCGGGTCGATACGGAAGTCGCAATCGCATTCGCCGTATCGTGGAAGCCGTTAATGAAGTCAAAGCCGAGTGCGAGTATAATGACGATGCCTAGAACCAATAAAGATGATGTATCCATAGTTACTTGCCCCTTATGAGTTGCGCATAATAATTGATTCCAGTATGTTGGCTACGTCTTCGCATTTGTCCGTCGTCGTCTCCAGGCGCTCGTACAGCTCCTTGCGCTTGATCAGCTCGATCGGGTCCTTGACCTGCTCGAACAATGCCTTCGTACAGTTGCGCAGCACTTCATCGCCCTGATTCTCCAGATCGTTCAGCCGGATTGTATATTCACGGATAGCCAGAAGCTTCTTCTGCGACAGCAGGTGAACCGCCTTCTGAATCTCATAAGAGGACTGGCGGAGAATCTCGGCGAACTGGCCGATGTACTCGTCTGTCTCGGTCATGTTGTACATATAGAAGCGGGAAGCGGAAGCTTCAAGTCCGTCGATGACATCATCCATGCGCGTGATCAGCGCCATGATATCGTCACGTTCCAGCGGGGTGATAAACGTCTTGTTCAGTTCTTTAATGACCTTGTGCGTATATGTATCGCACTGGGATTCATATTTCTTCATTTCTCCGGCAAACAGTTCCAGATTGCTCAGATCGGAAAGATGCTGGGCGAAATAATCCGCAGCCTGGACGATCGTATCGGCCATATTTTCAAGCGTCTCGAAGAAGATGTCCTTTTTTCTCAGCTTCATATTGTAAACTCCTTTACATAAAGTTCCATGGAACGGGTGGAAGCATCCAAATGTAAACGCAGTATTAAAGTGAATGACAACCTTTGTTATCTTAACATATCGCCCGGAAGGATAGAAAGTAAAAACAACCGAACTTTTTTACATTGAAATCACAATTTGTCGAACGAGGAAAAAGAATTCGCTATTTTCGGCATCTTTGGAACGATATGGATCTCCCTATACTGTTCGCACCCGTGCGGTATCTTATACTCCTGTGCGTCGGCTTCAAGAGGCCGTAACTGTAACATGGCTCTCAAACGAGGGAGTGTTCGGCACAATCAAAAAATGGGTGACTCCCGGATACAGCGCCGCCTCCTTGCCGCCCTGCACGAACCTTATGGCGTCGCCGGCTTTGCGGACCCATCTGCCCCTAATGACCTCCCCGCGCTGGAACAGCATGGCTTCTCCTCCAAGCTCCAGGTTGACGGACAGCCTGCCTGCCTCATCAAGCACCTTATGGTCCGTCCCCATCACGATCACGTTGGCCGCTTCGACCGGCTCTCCGCTGTCCTTGTCGAGATGCTGCTTGCCGTTAACCCATCTGGCATAGGCGCGGGACGCCGAATCGTACTTGTAATCCACCGTATAGCTCTGGAGCAGGAAATGGAGCTTGAATGCGGACGCGGGTTCCCCGCCCACCGGAACATAATCCGGGTCGGTAAAAAGATAATCCGGTACGTTGGCAGCCCCGTCGTATCCGAACCTCTCCGCTCCGGCCCGAAGCTTGTCTGCGCTCGTATATAAATTGTGGGGGGCCTTACGGTCCTTATCCCGCCAGAAATAGGCCCCGGCTCTGCCGATTTCATCCAAGTCCTCCTTATGCTCCCCTTGCAAAATAGCATAGGCTGCCGGACTTCCGCCCGCATGCACGGTAACGCCGCCGTAGGAACCGCCGATGTCGATCAGGTACGGACGGATGCTGCGGACCGGTCCGATCTTGGGGACGTCCGCCTGGCTCTGATAAATCGCAATCAACCGTGTGATTCCCCCTTCGGCCAACACCTCATACAGAAGATCGGCCTTGGTCAGTCCGGACTGGGGACGGGCGGGGGGCGCGTTGTTGATCATCACGGCAAGCGGCCGCGGCAGAGCCGTATCACCGGCAGGAAGGCCGGTTAACCCGGACACGGACACCGGGGACAGGACAGGCGACGATGACGGAACCGGTGTTGCCGGAGCCGGAGCCGCCGGGGATAGCAGCGGGGCGCTGGACACGCCGCCGGGCTCCGTGGCTTGCGGACCGCAGGCGGAGAGAGCAAGCGAGGCCAGCAGTATTCCTGCCGCCAGCCTGGAACGGGAACGGTTTAGCATCATAAACACAAACGTCCTCCTTAACGGATTTTAGGCTATCCTTCCATTTAAGCACAGCCTGGCCTTTTTGTCTCGCAGCCGGCAGGCGGGTACTGCCGTCTTCCAGGAAGATCGGCGGCTATGACCCAAGCACAAAAACCCGCAAGAGGATCACTTGGTCAAGTGGCCCTCTTACGGGTTGCAGTTCAGCTAAGCCTTCTGTCAGTTGCATCAGTATTATTCGAATTTCCAGCAGTTCAGGCTGAGCGTGCCGTATTGGTACGCCTGAAATATCCGCTGCGCCCGCCTTCCGTCATCCGCCGCGCCCATCGCGTAGAACAGCGGAACAAAATGCTCCTTGCCGTAGGAAGGAACGGCGTCGCGGATATGGGGAGCCTGCTTGTCATAGGCGAACAGCGCTTCGAGATCCCAAGCCTCCAGCTTCTCCGCAATCCAGCCGTCGAAGGCCACCGCCCATTCGGCCGGCTCGCCGCCGCTTTCAAGCATCCTCAAGTTATGAACCAGCCCTCCGCTGCCGATAACCAGCACGCCTTCCTCCCTGAGCGGCGAGAGCATGCGTCCGATGGCATACTGCTCCGCCGGCGATCTCAGTGAATCGACCGACAACGCCACGACCGGAATATCGGCATCCGGAAACATTCGCTTCAGTATAACCCAGACGCCATGATCGATTCCCCGTCCCCGCACGGGCTGATGGGACAGGTTGCCTGCGGAGAACAGATCGCCAATCCGGCGATTGAGGCCGGCATCTCCGGGGGCCGGATAGACAAGCCGGTACATCTCCTCGGGGAATCCGTAGAAATCATACAGCGTCTCATGGCGTTCATCCACCGTAACCGCCTGCTTCGGGCTGTCCCAATGCGCCGAGAACACGGCGATACCTCGCGGGCGAGGCAGCTCACGGCCGAGCCTCTCCAAAAAACCGGTATAGTCATTATCCTCAATCGCAAGCAGAGGGGAGCCGTGTGCGATAAAAAATGCCGGAATTTTCATTGATGCCAACCTCCCAGGAACAGGGTTTTGGGTGTGCATCTTTATTTTAACGTTTCCAGCCGGGTAATGCGAGTAAAGCAACCTTCCTAGATCATCCAATTTTGCCATTCTTCCTGCAAATGTTCCTGTTCGTTCATCCACTCTTTTGTCCGCTTAAACAATTGCTGCTGGGCCGGGCCCGAAGAGAAGGTATGATCGGCCTGAAATATGATCTCCTTATCGCAGCGTCCGTCGGCACGGGTCCAGAACAGCTTCTGATATAAGAAAGCGTAGTCCACCGGAATTACATCGTCTGAGGTTCCATGGATCACAAGCACATCGCCGCCAAATTTGCCGGCCTCCTGAAAGGGTTGAAACTCGGCCAGCGAGTTAAAATATACCGGTGTGAAGCTGAATCCGGCATGGTCGGCGGCACCGGTCTGCACCGCCTGGTCGTACGCTTCCCGTCCGACAATTTTTACGATATCATTAAAGGGATAGCCGACAGCCGCCCATAGCACAAGATTCTTCACCCGGCGGTCCCTTACCGCTGTAAGCAGGGCGACGGCGCCCCCGAGACTGTGGCCGATCAGCGTCACCCGGGTGGGATCGACATCGGCGCAACCCAGACCGTAATCAAGCACCGTCCGCGTCTGGGCAATCATGGACTCCACGTCCTGGGCTCCGTAATTGCCGCTGCTCTCGCCGCAGCCGATATAGTCGAAGCGGATAACCATGTATCCGTCACCGGCCAGTTCGCGGGCAGCCTTGACGAACAGACGGTCCACCCCGATCCGGCTGCCGATGAACCCGTGGCAGATGACCACGAGCGGCACACGGTTCTTGCAACGGCCGGAGCTCCCTTCCTTTGCCGGATAATGAATGCTGGCTGTCAGTTCCTCTCCCTTATGCCGGATGACGATCGCCCGTTCCATGGCTGTACCTCCTGTCATTAATTGCTAACCTAATTTATAATTATTCCGATTAATTTACTTTGATTTATATTTTTATAATAGCCTTCCCCCATTCTTTTGTCAATACTGCCTCCGCATCGGGCGGAAATCATCCGGTTTCCAAGGCATGCCTTTGCAAACGAACAATGACCCGCCAAAGGGACGGTTGTTCCACAGGCAGGTCATTGTTCATGGGTCAGTCAGAATGCAGCCGGACAGCCGCCGGTGCGGTTAACGCGTTCATGAAATATCGCCTGTTCCCCGTTCTTCCGGCCGTTCTTTCATCCGATCCCGGGAAGCACCGGCGGCGCTGTTCCACAGACTGAAGCCATCCGAGCCGCCCCAGTCGCAGACTCCGTTGCCGGAAACCGGGCCGTATTCCGCCGAATATTCCGTATCCTGTTCATCCTTTTTGCGTCCCAAGAGTCCCGCCTCCTTTATTCTCCAAATAACCGGAAATTGCCTTATCAGTATTGCCTTCGGGAACTCTATTATGCAGGGCCGGATGCTCGTCCTTGCACGTTGCAACCGGGCAACCGTATACTCATCGTAGAGAATATTCCGCATGCGGCACTGGAGGTCTGCATTTACAAGATGAAAGTCAGGGACATGATCAAGGAAAACAACCGCCTCAGGGAAAAAATGACGCCGGCCAACCGCTCCTTCTTCGAGGATATGATTCTGGCGCTGCGCGCAAGCCGGGTAGACGCCGTGCGGACGGAGGAGATGCTCCTTGAGGCAGCCGACAAGCTGCTGCGCGCGCAGGCAAAGGGCCGAACCGCGAAGCAAATCTTCGGCAGCGACCCGGAAGAATATTTCCGGGAAGCCATCGACAGCGCACCCGCCCGCCCCAAGCGCGGAAAAATACAGCACTACGCCATGATTTCCTGGTCGGCGCTCACCCTGCTGCTGGGCTTGCAGGGCATTGCCGGAATGATTACCGTATGGAGTCAGGGAACGGCCGGAACGTTTGGCACCATAAGCCTGTTCACAATAATTGCCGCAGCCTTCGGCTCCATTGTCTTCATGGAACTGCTGATGAAATGGCTCGCTTCCCTGTCCGAGGACGATGCCCCCAGAATGAGCGGATTCAATATCAAAGCACTCGGTATATACATTGGCGCCGCTGTCGCCGTAGTGTTCGCGGGATTATTTTTAAGAGGGCTGTTCCCGGTATTTACACTGCCGCCCTGGATCAGTCTGCTGATCTTCGCCTGCGGGCTTATCGGCCTAAGGTTGATCTTCTTCCGCAAGTAGATCACCCGCCAAGCAGGTCTGTCCTGTCCAAATCCAGAATCCTTAAGCGGAGCCAGGCGTGAAGTCCCTGCCTTGGGTTCCCGCCTTACAGCCAGGGAGGTCAAATTCATGAATAAAACCGCCATTATCGCCCTAGCAGCCGCGCTGCTCCTTGTCTTGACAGAGCCGGGGCCGCAGCTGGCCGCCGCACAGAAGGCCACCGCTCCAGCAGGGCAAAAGCCGGCCCCCGGCGTTACGCCCCAGGCTAAAGCCCGCCATGCCGAGGCGGTCTACAAAGCTTATTTGTCGCTGCTGTCCTCATCCGCTAATCTGCCGGAGGCGATCAGCTATTTGAACGCCAATATATACGCCGCCGGGTCATACCGCGCCATGCTCATGACTCTGAGGCTGGAAAATGCCCAAAGGGCGGCGCTGTCCGCATGGCAGGATAAATTTGCCATACAAGGAATTCAGCGCGAGCTGACGGAGCTTTATGAGCCCGGGGATAGCCTTGCGGAGCTGGCGGGCAAGACGAAGAAGGCCAATTTGCGCTTGATGCTGGAGCGAGCCGTGAAGTGCGGATACAAGCTGGAGACGGCCGAGGGGTCTTTTTTCCCGGTTATTGATTATGCCGCTTACCGGAAATACAAGCTGTATGTAACGAGTGACATTCGCGACTATATAACCATCATGGCTATCGAATCGGATCTTCCGTCAAACAAGGACAACGGGCTTATTATTGCCTGGGCGGAGGTGGCGTCCCGCGCGCTGGCCCAGGAAGCCTTCATCGCCGCCTATCCGCGTTCAAACCGGATCGAGGCGGTAAAGTCGTTATTCCGGACGTATGAAATCGATACGTTCTATGGTCTCAGCAATACGCCGCTGTTCCATTACGATAATCTGGAAATGGATCTGGAAGCGAGCAAAGCCTATACGGCGGTTCTGGCCAAAAATAACGGCGAAAGTCCGTACCTGGAGAAGCTGGGCGGGTTCATGAAGCTGCTGAAGGAGCATGACTACAAGCTTACCGATGAAATCGAGGAATACCGCAGGCAGGTTGCGCCTCAGGAAATTCCCGCCACGGAGCCGTCCGCCGGTG
>NZ_ASSC01000839.1 GCF_000520735.1 Paenibacillus forsythiae T98
TCCGGCGCAATAGCCGGGCTTCGCCCAGGAAATGCAGCTCCGGCAGCCCGGATCTTCCGTTAGCAGCGGTTGGTCCGGGTTGCCGGAGCTTTTCTTTTTATCCCGCAAGGTTTTGAGTGCGACTCCTAAATGTGGTAAGCTGAAGACACCATAATGGAAAGGGTTATTTATATGAAACGTAAATTCGGAGACCGGGCCAACTGGCGCCGGATTACGCGCCGCGGGTTTGCTTGCCGCTATGTGGAAAGCCGGGAATTCAGCGGATACATCACCCTTTACACGATTTACGGATTGAAGGAGCCGCTCTGGAAAAGCTATGGCCGGCATACATACCGCATTGCGGACAAGGGCTATTCGTGGCTGCAGTATTTTCCAAAGGACAGTCATTATATTGTTACGGCGATGTTCGATGAAAGGCAAAATATTATCCAGTGGTATATCGACACCTGCAAAGTTCAGGGAGTAACAGATCAGGGGGTGCCCTGGTTTGACGATTTGTACCTGGATGTGGTGGTGCTGTGGAACGGCGAAGTATTCTTGCTGGACGAAGATGAGCTTGAAGAGGCGCTTGAACGGGGAGATATTTCAGACAGCGATTACAATTTGGCCTGGAGCACCGCCAGGAGGATAATGCAAAGTATTGACGCGCACGCCTTCCCTTTTTTCACCCTGTCGCTAAAGCATCGCGCCGAGCTGTTTCATCATGGGGAATTCAGGAGGAAATTTTAGATGGAAAGGTATGTTGGAGACTGGTCGCCGATTCGTGGTGTGACGGGCCGACGGAAATGGCGATTCAAGCGGATTGCAGCGTATGCGATTACCCTTCTGCTGATTGCGGGTGTCATCTGGAGCGCATATGTGCTTATCATCATCAATCAGGCAAAGACGACCTCCCCCATGGAGAAGGCGTATGCCGGTATTATTCTCGGTATGGCGATGTGGGGCGATGAGCCCAGTCCCGGACTCAAGGAGCGGCTTGACTATGGGCTGAAGCTGTACCGGCAGGGAGCTTTTTCCCATTTTGTGGTGACGGGCGGGCTGGATCAGCCGGGGTACCGGTATACGGAGGGCCAGGGAATGCGCAATTATCTCGTCTCCCGGGGCGTGCCGGAGAGCGCGATCGCCGAGGAGAATAAAGCGACCTCGACCTATGAGAATCTCCTGTTCAGCCGGGAAATCATGCAGCGGGAAGGCTGGGGCACGGCGGTCGTTGTGACGCATACCTTCCACGGCCGCAGAGCGTTGGAAATTGCCGAAGCGCTTGGGTATTCGGGGCCGGAGCTGGGACTGACCGAATCACAGACAATGTCTATGGCAAAGTATAAGACAAGGGAAATATTGGCCTATACGAAATGGAAGCTTCAGCAGATGTTTTGAGCACTGGAGCAGGAAAATGCCGAATCTGCTAATAACGCCTGGACCTCGGGAATAGACTTGAGTAGAATACTCAGCCCTAAATAATGAGGTGAACCCATGAACATACGCAGCGCAGCTTCAAGCGGGCGGGATGAAGGCAGACCATCGCGGCAAATCAATATCGTGCTGCGAAACCACGAGACGCCGGCTGTCAGCGGAACATCGGCGATCAGCGAATCGGCTTCTTCCAGAAACAGTGCCCAAATCGGTCTGTTCCAGGAGATCGGCGGAGAGTTGGACGCGCTGGTAGGTCTGGACAATATTAAGGAACTTGTATTCGAGATATACGCGCTGCTTCAGGTTGCCCAAATGCGCAGTGAAGCGGGTCTGGCAAGCGGCGGCCAGGCGTATCACATGGTATTTAAAGGAAACCCGGGTACCGGCAAGACAACCGTGGCGCGAATCGTCGCCAAGCTCTTTCAACGGATGGGCGTGTTGACCAAAGGACATCTTATCGAGGTGGAGCGTGCCGATCTTGTAGGCGAATATATCGGGCATACCGCGCAGAAGACCCGTGATCTCGTCAAAAAGGCGCTTGGCGGCATTTTGTTCATCGACGAGGCGTACAGTCTTGCCCGGGGCGGCGACAAGGACTTTGGAAAAGAAGCGATCGATACGCTTGTCAAAGCGATGGAAGACCATCGCAGCCAGTTCGTGCTTATTCTGGCGGGCTATTCCAGTGAAATCGATTATTTTCTGATGAGCAATCCGGGCCTGCCTTCCCGCTTTCCGATCCAGGTCGAGTTCCCGGATTATACTACAGACCAGCTTCTGCAAATCGCCGAGCTGATGGCGAAGGAGCGTGACTATATTTTGATGCCGCAGGCGATACTCAAATTAAAGCAGCATTTGATACAGGAAAAAGACGAGAGCCCGCATGCCTTCAGCAATGCGCGGTATGTGCGCAACGCGATTGAAAAAGCGGTCCGAAGCCAGGCGGTAAGGCTGCTTAACCAATATGAGCATAACAGTCCGGGCAAGCAGGAGCTTATGACCCTGCGGATCGAAGATTTTAAACTGTGAAGCTGGCGGCTATGAACGGATCAGCTCTCGTAAAAATATAAGGACAATGATATGCGCACGGCAAATAAGTTCTTATATTTCGCAAAAGGAGAATGCATATGGCGACTACGACGCATGAGACAAATTTGGAAATACAGGACCGGGCGATTCTGGTAAGCCTTGTTACCGATCAGGTCAAACGGACGGGAATCGATCCCGAATATTCGCTCCAGGAGCTGGTGCAGCTGGCGGAAACCGCAGGCGTTGAAGTGCTTGAAGTGCTGCGCCAGAATAAGGAAACGCCGGATTCGAAATGGTTCATCGGCAAAGGCAAGGTCGAGGAGCTCCGTATGGCAGCGGATGGACTCGGCGCCAACACCGCGATTTTCGATCAGGAGCTGTCGGGCGCCCAGGTGCGCAATCTGGAGGAAGCTCTGGATCTGAAGATCATTGATCGCACCCAGCTCATTCTGGATATCTTTGCCGGCCGGGCGAAGACCCGCGAGGGTATTATTCAGGTAGAGCTGGCCCAGCTATCCTACCTGCTGCCGCGCCTGTCGGGACACGGGAAGAATCTGTCCCGGCTGGGCGGCGGGATTGGCACAAGAGGGCCGGGGGAGAGCAAGCTGGAGACGGACCGCCGTCATATCCGGGACCGGATCGGTGAGCTGAAGCGCCAGCTTGACGAAGTGGTGAAGACCCGGAGTCTTCACCGCGAACGGCGCCGCAAGAGCGGAGTGGTGCAGGTGGCTCTTGTCGGCTATACGAATGCCGGCAAATCCACACTGCTCAAGCAGTTAACCGATGCCGACGTCTATATCGAGAACCAGCTGTTTGCCACGCTGGACCCGACCTCGCGGTTGCTTGAACTGCCCGGCGGCAAGAGCGTCGTGCTGACGGATACAGTAGGGTTCATCCAGAATCTTCCCCATGATCTGGTTGCCTCGTTCCGCGCGACGCTTGAGGAGGTCAATGAGGCGAATTTGGTGCTTCATGTGGTTGACGCTTCTTCTCCGATGCGGGATGAACAAATAGAGGTTGTGCAGTCTATTCTGGAGGAGCTTGGCGCGGCGGGAAAGCCGCAGATCATGCTGTTCAACAAGAGCGATCTCTGCAGCCGGGAGCAGCTGGAGATGCTGCCGGGAGGTCCGGGCTACCTGAAGGTCAGCGCGTTTAATCCGGAGGATCTGGCCCGGATTGCGGACACGATCCAGAATGAACTGGCCGGTGATACGCTAACCTTCCGAATTCCGTCCAGCCGGGGCGATTTGTCCTCGCTGCTGTATAGAGTGGGGGATGTGCTGGATCAGTCCTTTGAGGAGGACGACATCCTTTACAATGTGCGGGTAAACAAGGATGACTACGAGAAATGGGGCTACATGCTGGCTGAATTTGCGGATCAGGCAGGCCAGAGCTGACAACGGCAAGACCTCAGTGCTCCGAAATAGTTCAATTCTCGGGGATATTATCGTTTGATTAACATTAGCAGCCTATTTTTGAGATGTATAAGCGACAGCCTTCTGCCGCTTATTGTTATAATCATGGGAAGTGCATGTAAGGAGAGACAGACGTAATGGCAGGATTTGCAGAAGATATTTTACAAGCGGCGGAAGCGGCGGAAGCGGAAATTCAAGAGGCGGTCAGGGCCCTCGACCGGATTGTAGACCTTAATCAGTGGAAGGTGATCGAAGCTTTCCAGAAGCACCAGGTCAGCGATTTTCATTTTGCCGGTTCGACGGGCTATGCCTACAATGACAGGGGACGGGAGGTGCTTGATCTGGTATATGCGGATGTATTCGGCGCGGAAGCCGCGCTGGTGCGTCCTCATTTTGCTTCGGGAACGCATACGATATCCACTGCGCTGTTCGGCGTGCTCCGGCCTGGGGACGAGCTGCTGTACATCACGGGGCGCCCTTATGACACTTTACATAAAGTAATTGGCAAGCCGGGGGACGGAACAGGTTCTCTGGCGGATTTCGGCATTGCCTACCGGGAAACGGCGCTTACCGAAGAAGGTGAAATTGACTGGGAAGAGGTTGCGCGGACTTTGACGCCCCGGACGAAGATGATCGGCATCCAGCGGTCCCGGGGCTATGACTGGCGCTCTTCCTTTACGGTAAAACAGATCGGGGAGATGACGGCCAAAGTCAAGGAATTGGCGCCGGACGCTGTCGTTTTTGTCGATAACTGCTACGGCGAATTTACGGAGGAGATGGAGCCGGCCCAGGTCGGCGTCGATCTGATGGCCGGCTCGTTGATCAAGAACCCCGGCGGCGGCATTGCCGAGACCGGGGGATATATCTGCGGCAGAAGGGATCTGGTGGAGCTGGCGGCTTACCGGCTTACTGCGCCGGGTATCGGCGGCGAGGTAGGAGCCATGCTGGGGACGACCAGAGGGCTTTATCAGGGACTGTTCATGGCACCCCACACGGTTGGACAAGCGCTTAAAGGAAGCGTCTTTGCGGCAGCCGTTTTTGAACGCTGCGGGTTCCGCACCAAGCCTGCGTGGCAGGAGCAGCGGACCGATCTGATACAGGCCATCTCTTTTGACGGACCCGAGCATTTGATCGCCTTCGTTCAGGGAATCCAGCGGGCGGCCGCGGTGGACAGCCACGCTGTTCCCGAGCCTTGGGACATGCCCGGCTATGAGCATCCGGTCATTATGGCTGCGGGAACTTTTATCCAGGGAGGCAGTCTGGAGCTGTCGGCGGATGCCCCGATTCGAGCGCCGTACATCGGATATATGCAGGGGGGATTAACCTATTCGCATGTCAAGTACGGCGTGCTGATGGCGCTGCAGAGTATGCGGAATCGCAAATTATTGTGAGTTTATCAGAATAATCCTGTGAGTATATCTCACATGTCATTGACACGTCATAGCCGGAAATGTACAATGAGATGAGAAAAAGATCATTGGAAGGTTGGATGAGTCATGGGTGATGAAATCCGCAGAAATATGGCGTTATTTCCAATAGGAATTGTAATGAAGCTTACCGATTTGTCCGCGCGGCAAATCCGCTATTATGAGCAGCATAGTCTGATTGTTCCGGCGCGCACCTCGGGCAACCAGCGATTATTCTCTTTTAACGATGTGGAGCGCTTGCTCGAAATCAAAGCTTTGATTGAAAAAGGGGTCAATATTGCCGGCATCAAGCAGGTTATGAACCCGGTATCGAAGGAATCCGAAGAAGCTACCGTCATTACCCCCGATACGGAAGTCCGGCGGCGCGAGCTGTCCGATTCCCAGCTCCACAGGCTGCTCAAGCAGGAGTTGGTTTCCGGGAAAAGACCGGGGCAAGTATCTCTCATTCAAGGGGAGTTATCCCGGTTTTTCAATAAATAACATACAGAAGCGCGAAAGGGAGAGGGTATAGTGAGCTTTTCTAAAGAAGATATTTTGCGCATTGCCAAGGAAGAGAATGTCCGGTTCATTCGCCTCCAGTTTACCGACCTGCTTGGTGCGGTCAAGAACGTGGAAATTCCCGTCAGCCAACTGGAGAAGGCGCTGGACAATAAAATGATGTTTGATGGCTCTTCCATCGAAGGCTATGTCCGCATCGAAGAATCCGATATGTATTTATATCCCGATCTCGACACTTGGGTAATCTTTCCGTGGGTGGCCGAAGACCGTGTTGCCCGTCTTATTTGTGATGTCTATATGCCGGACGGAACTCCGTTTGCAGGCGATCCCCGTGGCATTTTAAAGCGCTGCCTTAAAGAAGCGAAGGAAATGGGCTTTACTTCCATGAACGTCGGACCGGAGCCGGAATTTTTCCTGTTCCAGACCGATGAGAAGGGCAACCCGACGACGGAGCTTAACGATCAAGGGGGCTATTTCGACCTGGCTCCGATGGACCTTGGCGAGAACTGCCGCCGCGAGATCGTCTTGACGCTTGAAGAAATGGGCTTCGAAATCGAAGCTTCGCACCATGAGGTTGCTTATGGACAGCATGAAATCGATTTTAAGTATGCCGATGCGATCAAGGCGGCCGACCAGATCCAGACGTTCAAGCTGGTTGTGAAGACGGTTGCCCGCCAGCATGGGCTGCATGCCACTTTCATGCCCAAGCCTATGTTCGGTATGAACGGCTCGGGTATGCATTGCCACCAATCGCTGTTTAAAGGCAGCGAGAACACCTTCTACGATGAAAAGGATGAACTCGGCCTTAGCGACACGGGCCGCAGCTACATGGCTGGTCTGCTGAAGCATGCGCGGGCACTCGCCGCAATCACGAACCCTACGGTGAACTCGTATAAGCGTCTGGTTCCCGGCTATGAAGCGCCTTGTTATGTCGCCTGGTCGGCGAGCAACCGCAGCCCGATGATCCGCATCCCGGCTTCCAGAGGGCTGAGCACGCGCATAGAGGTCCGGAACCCTGACCCTGCGGCCAATCCGTATCTGGCTCTGGCGGTCATGCTGAAGGCGGGTCTGGACGGCATCAAGCGTCAGCTTGATCTTCCTGCTCCGATTGACCGCAACATCTACATTATGTCCGAAGAAGAGCGCATTGAGGAAGGCATCCCGAGTCTGCCGGCGGATCTTAAGGAAGCATTGGGCGAGCTGATCCGCAACCCTGTAATCACCGATGCTCTTGGCGAACACGCCCTGGCCCATTTCTATGAACTCAAGGAAATTGAATGGGATATCTACCGCACGCAAGTGCATGACTGGGAAAGAAATCAATACATCACGCTGTACTAAGAAACGAAGCCCTTGGCGCTGTAAGCGCCGGGTTTTTTTTTGCTTTTGTCGCCAGGAAATGCGGCTCAGGAGAATGGCTCTTTTCTTAATTTCGTATCCAATATTTGCGTTACATTTATTTTTGTATCAGCGAGCATAATAGTCAGCGGAATGAAAATAAAGAAAAGGGAGGATTAACTAATGGGAATTTTAAGTGGTAACCCTAAGGATGAACCCATGCATTATGGGGAGATTTATAGTGTATGGCAGAGTTCGATGGTGGCCAAGGGCGCAGTGTCTTTTTACCGGGCATTTTTAATACACGCAGGAGACAAGGATTTGAAAAAAATATTGGGGGATCTTATCGATCAGGCAGAGCTCGAAATCAGTGAATGCGATGAATTGCTCAAGAATAACGGAATTGCCACTGCCCCGAATATGCCAGACCGATCACAGGCCAAGCTAGAGGATATTCCTGTCGGCGCCAGATTTACAGATCCGGAGATTGCCGCAAGAATAGCCGCAGACAATGCGACTGGATTAGTTGCTTGCAGTCAGATCATGGGACAGAGCATCAGGGAAGATATTGGGGCTTTATTCGCCAAATACCACCTCACCAAGGCGGCGTTAGGTGTTCGGATTTTAAAGATGAGCAAGGAAAAGGGCTGGCTTGTTCCTCCCCCACTGCATGTGAAACGGCCTGAACTTGTTAAAGCTTAGCCCATAAAATCCTGCCCCAAAAGTTTTATCTTTTTTGTTTACTTTTGCCAGTAACATTACTGATGAAAAGTCTGATTTTGACATAAGTGAATTTCCAAAAAAGGAGACGTATTTATATGCCACTGGGCTCACATGAAGCACACGAATTGAATGAACTCCTGCTTAGCTGTACGAACTCGATTCAAAGTATGGCCCTGTTTCTGAGTCAGGCGAAAGATCCTGAACTGAGAGACATGATTGCCCGTCATTATGCGGTTCATGTTCAGGATTATAATATGAAGGTGGAATATGCGAACCGTTCGTATTCGGCTGATACTCTTAATGTTCCAAGCCTGCAGATGAGCGCCGCAGTCTCCATGCCTTCAATCCAGTATCCACCCATGGAGCCCAAAGTCCAGCTTCAACAGTTGGATGACCGTGCAATTGCAACTTCATATTTGCTGACCTTAAAGCGCGCAGGACGCGAGTATGCTTGGTCCGCTTTTGAATGCTCAACCCCTCAGCTGCGCGCCTTTCTGGAGGATGCATTCCGGATGTGTTCTCATCAAGCCTTCGAAGTCTGGCAGTATATGGCGCGGAAGGGCCTGTATCCTGTAATTATGGCATCCAATGAAGCGATCAATGCCATGCAGCAGATCTATCAATCCGTTCCGGAGCATCAGCCCGGCCAATTGTACAGATGACATTAAGCATAATAAAACCGCCGATTTTTCGGTTGGTTTTATTATTCATTCACGTATAGTCACTCTCGTATGAAGCGGGACGGTTCGGGCCAGTTCGAGAACGTCGGCGTTATGCATCCGGATACACCCGTGGGAAACCTGGTGGCCGATCGACGCGGGATTGTTCGTTCCGTGTATGCCGTAATGCGGCTTGGACAGACCCATCCAGAATGCGCCGAACGGTCCGCCCGGGTTGGCCTGCTTATTAACGATGGTATACTCGCCGGCGGGAGTCTGGGTCAGCATTTTGCCAATTCCCACGGGGAAGCCCCGCACGACTTTATTGTTGTCCAGAAGATACAGCATGCGCTGGGATAAATCGACAATGATCCGGTAATTAGGCATATGATCAGCACTCCTTTACGGAATAAAATATGCAGGAAGCCCATATGCCGTTCGAAATCAGTTAATTATTAAACTCCAAAGAGGCGGTCCCACTTACCGGGCCGCCTCTTTGTTGCTGGAACCTGTCAATGGATGTCTCTGAACAACCCAATCACTTTACCCAAAATAGTCACCCGGTTAAGCCGCAGCGGCTCATAGGTCGGATTCTCAGGCTGGAGGCGGATGTGGTCGCGCTCCTTATAGAAGGTCTTGACGGTAGCTTCATCATCTTCCGTCATAGCCACTACAATGTCGCCGTTATCGGCGGTCTGCTGTTGACGGACAATGACATAATCTCCGTTCATGATGCCGGCCTCGATCATGCTGTCGCCCATAACGGAAAGCATGAAGACCTTGTTATCTCCCACGTAATGGGTGGGAAGGGGGAAATAATCCTCAATATTCTCTGTTGCGGTGATAGGGACGCCGGCCGTTACCTTGCCTACAACCGGTACCCGGGCAACAGTCTGCACGAATTGCTGGACATTCTCGGAATCTTCCTGACCGAGCAGTTCAATGGCACGCGGTTTCGTGGGATCGCGGCGGATAAGTCCCTTCTTCTCCAGGCGGTCAAGATGCCCGTGCACGGTGGAACTGGATGCCAGACCGACCGCTTCTCCAATTTCCCGAACGGAAGGCGGATAGCCCTTGCTGCGAACTTCGTTACGTATAAATTCCAGGATCGCCAACTGGCGACTCGAAATCTTTGACATTGGAATACACCTCATCTAGTAATGTTTGGGAAAATTATAACATAGAACTACCGTTCGCACAAACATAAGTTCTAAAAACAAAAGGGAACAATTGTTCGAAAAACCTCTTGATCAAAACACATGTTCGTGCTATATTATGTGTGCAAGTAAGAACAAGTGTTTGGAGGTTGATGATAGATGTTGAAATACAGCACATACCGCAGCATTTATAATGAGACACCGGGGAGTCCCTCGGCATGCCGGAGCTCTATTTCTGACTATATGAATCCGTCTGAAAAGAATATAAAAGCGATGATCGGGAAGGCTCGTGGCATATTGACACTGCAAGATATTTTTAAGCTGGTGATTGTGTTTCTTCTGATTATTTCCGGATTTACTGTGGTAAGCCAGGTGTTTGCCAGTTCTGTATCTTCGCCCAAGCAGGAGAAGCGGATTGTTGTGGAGCCGGGCGATACACTGTGGAGCATTGCGGTTAAGAACAAGTCTTCCGATATGAGAACAGTCGTATACATTGATGCTATCAAGCGATATAACCATTTGAACAGTTCCGATATTCAGGCCGGTGACATCTTGTCAATTCCCGTTTACAGCAAGTAGGCGAGAAAGCCCACTTCTTTAGATGTGGGATGAATCGTCTTAGGACAAGGGATAGCCTTTAGGCTAACAAGTGAGCGTATGGCAATGGCAATTTGCCGAATTAAACAAACCGGAAGAATCCGGGGGCAATCCACACAGATGAGCTTTCAGGGGAGTCGCCTTGACAAGCTCTTTTTCTCATGGCAAAGTTAGAATGAATTTAGACTGTTCACAACCGGGATGAACAGACATGCTTCAATTAGGAGGGAATGTTTTGAATATAGATGAACTGGTTAATCGCATAAACGAGCTGGCGCGCAAACATAAGAGCGTCGGACTTAACGAAGAGGAATTGGCTGAACGGGCCAAGCTTCGGGAGATTTATCTGGGTAATGTCCGCCGTAATTTCCGGGCTCAATTGGAGTCGATTGAAATTGTGGACGACAACGGGAAATAAATGAACAAGGCGGCTGAAGCCGTCTTTCATAGATATTTCAGGAAGACTAGGGGGAAATGAAATGGCCCGTTCTTGGGAAAGAATGGTTCAACGCAACACGCAGCAGGTCAACAAGAGAAGAAAAAAAGAGGGGAAGGGCTCTATCCATTCTTCATCCTCAGCCGGTCAAGCCGACATCTACAAGGGACGCAATATTGTTTTCCCTGTACTGCTTGCGGCGCTGGGGGCTCTGTACTGGACAATTGGCCAGTTCGACACTTCTTCCGGCAGCCAGAACAGCCAGGTCATGAATTGGATTGGCATTGTGCTTTATTTTGCGCTGGCGGCAATGATTTTTTTTCGTCGTCCTTATTTAAAGGTCGAGCGAGCGCGGGTGTCTACCTTCAAGTTTAATCGCCAAAGGTTCCTGGACGCGGCGGACATTGAGAAAATTATCATATCCCGCGGCTCCATCAGCATTGTACCCAAAGCCAAGCGCGGACGCTGGATGTTCTCAAGGTTGCTTAACCGTTACGACACGGCCGTCATGGGAGAGCGGATGGAGAGCTTTGGTCAACTGAATCGTGTTCCTGTGGAGCACAAATAGAACAGCAATTGCAAAGTTAATTACAGAGAGGGAGAAATGGAATGTCGATTGCCGCCGTACTGTTTGATTTGGACGATACTTTACTTTGGGATGAGCGAAGCATTGAGGAAGCTTTTGAATACGCCTGCAAAGCGGCGGGCGATGGCGTGGACCCGAAAGAACTGGAAGCCGCAGTCAGACGGGAAGCGAGAAGTCTTTATGAGTCTTACGAGACCTTTCCTTTTACGCAAATGATTGGAATTAATCCGTTTGAAGCGTTGTGGGCGAATTTTACAGCCGGAGAGCAGGAGCAGTTCCGGAAGCTGGAGCAGCTTGCTCCAATTTACCGGAAGGAATCCTGGCGCCGAGGACTTGCGGCCGTGGGAATTGAGGATGAGAGCCTGGCGGAGACACTCGCTGCGCGCTTTGCCTCGGAACGCCGCAGCCGTCCATACATGTATGAAGAGACGCTCGAAATTCTGGCTGCGCTTCGCGGGCAGGTGAAGCTGTTGCTGCTGACCAACGGCTGCCCGGCTCTTCAGCGGGAGAAGCTGGATGGCGTGCCTGAACTGATACCTTTCTTTGATCATATTGTCATCTCCGGGACATTTGGGAAGGGCAAGCCGGATGTGGCGATTTTCGAGCATGCGCTGAAGCTGCTGGATATCGCTCCGGAGCAGGGGATTATGGTCGGGGACAAGCTCACGACAGACATTCGCGGCGGATTAGCGGCGGGACTTACAACCGTGTGGATCAATCGTACCGACAAACCATCCGATCCGGAAATCAAGCCTCATTATGAGATCAAGCATTTGTCGGAGCTGCTTCCGTTGGTTCAATCTCTCTAAAATATCCGTTCCATTTCAAGGCCGGTATCCTGCAGGAAAGGGTATCGGTCTTTTAATATGGATGCTTGAGCAGGGAATGTGAGAAATTTCTCACTTTATGAGTAAAAGGGTGTGCCTTGGTCTACCAAAGACCGTCAATCCATGTATAATAAGAGAGGCAGACTTAACGCAAGATTAACGCAGGATGTAATTAACATACCGTAGGATACAGAGGCCACCCCGGGAGGGCTGTATATGTCTGGACCATTCGCAAAAAGGGTTCTATTATTCCTGATTATCGCCGGGGCACTGACAGGCTGCTCTTCCGGGGGAAATGGTCATTCCGGCACGAATATGTCCGGCATGTCAATGGAGCCGATCAAGGTCGAGCTTTCCTGGAGTCCGCCAGAACCGAAGGCTAAGCAAGAAATAACCTTTGAAGCCAGAGTGACTCGGGGCGGCGAGGCCATTGAGGATGCTGAAGTAGTACGGTTTGAAATTGTAAATACTGCGGATGTGTCAAAAAAGCTTGAGCTTGCCGGGAAGCCGGCTGGCAAGGGGAATTATACTGCTGAAGGAATGCTGACGGAGGCTGGAAGCTACAGCGTGACCTTGCATGTCACTGCCCGAACGCAGCATTCGATGCCGACCCGGTCATTGACCGTTAGGCGATGATCAATGGCGGGAGACTTTCCGAATTCCCTTTATTCTGCTAAACTTACTCTAATGTTTTACTGGAGGGATTGGAAAGTGGCTAAACCTACACTTGCAGAAGCGCTGGAACAGCGCATTCTGATTTTTGACGGTGCCATGGGCACCATGATACAGCAGGTTCCTTTGACCGGGGAGGATTTTGGCGGAGACGAGCTTGAGGGCTGCAACGAGATGCTCGTGCTGACCAGACCCGAAGTCATTCGAAATATTCATGAGGCTTACCTGGAAGCCGGCGCTGATTTGATCGAGACGAACACGTTCGGGGCAACCTCGGTTGTGCTTGCCGATTACGATATTCCCCAAAGAGCGCGCGAAATCAATCTCGTCGCAGCGGCGATCGCCAGGGAAGCTGTAGATAAATACGATTCCCCGGAGCGTCCGCGTTATGTCGTGGGGGCAATGGGGCCGACCACCAAGACACTGTCCGTTACGGGCGGATTAACGTTCAGCCAGCTGATGGAGAGCTATGAAGAGCAGGCGGTTGCCTTGATCGAAGGCGGCGTGGATGCCCTGCTGCTTGAAACCTCGCAGGATACCCTGAATGTAAAAGCGGGCAGCATCGGTATCCGAAACGCGTTTGAAAAGACCGGGATCACGCTCCCGATTATGATATCGGGGACGATCGAGCCAATGGGCACGACGCTGGCCGGGCAGAATATCGAGGCTTTCTATATTTCCCTGGAGCACTTGAAGCCGTTATCCGTCGGCCTCAACTGCGCCACCGGACCGGAATTCATGCGCGACCATATCCGTTCATTGTCGGAGATGGCCTCTGCGGCGGTCAGCTGCTATCCGAATGCGGGTCTGCCGGACGAGAACGGCAATTACCATGAGTCGCCGGAGTCGCTGGCCCGCAAGGTCGCGGCTTTCGCCGAGAAGGGCTGGCTCAACATTGCTGGCGGCTGCTGCGGCACGACGCCGGCGCATATCCGGGCGATGGCGGAAATGCTGGCGGAATATCCGCCGCGTCCCCTGAACGGAAGCCATTCCCCGGCATTATCCGGAATTGAGCCTGTGTACATTGAACAGGATAACCGGCCGTATATGATCGGCGAACGGACGAATGTGCTCGGCTCGCGCAAATTCAAGCGTCTCATCGTCGAAGGCAAGTACGAGGAGGCGTCGGAGATTGCGCGCGCCCAGGTGAAGAGCGGTGCGCAGGTCGTGGACGTATGCGTTCAGGACCCCGACCGTGATGAAGCGGAGGATATGGAACAATTTCTGGAGTTGGTCGTGAAAAAGGTCAAGGTTCCGCTTATGATTGATACGACCGATCCGAAGGTGATTGATCTGGCTTTGCAGTACAGTCAGGGAAAAGCGATCATTAACTCCATTAATCTTGAAGATGGTGAAGAAAAATTTGAGCATGTCACGCCGCTGATTCACAAGTACGGCGCGGCGGTCGTCGTCGGAACCATCGACGAGAGCGGCCAGGCTATCAAGGCGGAGGACAAGCTGGCCGTAGCCAGACGCTCTTATGATCTTCTGGTGGGCAAGTACGGCTTGGCGCCGGAGGACTTGATATTCGATACGCTGGTGTTTCCTGTCGGAACCGGTGACGAACAGTATATCGGCTCGGCCAAGGAAACGATCGACGGTATCCGTCTGATTAAGGAAGCCCTGCCTGGGGTTCATACGGTGCTTGGAATCAGCAACGTGTCGTTCGGACTGCCGGAGGCGGGCCGGGAGGTGCTGAATTCGGTCTTCCTCTATGAGTGCACGAAGGCGGGGCTGGATTACGCGATCGTCAACACGGAGAAGGTGGAGCGGTACGCCTCGATTCCCGAGGAAGAGCGCCGTTTGGCCGAAGAGCTGATTTACAATACAAATGATGAGACGCTTGCCGACTTTGTCGCCGCTTTCCGTGGCAAGAAGGTGGAGAAGAAGGAGAAGATCTCCAATCTGACGCTGGAGGAACGCCTGGCTTCCTATGTGGTGGAGGGCAGCAAGGACGGGCTGATTCCCGATCTTGACGAGGCGCTGACCCAATATGGTGCGCTTGAGATTATTAACGGGCCGCTCATGAACGGAATGTCCGAGGTCGGGAGGCTGTTCAACAACAATGAACTCATCGTTGCGGAGGTGCTGCAAAGCGCTGAAGTGATGAAGGCATCAGTCGCCCATCTGGAACAGTTCATGCAAAAGAACGAGACCTCGGTGAAGGGCAGGATTCTGCTCGCCACCGTCAAGGGCGATGTGCATGACATTGGCAAAAACCTGGTCGAGATTATCCTGTCGAACAACGGCTATGAGATCATCAATCTGGGGATCAAGGTACCGCCGGAGACGATCATCGAAGCGTATCGACGGGAAAAGGCCGATGCGATCGGTCTGTCCGGGCTGCTCGTTAAATCGGCTCAGCAGATGGTCCTGACGGCGCAGGATTTGCGGACGGCGGGTATAGATGTGCCGATTATGGTCGGAGGCGCCGCGCTGACCCGCAAGTTCACCAAGACGCGCATCCGTCCGGAATATGACGGACTCGTGCTGTACGCCAAGGACGCCATGGACGGACTGGATCTTGCGAACAAGCTGATGAATCCGCAGGAACGGGCCAAGCTGGCCGAGGAGATGCGGGAGGAGAGCGAGGCGGCTGCAGCCGCACCTGCGAAACCGGAGCTTCCGAAGCTTACAAGAGCGGTACGCTCGAATATTTCGCAGGATGCGCCAGTCTATATTCCGCCGGACCTGGAGCGGCATGTTCTGCGCAATTACCCGCTCGGCCATATCGTCCCTTACGTGAACATGCAAATGCTGCTTGGGCATCATTTGGGGCTTAGAGGATCGGTTGAGGCGCAACTGGCCGCGGGCGAGCCCCGGGCAGTGGAGCTTAAGGAAACGGTGGACGGGCTGCTGCTTGAAGCGACAGTGAATGGAACCATCCGGCCGCATGCGATGTACCGCTTCTTCCCGGCCCAATCCAGAGGCAACGATATCCTGATCTATGATCCGCAGGATACAGGGAAGGTGCTGCATACCTTTACTTTTCCACGTCAGCAGGTTGAGCCTTACCTTTGCCTGTCCGATTTTCTCAAGCCGGTGGACAGCGGAATCATGGACTATGTCGGATTCCTCGTGGTGACGGCGGGACAAGGAATCCGGGAGCAGTCAGAGGAATTGAAGAACAAGGGCGACTATCTCCGCTCCCATGCGCTGCAGGCGCTGGCTCTTGAGATCGCGGAAGGGTTGGCTGAACGTGTCCATCATATGATGCGGGATACCTGGGGCTTCCCCGATCCGGCGGATATGACCATGAAGCAGAGACATGGCGCCCGCTATCAGGGCATCCGCGTCTCCTTCGGCTACCCGGCCTGCCCGGATCTGGAGGATCAAGGGCCGCTGTTCAAGCTGATGTCGCCTGAGGATATTGGAGTCCAATTGACGGAAGGATTTATGATGGAGCCGGAGGCATCCGTATCTGCTATGGTCTTCGCCCATCCTGAAGCGCAGTACTTTAATGTTGAGAAAGCATGAGCTTTTGGACAGAATAGCAGTTAAGGGAACGTCCCGTTATGCCAGCCTCCCGGTTACGGGAGGCTTTTTGCTGGAAGATCGTCAAGGCCCGCCTGGAAGAGCAAGATCAGAAAGAGGAAAGGAGGAGTGAGATGGAGATTTATTTTTTGGGCACGAACGCCGGTATTCCCACGCTGCAGCGGAATGTAACCTCGGTCGCCCTGCGGCTGCTTGAGGAGCGCCGAAGCTTCTGGATGTTCGACTGCGGAGAGGGAACACAGCATCAGATCCTTCGTTCCCCGCTGCGGCTTGGCAAGCTGGAGAAGCTGTTCATTACCCACCTTCACGGCGATCATCTCTTTGGACTTCCCGGGCTGCTGAGCAGCAGGGGGTATCAGGGAGGAACCGCCCCTCTAACCGTGTACGGTCCGCCGGGGCTCAGGGCGTATCTCGATATTTCGCTGTCCGTCAGCCAGTCCCGGGTTCCGTACAAGCTCGAAGTGGTCGAGCATACCGGCGGGCTTATCTTTGAAGACGAGAGCTTTAAAGTGGAATCGGATCTTCTGGACCACCGGATAGACAGCTACGGCTACCGCGTCACGGAAAAGGACCGGCCGGGCAGCCTGGATGCACAGCGGCTTAAAGCTTACGGTCTTAAACCCGGTCCTTTGTATGGCGTGCTGAAGAGCGGCCTGGATGTGACCACGGAGGAAGGAATAACGATTGCCGCCGCAGATGTCCTCAGCGAACCCAAACGCGGCCGGATCGTCACTGTGCTTGGGGACACCAGACCCTGCGGAAATTCCACTGCGCTTGCAAGGGAGGCCGATCTGCTGATTCATGAGGCGACCTTTGGCCATGAGCTGGCCAAGATGGCCTGGGACTACCATCACAGCACGACGGTTCAGGCCGCCGAAATTGCGAAGGAAGCAAACGCCCGCCAACTGGTGCTGACGCATTTCAGTTCCAGATACGGCTCAATGGATGAGCTTCTTCCGCTGCTGGAAGAGGCGCGCTCTGTATTCCCCGGTACGCTGCTCGCCGAGGAGTTTCGCCTGTATCCGGTGGAACGAAAGACGGGAAATTGACGGGGAAATCAAATTATTTTCCGGGAAAGCGCAGGAAATGACAGGAGACCGTCATAAAATGCCGCTGCCGCCGGGGGTTCGATGCCGTTCGACTTTTAGAAGCATCCAGGCGCGCAAAGCATGGGGGAAAATATCTCAAATTTGATATATTATCTAGGATAAAGCGGGGAGGACATGAGGGGAAATGATCGATCATATACAAGGCCTGCTTCTGGATCTGGACGGGACGCTGTATCATGGCGGCATTATGATTCCGGGAGCCGATGAGCTGATTGCCGGACTGAGAGCGAAAGGGATTCCGTTTCTGTTCGTGACCAACAACTCGTCGCGCACGCCTGCAAGTGTGGCCGCTCATCTCGGCGCGATGGGGATTGAAGCGAAGGAGCGGGAAATCTGCACTTCCTCGCTGGCGGCGGCAAAATATATTGCCGAAGAATCTCCCGGTGCGGCGGTGGCGATACTTGGAGAAGAGGGACTTCGCTGCGCTTGCGAGGAAGCCGGTCTTCATATCGTCACCGAATCGCCGCAGTACGTCGTCCAAGGCATTGACCGTTCGTTTACATACGATTCTCTGACCCGGGCGGCGCGCTGGATTTCCGGGGGAGCGGCCTTCGTGCTGACGAATCCGGATCTGATGCTCCCATCGGACGACGGCATGATGCCCGGAGCGGGTACGCTGGGAGCGGCGATCGAAGCCGCCAGCGGCGTAAAGCCGGTGATTATCGGCAAGCCGCACCGCCATTTGATGAACTACGCCACCTCGCGGCTTGGGATTGATGCCAAAGACGCCATCGTTGTGGGCGATAATATGAGAACGGACATCGCCGCGGGAGCGAATGCGGGCTGCCGGACGGTTCTTATGCTGACCGGCGTGACAACCGGGGACAATCTGGAGCATTACAAGGAGTTGACCGGAGTATCTCCGGATTTTATTTGCAGTAATCTGGCTGATCTGCGCGAGCTGCTTGGTTTATAAGGGCAGAGCTGCATTTCACAATAGGAGAGGACGATGAATCATGCCGGAATTTCCGGAAATGGAGAACTACCGCAGGCTGCTCTCGGAGCATGTCGTCAATTTGCCGATCACCGGAGTGACGGTTAACAGGGAGAAATCAATCAATGTGGAGCCGGAGGTCCTCGCCGGGCGACTTGTCGGCGCGCGCATCGTATTTGTGGAACGCAGAGGGAAGCATCTGGTGTTCCATTTGAATGACGGCCGCCGGCTGCTCCTGCATCTGATGCTGGGAGGACTGCTGTTTTACGGGACGGAGGAAGAGCGCCCAGGCCGCAGCACGCAGGTGGAGATTGCCTTTGGAGACAAGATATTGTTCTTTATCGGGCTGAGGCTGGGCTATCTGCATCTGTTATCCGTCAAGGAGACCGAGGCGGCTCTCGCGAAGCTGGGTCCGGAGCTGCTGGACCGGCGGATGAACGGGGAGCGGTTCGCCGAGCTGCTGAAGGGCCGGCGCGGCGCGATCAAGAGTCTGCTGGTGAACCAGCAGGTGTTTGCCGGGATCGGCAACTGCTATGCCGACGAAATCGCCTTCGAAGCGGCTCTGCTGCCGACAGCTTCCGTTCAGGGACTGTCCCCGGAATCGATAACCCGGTTATACGCTGCGGTCCGCAAGGTGCTGAGCGAGGCGTCGGAAGCCGGAGGCTATATGGAGATGCCTTTTATGGCGGGGGATACGCTTACGGGAAGCTATAATGACCGGTGCAAGGTATACGACCGCGAAGGCGAGACTTGTGAGCGCTGCGGGGGAACGATCGTCAAGACGGAAATTTCCAGCCGCAAAGTGTTCTACTGTCCGGAATGCCAGCATGAACACTAAGCCCCGTATCGGGGCGCATGTCAGCATCAGGGGCGGCTACGCTCAGGCTGCAAGAGCGGCATGGAAGGCCGGCGCGGGCTGCTTTCAATATTTTCCGAAAAATCCCCGGAGCCTTCAGCTTAAAGCCGTCGATCTGAGGGATGCGGGAGAGTGCGCGTCGGTTTGCCGGGAGAGGGGGATGCTGTCCGTCGCCCATACGCCCTATCCAACCAATCTTGCCGCCGGAGACACGGATGAGCCGGGCAGGGCGGTGATGGTACGGTCGCTGCTCAATGATCTGGAAATCGCGGAAGGCTGCGGGTCGCTGGGTGTCGTTGTGCATTTCGGGCATTTTCAGAAGCTGCCGCCGTTACAAGGCTATCAAAATATTATACAATGTATAAATGAAACGCTTCTGTCCTGGACGGGGACGGCCAAGCTGCTTATCGAGAACCAGGCGGGAAACGGCGGCTTCGAGGGAACGACGCTGGAGGAACTGGTCAAGATCCGCGAGCTGAGCCGGTATCCGGAAAAAATCGGGTTCTGCTTCGATACATGCCATGCTTTTGCGGCAGGGGTATGGAATCCGGAGCGCAGCGGCGATTTGCTGGAAGTCGGCTTTAGGCTGGATTACTGGCCTCATTTGGCTGCCGTCCATCTCAACGATTCCCGGCATTCTTTTGCCTCCAAGCGGGACAGGCACGCCGGGATTGGCAGGGGGCTAGTTGGCGAAAAGGGTTTAAAGGAGCTGCTGGCATCGGAGCCTTTCCTCGGCAAACCGGCGATTCTGGAAACCGAAAAGGGCGCCGACGGCACGCATAAGGATGAAATCGCGGCGGTGCTGTCGTGGTTCGAGGCGTAAAAAGGGGCGATGAACGGATGATTAATGTCTATATGGACGATTACAGGCGGGCTCCCCAAGAATTTGCGCTTGCGAGAACGACGGAGGAGTGTCTGCTGCTGCTGCGCGAGTGTGAGGTCGGCGTACTTTCGCTCGACTATGACATGGGCCCGGCGGACGACAACGGTGGATTTGTAGCCAAAGCCATCGTTCTGGAAGGGCTGTTCCCCAGGGAGATTTATCTGCACACCTCAAGTTCACAAGGCAGAAAAGAAATGTTCGAGCTTCTGTACCCGGCCTTGCCGGAGGAAACGGCGCTCCATAACGGGCCGATGCCGGCTAAGAAGCTTCGTGAAATCGCTTCGGAAGTGTCTGCACCATGAAGGAACTGAATGAACGCGAACTGCTGGAAGCGATCGGCCGAAGCGGGGCGCACCTTGCCGTCTTCCTGGAGACGCCCTTCTGTGGCACATGCAAGGCCGCCCGCCGAATGCTGGATGTCGCCGGACACCTGCTTCCCCGGGATTATGAACTGATAACGGGCAACATCAATCTTCTCCCGGGCATTGTCAGGCAGTACCGTATCGCCAGCGTACCGGCGCTGCTTGTATTTAACGCAGAGCGTGACCGTCCGCCCCGCATCCATTATGCGCTGGCTTCGGTGGAGCGTGTGCTGGAATACATAAGGAGTGTGAATAGATGATGATTTCTTTGGAGCATATTACCCTCCGCAGGGAGCAGAGCCTGATCCTTGACGATGTATCGCTGGATATTAAAGAGGGCGAGAATTGGGTGATTCTCGGACGCAACGGTTCGGGCAAGACGACCCTGCTTGAGATGATGACCGGCTACATGTTCCCAAGCAGCGGCGCGGTCAAGGTGCTCGGGCACACCTACGGCCAGGTGGATTTGCGCGAAGTACGCAAGGAAATCGGCTACATTGGGCCTTCGCTGATGGAGAAGCTGACGCTTCGCGATTCCGTATGGGAGGTTGTGGCCACGGGAGCATACGCCTACCTGCGCTTTTACCAGCAGATTCCAGAGGAGATCAAGGCCAGAGCGATTGCGCTGCTGGAAGACATGAATATGGGCCGCCTGGCGGACCACCCGCTGGGCACACTGTCGCAGGGGGAACGCAAGAAGGCGATGCTGGCGCGCTGCCTGATGGCGGACCCGAAGCTGCTCATTATGGATGAGCCGTGCGCGGGCCTGGATCTCTACGAGCGGGAGAAAATGCTGGCCGAGGTGGACAAGCTGAATCGGCGGGATGTAACTGTCGTGTACGTCACGCACCATGTCGAGGAGATTGTGCCGCTGTTCACCCATGTGGCGCTGATCCGTGAAGGCAGGCTAGCCGGGGCGGGGCCGAAGAAAGAAGTGCTGACCGGAGAGATGATGCTCGCCGCCTATGAGCTTCCCGTGGAGATCGAATGGGAGGAAGAACGCCCCTGGATAAAAATAAAACGTGGAGGATCATCCATTTGAACGAGTTTAACCCAATCATTGAACAACGCCCGTCTCCGGAAGCAAGCGGGACGGTTTCGCGATACATTTGCACCGCCAATCACGGCTTTGCCCCCTATGCCCAGGAGGAACTGCGCCGCCTGTTTGGCTCCGTCAAGAGCACGCTGCTCCTCCCGGGAGAAATCTTCCTGGCTACGCTTCAGGCGGAGCCGGAGGATGTGGCGCGGCGTCTTGCGGAGAACCCGCCGATCTTCCTGCGCCATATCCAGCCGGTTCAGCTCCAGGATGAAGGCGGAAGCGAAGCGCTGGAGCGGCTGGCGGTCTATTTAGGCCGCCGAAGCGAGCTTCAGGGAGAACGGATCGCCATTCAGGTGCGCAAGACCGACGATTCGTTCTGGCATGACAGCCCGGGGGAGCTGCGGGAATGGCTGCAAGCGCGGCTTGAAGGCGCGGCAGCCGAATTTACCGTGCAGAGTCCGGCCTGGATCGTTTCGGTGTATGCGGCTGCGGGTGCGCTGTACGCCGGAGTGTCCCGTCCCGAAGACAACTTGTCCGACTGGAACGGCGGAGCGATTCGTTTCCGGCGCGAGGACGGTCAAATTTCGCGGGCCAAATTCAAGCTGATGGAAGCGGAGAAGGAGCTTGGCATTCCGTTCGGCAGCTTCCGGCGCGCGCTCGACATCGGGGCGGCGCCCGGCGGCTGGACGTCCTTTCTGCTGGAGCGGGGCCTTGTGGTGACGGCGGTCGATCCGGCGCGCATGCATGAATCGCTGAAGGATCATCCCGCTCTTAAGGTGCTGCGCAAAAATGCCGGGGAGGTCAAATTCAAGGAGAATGAATTTGATCTGCTCGTCTGTGACATGAGCTGGAGTCCGAAGCTGATGGCCAAGCTGGTGACGGGACTGCTGTACAGCCTGGCACCCGGCGGCACCGCGGTCGTCACCGTGAAGCTGATGTACAAGAAGCCGCTGGCGCTGATTCGGGAGATTACGGCCATGTTTGAAGCCGAGCGAATGCAAGTCCAGCGGGCCAAGCAGCTGTTCCATAACCGGGACGAGATTACCCTTTATATGATTAAATATTAATGCTATATCTTACTTATGAACTTTACGGGAAAGCATCCCGCCGAAGGAAGACGCGAATGTCGCGGCTTGCCGAAGCGGGGGGCTTTTTTTGTTTATATTTTGAGGCGGAGGGAACTGAAATGCGCTATAAATCAAAGCTGGGACCCGGGGACATCCTGGGCGGCCGATACGCCGTCAGAGGCATCATCGGTTCGGGAGGAAGCAGCCATGTGCATTTAGGCGAGGATTTGCGTCTGCCCGGCAAGCGCTGGGCCATTAAAGAGTGTGTGGCGGATAATCAGGATTATGGAAATGTACAGGCCGAAGCGGAGCTGCTGATCTCGCTGGACCACGGCAGGCTTCCAAGAGTTGTTGACTTTTTTCCGCCGGATGAAGACGGCTACGCCTATCTCGTCATGGACTATATCGAAGGCGTTACTCTCAACCGTTATATGGATTCCGTTGGCGGAAAAATTCCGGGTGACACTATACTCTTGTTCGCGAAGCAGCTGCTGGAGGTGCTGCAGTATCTTCATGAGCACCGCCCGCCTATCGTCTACCGCGACCTGAAGCCCTCGAACATTATGCTGGCTCCGGACAAAGGGCTGGTGCTGATCGATTTCGGGATCGCGCGCAGGCACCGGGGCGGCGCGGGCGAGGATACAGTCAAGCTGGGCACGGTCGGATTCGCTGCTCCGGAGCAGTACGGAGGCGGCCAGAGCGATCACCGCTCCGACCTGTACGGATTGGGGGCGCTGCTGCTGTACCTGGCCACCGGGGGCAAGTACAGCGAATGGGCCGCCGGAATGGAGGGCAGGCTGGAGGGACGCCTTCCGGGTACGCTGGTTCCCGTGCTGCGGCGGTTGCTTCGGCCAAGGCCGGAGGACCGCTACGGCAGCGCGGAGGAGGTGCTGCGGGCGCTGGAGGGCGCCAAGGCCGGCTCTTCACCCGCCGGATCAAGGCCGCAAGCGCCGGTTAAGCCAGCGCCGCCAGCTCCAAGCCAAGCGCGTATCGTTTCGCTCATGGGAACGGCCTCCGGTATCGGCGTCACACACACGTCGCTGGCGGCTGCGCGCTTGCTGGCCCGCTTCGGCTCCGTGGCCTGGGTCGATTATGATCCGGCATCGCCTGTCTATGGGCGGATCAGGTCATTAGCCGAAGCCTCCGGGCGGCGTGTCCCATCCGGGGAAGCGGAAGGTCCCCTGGAGCTTGGCGGCATCCATTGCTGGAAACGTCCGGAGGATGGCGTTCTGGAGGGATTAACCTCCCGCTTCCGGTACGTTGTTCTCGATATGGGCAGTGGAGCGTATGAGGGAGCCGAGGCGGAATTCGCCCGCGGCGACATTCCCCTGCTGCTCGCGTCGGGGGCGGACTGGCGGATGGAGGAGACGCTGCGGTGGCTCGGCAGAAGCGGCTGGCGGCAAGGCAGCAGCTGGAAGATTGGTCTTCCGCTGGC
>NZ_ASSC01000840.1 GCF_000520735.1 Paenibacillus forsythiae T98
CCCCCCCCCCCCATCCCATCCATAATACGCACTCCACATGACTCGTCTGCGGGAACATATCGACCGGCTGGACCCACTGGATGGCATAGCCGCCGTCCAGCAGCACCTTGCAGTCCTTCGCCAGGGTCGCAGGGTTGCAGGAGACATAGACGAACCGGTTCGGCTTGGTGCGCAGCACCGTTTCCAGGAACCGGGGGTCAAGTCCCGTCCGGGGCGGGTCGGCAACGATGACGTCGGGGGTCAGGCCGGCTTTGGCCCAGCGCGGCAGCAGCTCCTCGGCGACTCCGGTATGGAAGCTGACGTTGCTGCGGCCGTTGCGTGCGGCGTTCCGCTTCGCGTCCTCCACCGCTTCCGGGATCGCCTCGATGCCGCGCACTTCCTTGGCGTAAGGCGCAAGCCACAGGCCAATCGTGCCGGTGCCGCAGTAAGCGTCCACCACGGTCTCCCTGCCGGTCAGGCCGGCCGCCGCGCGCACCGATTCGTACAGCTTGACCGTCGCTTGCGGATTAAGCTGGAAGAACGCGCGCGGCGAGAGCGAGAACTGCAAATCGCCCAGCGACTCTTCCATCGTGTCCTCGCCCCACAGGGGAATGGTCCGGTCTCCGAAGATGAGCGGAGTCTTCTTCGGATTGACATTCAGGGCGATTCCGGTTGCCTCCGGCAGTGTCAATCGGAGAAGCCTTACGAGGTCGTCCTGGCGGGGCAGCCTGGCGCTCGCGGCAACAAGCGTTACCTGCAAATGGCCGGACTGAAAGCCGTACCGGACCACGATCGTCCGAACGCCCTCTTTGGCGCCGCTTTCCTTATGCAGCGGAATCTGGAGTTCTTCCAGCACCGATTTTACTTTGTCCACGGCTTCGTTGACCTTCGGATGCTGAATCGGACACCCGCTGATGTCGACAATGTCGTGGCTGCCCGCCTCGTACAGACCGGCGACGACCTCGCTTCCCTTCCTTTTCAACTGGAGCTGGGCCTTGTTGCGGTAATTCCACGGATGCTCCATGCCGAGCATCGGCTTGATCTTCACCTCTTCCAGACCGGCATAACGGGAAAATGCCTCCCGCACAAGCTCCGTCTTGGCCCGCAGCTGGCCTTCGTAGGAGATATGCTGAATCTGGCAGCCGCCGCAGACTCCGAACACCGGACAGGGCGGCTCGATACGATCCGGCGATCTTTTCTCCACCTCAAGCAGCCTTGCCTTGATGAACTTCGGCTGAAGCTGCGTTACCTCGGCCTTCACGACTTCCTCCGGCAGCGCCCCGTCGATAAAGACAGCCTTGCGCCGGTAATATCCGATGCCTTCGCCGTTAATGCCAAGCCGCTTGACCGTTACAACGATGCGGTCTCCGGTGCGCAGTTCTTCGGCATGACTCCGGCCCGCTGCTGCCGATGCCCGCTCCGGGCGCCGTTCACTCCCGGAACGCTTGCCCCTCGGATGTCCGCTATATGCTGCGTTTCCCTTGAAGGGACGCTTATGCTCATTCATGAAGGTTCTCCATTCTCTTGTGCTTTTTTCGTGTCCACTATACCATGCTGGAGGAAGGAAAGCCATCGGCGGGCCCATCCCAAACGGCTGCTTCCGGCATGCTCCCCTTGCGCGCAGCCGCAGGACAACCATCCGGCGCAAAAAAGAACGGCTGCGCTTCTTCCCGGAAGGCAACCGTTTCTCTTTTTACCAAGCAGCTTCGATTTCTAGCTCAGGATGTGACTGATGTGAATATTTCGGTTCCGGCTTAAATCCAGCAGGGAATCCTCGATCTTGACTAGCGGATGCAGGTCATCAAGCGCATTAATGTGAACTACCTCCGCCAATCGCCCGTCGGTCAGCACCACTTTTTTGCCCAGCAGCGCATGAATCATTTTATCCAGAAGGAGCGAGACAATTTCCGGGTTCAGCTCTCCGAACGAGCCTTGACGCATCAAGGTAACGACTTGGTAAAAAGGCATAGGGTCCTGATGCGGCCGCTTGGACGAAATCGCGTGGAACACATCCGCAACCGCGACAATCTGGCTCCAGTAGTCGATCTCCCCTTTTTTCAAATGCAGGGGATAGCCGCTTCCATCCAGCCGTTCATGATGCTGCAAGGCGACAAGCATGACACGCGGGCTTAGGCCCACGGTTCCCTTGAGGATTTCATAGCCGTATATGGTGTGCCGCCTCATTTCAACCAGCTCCTCTTTCGTCAGCTTTCCCGGCTTTATCAGAAGCTCCTGCGGAATCCGGACCTTGCCGATGTCATGCATGGTGGCCGCCAGCGACAGCAGCGCAAGCTCCGACTCCTCCAGATTCAGCCATTGCCCGATCAGGGTGGATAGTACGCCAACGCCGATATTATGCTGATGAGTGTATTCATCCTTAGCTTTGACGGACTCCAGCAGCTCCAACAGATCGGGATGCCTGGAGATGTGGCGCACAACGGGGATCAGCCCGTTCTTGATTTCAATCAGGGGCACCTTGCGGTCGTAATGAAGCCGGTCGAACAAAGTCTTGGAATAATTGGCGGCCTCTTGTATCAGCCTCGAGGGAGCAGCACCCGGCGTTGGAACCTCCGCAGCTTGTACGAGAACATCCACGGGGTTGATCTCATGCTGCTGAAGCAAACGGAGCGTATCTTCATTAAGGACGGAACCCGCAGGCACAAGCACAGCGCCATTTCTATTTACAATGTCAAATTTCGCTTTCTTACCTGTTAAATGTTCAAAAGACATCTTCATCAACTCCATTTTCTGCTATGCATGCACATATGATTTGACCCCGAGGCCTGACTTGCCGCTTACTGGACAATAGGTTGTCTGGAACTATTATACATCCTTCTACAAAAGACAAAGCTCATGAAATAAGGTATCCTTCTTTACAATGCCGGCAAAGGAGCCTGGAAAACAATCGAGTAATAGGTATCCGCCCAGATATTCACGCTGATGATATATGCGCCGCCAGCCTCCAGATAAAGCCGCATCGACTCCAGAGAAATACGGTGGCCGGGCTTTCCATCGGCGCGGGGGTGCAGCCATTCCACGATCAGACCTCGGCCGCCGGGCTTCAGCACCCGGAGCATTTCCTGAATCGCTAGCCGGGGAGCGCTCAGAATATGCAGCAGGAGCGACGCAATAGCCATATCGACCGCGCCATCCTCCAGCGGAAGATGTTCCGCGGCGCCTTCGGCCACCACGATGTTGGTCTTTGCCGAATCCCGGGCGCGGCCGCGCAGCACATCAAGCATATAGGGCGAGGCGTCCACCGCATACACGCGCCCCTCCGTCCGATCCGCAGCGGCGAATGCGAAGTAGCCTCCTCCCGCTCCGATATCGAGCACATCGTCACCGTTCTCAAGCCCCGCCAGGTCAAGCAGTTCCTCCGGCGGTATCCCGCTTAGCCGCTCCTGCGACTCCAGCCGCTCCAGCCCGGCGCGTTCCTGTTGATGATGGTTCATACCGCACCTCTGTTGCTTTTTACTTTTTGGATATGCTCGAATATTCCCTCAATTATGACTTTCGGTTTGCCATAATAAGCTTCGGCCGTTTCCTTCAGGCTTCTCTCCTTCCACCCCGTAAACAATTCTCTGCAAGAGTCCAGGGTGTAGTAATAACGTTCAATCGGCTGCTGCTCCGCCGCTTCGGCATTGTTGACCGAGTTCAGACGAATGAGCAGCAGCCCGCCAAGCCTCAGCATACGTCCGATTTCTGCAATAATCCGGGTCATCGAATCCTTGTCAAAATAGTGCAGGGACAGGCTGGCGATAACCGCAGCAAAGGACTTGTCCGCAAAAGGAAACGGCTGCCGCGTATCATGCGGGACAAGAGCCGCTTCCGGCACCTTTTTCCTGACTATGGAAAGGGCGGCCTCCGAGAAGTCAGTGGCGGTCACCTGATAGCCATGCTCCGCAAGTACCCGCGTATCGCTTCCGTTGCCGCAGCCGATTTCGAGAACCTGCTTGCCCTGCAATGCTTCAAGGTCAGGTTGATATCTCTGAAACCAGGATGAATCATTCTCAAGCCCGATGTCTTGTATCCGGCCAAACACTTGATTCCAGTAACTTTGCGGAGTGACGGATTGCAATTCGAACTCCCTCCTCTATATAAGAATACATTACCGCAAGACAGGCGTATGCTCAACGATCAGGACACCGCCAAGAAGCCGCATGAAAAAAGACGCCCGGTTACAATGGACCGTACGTCTTATATATCGGACATTCTCTGCCGTATTCACACTACAATCTCATGCAGCGCATCCAGCGCCTCGGCCTCCGTTCGCTTGAACTGCACTTTTGTTCCCTGGTTGCACTCGTAGATGAAGTCGTTCAGGCTCTTGCTGTGATAGCCGCCAAAATCGCCCACAATCGCAAAGATCATATTATAGTTGATATACTTCTGCAAAATCTCCCCCGCAAGCCCTGTTCTCAGCTCGAAGAAATCCTCGGTGATGCTCTCTTTTCTCAGGAGCATTTTGTCACACCCATGATAACGGGCAGTCACCATTAAATCCAGCGCGTCATTAACGCTGTCAATAATGAGATTGTCGCTTGAGATTACAGCCACTTTTGAATCGTTTCGCCGATCTACTATGACTTCCATTTCGTTAAACTCCTTTGTTCATATTCCTGGGAAATCGCTCCATCCAGCTTGCTCCCTTTGCCGTCAATCTTATCATGAAAAATGTCCCTTACGGAACAACCGCTCCCCAAGAAGGGAAGCGGCCTCCGATCGTAACTCTTCTGTTGCCTTACGGATGGGTTGTTCCGAGCATTTACTTCAATTTATTGTATACCCGGTAGAGGATTTGGGCGGTCTCCGCTCTTGTGGCCGTACCGGCAGGGTTGAGTCCCGATCCGCTTCCTTGTACGATGCCGGTTCCTTCACTTCTCTACCCTATGTGGCTCAGCTCACTTCTTGAGCGCTTACATTTTTCACAATAACCATCTTTTTGCCGGATAATGTGAAGATAGAGATGGCGGTGAATACCAGAGCAATGGAACCTAATAGCAAGTATGCGCTTTTAAATCCAACCGTATCATACATGTTCCCCGCGATGGTCGACAGGAAGATGGCTCCTACCTGCTTGGAGAACTGAAAGCCGATCAGATAAATCGTTGCCGACAATCTCGCGTCGAAGTTGGCCGAGATGTATTTGAAGACCGCTACCAGCAGAATCGGAACCTCCAGGGCATGCATTAATTTCAGCAGGCTGATCGCAACCGCTCCGTCCGCCACGCTTGATCCCAGAATCCGGATGGACATGATGAAGCCCGCATACAGCAGGGCATTTTTCGCCCCGATTTTATTGATAATAAACGGAGCCAGAATCATTACAATCGCTTCCAAAAAGATTTGCAGCGTGACGAGGTTCCCAAAGACCTGAGTTCCCTTCTCCGGCGAGGAGAAGAAATGAGTGAAATATACGGCAAACTGTTGATCGTACACATCGTAGATGCAGCCGACGCCAAGGACATACAGCACGAACATCCAGAACTTCTTATTCTTGAACAAGTCGAGGGTAGAGCCTTTGGGGGGCGCCGCCGCTTTATCCGCATTCACCGCGTCAGGTTCAGGATTTCCCATCTTGGCAAAAGAGAACACGACCGCCAGCAACAGGGCCATCCCTGTGCCGATCCAGAAGATCAAATCGGGGTTCGTATTGAACAAATTTCCTGTAACAAAGGTGCTTGCCGCAGCGCCAATGTTACCGAATACTCTGACCCGTCCGTATTCAAACCCGTTCAGATGACTGACTCTCTCAATGTACGCTTCAATCGCGCCAACGCCGCCATTGAAAATTGCTCCCAGGTAAGCGCCGCCAATTACAGCGGCCACAATAATATTCGTCTTGAGCAAAGCCGGAAACAAGTAAACGAAGAACGGTCCGATGAATATGAGCAGTCCGATAAACACCCACAGCAGGCTCTTCTTCAAGCCAAGCTTATCCGACATGATTCCGAAGAACGGCTGAAAGCAAATGGCCGCAATCGATATGGCCGAAAAAATAACCCCTGTCTTGGTGGAATTAAGCCCGCCCTCCTGAGTCAGCCATAGAGATAGGAACATCGTGCAAGCGGCCCAAATAAAGAAGTACAGCATGAAGAATACCCCAAAAATCCAATAATTCCGGTTAAGCGTTCTCATTAATTCTCCTCCTCCAGTATACTATTGCTCGCAACAGGTAAAACGCTTTCTTAAATATAACTAGTTAACTTCCGGTTATTTTTACTAAACCAAGTATATCAAAGATAACGCATACATTCAATAGCTGGTTTACATTATCTGAAAAATAGTTCTAAAGACAGTAAAAAAGCCTTTCCGCATGGGAAAGGCTGCTTATTTTACTTCGCTTTATGAATTAAACTTCAGTAAAATACCAGACATGGCTGTGGAAATCCCGCTCCGCCTCCGCAGGAATACTCAGGCCGACGTAAGCCAGCTCATCGCCGCCATATACCTCATCCGTTCCGGCCAGCCGGTATTTCCTGGTTACATCGATTCCATTCAGCTTCAGGAACTTGAGCGGAGCCGCAGGCTCGGCCAGAACATTGAAATAGAACGCAATGGCTTCCTTCTTGTCGCGACCTGTGAACAGCCAGGCGGTATCATTGCCTTCAAACGGGCTGAGCAGGCGATAGAAATCGCCGAATTGAATCAGGCTCCGGATCTCCTTGTATCTGGCGACCTGCTGCTTGACCGTCTCTTTCTCTTCATCCGTCAGCTTGGTCAGATCCAGCTCATAGCCCAGGTTGCCGGACATCGCCACATCGCCCCGCATCTCCATGGAAGTAATCCGGTGAACCTGGTGGTTCGGAACCGCAGATACATGGGAGCCCATCGAAATGATCGGGTACACAAGACTTGTGCCATACTGGATTTTGAGCCGGGAAATCGCGTCGGTATTATCGCTTGTCCACGTCTGCGGCATATAGTAGAGAATACCCGGATCGAACCTTCCTCCCCCGCCGGAGCAGCTCTCAAACAGAACTTCGGGAAAGGCCGAAGTGATGGCGTCCATGACCTTGTACAGCCCAAGCATGTAGCGATGCGCCGTCTCCCTCTGTCTGTCCGCTGGCAGGGACGCCGAGCCAATCTCCGTCATATGGCGGTTCATATCCCATTTCACGTAGGAAATCGGAACCGTGCCAAGGATCGCGCTGACCTGTCTGATAATTTCTTCACAAACCTCTTCCCGCGAAAAATCAAGAATCAGCTGATTGCGGCTCTCGGAACGGGGGCGATCCGGCACATGGAGGCACCAATCCGGATGTTTCCGGTACAAATCGCTGTCCACCGAGATCATTTCAGGCTCGAACCAGAGCCCGAACTGGAGTCCAAGCGCTTGCACACGCTCCGCCAGGTTGTCCAGCCCTTCCGGCAGCTTCTCCCGGTCAACGAACCAGTCGCCGAGCGAGGACTTGTCGTCATTTCTTTTTTCAAACCAGCCATCGTCAAGCACAAACAGCTCGATTCCAAGCTCCTTCCCTGCGCTCGCGATATCCAGTATTTTGTCCGCATTGAAATCGAAGTACGTTGCTTCCCAGTTGTTCACCAGAACAGGCCGCTCTTTGTCGCGGTGAAGTCCTCGGGTCAGCCGGGTGCGGTATAACTCGTGGAAGGTTCTCGACATTTCCCCCAGTCCGTCAGGAGAGTAGACCATAACCGCCTCGGGCGCCTGGAATTCTTCGCCGGGTTCCAGCTTCCAGCTAAAATCAAAAGGATTAATCCCCACCGTCACTCTTGTATTATTAAACTGATCGACCTCGGCCTGGGCGAGGAAGTTGCCGCTGTACACAAAGTTAAAAGCGAACACCTCGCCGGAGGTTTCATTCGCGCCAGGTCTGAGCAGGGCTATGAACGGGTTATGCTGGTGGCTGCTGGCGCCACGGGAACTCTCAATGGACTGGATGCCATGTCTGAGCGGCCGTCTTTCGATATGTCTCTCTTTTACATGGGCACCATACAAATGGAGGAAGTCGAAGTCGGCGTCATGGAAATCCACGCAAAGACTGAGCGCCCGCAGCAGCTTCAGGGACTCGGAGCCCTTGTTCGCGAACCGCACCGATCTCGTAATGACATTGAACTGCTCAAACACGGTATAGCTTAAAAGGACCCGCAGTCCGGATACGTTATCCTCCAGCACGATTTCCAGCGTCTCCGCTTCCTGCTCATTCTCCACATACGTCGCGGGAAGGCCCTCCAGAGCGGGTTTCCCCTTAACAATGGCATGGGATATGTAGCGCAAATCGGATACTGTCGACCCGTTCTCAAGCTGGGCCTGATAAGCGGGCTTCCGGTAATCCGTATTCCCGTATTGAGGATACTCCTGCGGCAGCGTGTCGAGGGAGAAGGCGCGGTCCTCCTTGTACGGATTTCCGGAAAATCCCCGGTCGAGCAGTTGGATGCGGTTGGAGTGGCGGTATTCGTTGATTTTTCTTCCCCAATATAGGTGGAGCAGGAAGCCGTCACGGACAATTCCCATCACATAACTGGTGTCCTTGGCTTGCAAATGAAACAGTCGGTTCTCTGCGTCAAAATGAATTCCCATAAGACAATATCACTCCTTAAAGGTTTTGGCAGCATCTGCGAAAGCATCTGCATAGTTTGGCGGCTGGCATGCGTGCGGATATATGGTGTTCATGCTTTGGGCCCTGTGCTTTCTCTTACAACAAGCTCGGTCGGCAAAGTTACTCTTAGCGGCACTTCTCTGTCGTTCCTCATGCGGTCAACCAACAGCTTCACCGCCGTTCTTCCCATCTCTTCCGTGTGGACCTTGACCGTGGACAGCGTCGGATTCAGGAAGGCGGAGGCTTCGATATCATCAAAGCTGAAGATGGAAATATCGCCGGGAACCTTGATGCCTGCTTCATGCAGCGCCTTCATGGCGCCTATGGCCATAGGGTCGCTGGCAACCACAACAGCACTCGGAAAAGGCCTCCTGCCAATGAGCTGCTTCATCAGGGTGTATCCGCTCATCGGCCCGAATTCTCCTACCAGAACGTTCTCCGATTGAAAAAGTCCCTCTTCCTGCATGATTCTCTTGTAGGTGCTCAGCCGGAGATCCTCTTTCTCAATCACTCTGCCATTATGGATGCTACGGATTAAGCCTTTGCCGCCAATGTAGGCGATCTCGCGGTGGCCGGCGCTGAACAGGTAGTTCAAAATTTTTCGGGTAGCGGCTTCAAAGTCGGAAATGACAGCATCATAGTTCTCTTCCTCGGGCAAGAAGTCGACAAATACAATATTGCGATTCTGACCGTAAGCCTCTTTAAGCTCCTCGCTGTTGACGTCTCCCAGAACAACAAGTCCGTCAAGACCGGTCATTCTGTCCGGGGAAAAATCGCTTTTGCCAACATTGAAGACCGAGGCAATCTTGACCGAATATTGATCGCACACGCTCTCCACGCCTTGTCTCATGGACATGAAATAAGGGTCGATGGCTTCATCATTCGTCAGAACAAGACCGATGCTATAAGCTTCCTTGTCCTGGGACGCTTTGGCTCTCCTTCTTCTTGCAGGCTTGTAATTCAGTTCAGTCACAGCTTCCAGAACCCTCTTCCTCGTCTCACCCGAGACGGACAGCGAGGGGTCATTGTTCAATATTCTGGACACTGTAGCCGTTGAGACATTTGCGGATTCCGCGATATCCTTGATTCTCGTCATTTTGCTCACAACCTCATTAATTTACTAAGAAATTTACTTAATACTTAGTAAACTTCGTATTCCTAATATACCAAAGAAATCGTTTTCAATCAATGTTTTATACAAAAATCCCGAGCCTGCCTGCTAGGGCTTGCCCGGGATTTAAGTTAAAGCGCTGATTATTCACGATAAGCAGGAGGATTTCAGGCCAGCCCGAACTCCTGTTTCAGCGTTTGCGTCATAATATCGACAGGAGCCTCGACTCCCGTCCATAAGGTGAAATTAACCGCCCCTTGATTGACCAGCATGCCGAGTCCGTTGATGGTCTTCGCTCCGCGCCGCCCGGCCTCCTGCAAGAACAAGGTGTTGGGATCATTGAAGATCACGTCGCTGACCGCCATGTTCGGCTTGACCGTATCGTAGTTCACGTCCGGTTTATCGTTGACATTCGGGTACAGCCCCACCGAAGTGGCATTGACCAGGATGTCGGTATTCTCCGGCACTTCGAGCGCCTTGTCCCACGGAATATACTCGGCCGCTGCGCCAGTCCGCTCATTGATGAGTCCGGCAAGCTCTGTGCCGCGCGTGCTGTCGCGATTGGCGATATACACCTTGGACGCGCCCGCCAGCGCGCATTCCACGCTGATGGCCCGGGCCGCGCCGCCCGCCCCGAGCACCGTGACGATCTTGCCCTCCACCGTTATGCCTTCATTCGTGAGCGAGGTCAAGAACCCTTTGCCGTCCGTATTCTCTCCCCACAGCTTGCCGTCCTTATTCACGACCATATTGACGGCGCCGATCAATTCCGCCGCTTCCGACAGCTCATCCAGATAGCGAAGCACCTCGACCTTGTGGGGAATGGTCAGGTTGATCCCGCGCATATGAAGCACGCGCACCGCCTTCATGGCAACCTCCAGGTCGCCTTCGTTCACCTTGATCGTCAGATACCGGTAGTCGAGGCCCTTGGCTTGAAACGCCGCCTCCTCCATCACTCCGGTTGGATTCTCATCAATCGGGCACCCGAAGGCCCCCACAAGCTCCGAACGGTAATTCTTACCCATGTCCATTCCTCCTCTTATGGTGTATATACGGCGGTCACCTGTCCAATCATGCCGCTCTGCGCGGCTTCCTCGGTCGTATATTTCACGGCGGCCTCCACCGTTGTCCGCTCTTTGCCGACCTCAATGGTTCCCTCATACAAAATCCGGTTCTCCCAGCGGGTCGTCCCCTCCACATAGAACCGGTAATTTCCCTTGGGAACAGGGCTGCCCTGCCCATCCTTGCAGTCCCAGGCAAACTTCAACTGCCCGCTGGACAGAGTCGCCCCCGAGACCGCGTCCGCCTCTTCCGGGGAAGCCTGCGCCAGTCCCGAATGCTCCACCCA
>NZ_ASSC01000841.1 GCF_000520735.1 Paenibacillus forsythiae T98
TGTACTGTCCAAGTTCAAATAGGGGCTAAATAGATACCCCTGATACAGGTTACGTTATCCATGCGTTAAATGCCGTCTATCTCAGGTCAATTGGAAAATGGATTCGTTTAGATGCACGTGGAAATAAATTGGGGGTGGATGCTCAGTTCTCACTGGAAGAAGAGAAATTGGCTTTTCCTATACGTGAAGTATATGAAGAGAAGGATTATCCTGTAATTTACACGAAACCAAACATAAAAACAACGACCGCATTACTTCAAAATTCAGATTGTACTTCGATGTATCTTTATGGTTTGCCTTCAGAATTGTAGCCGTTAATTTTTATTGAGCTGATGTTAGAGTAATAACCACGTGACTGCCAAAATTAAAATGGCGGTCTTTTTTTGTTCAAAAATCAACCTATCCGCCAATACATCTCAACAAGTCTCCAATCCTGACACTTACAATTGCATTTATGTTTAAATCCCCGCTCTTATACAATCTTCCAAATATACTCATTGAAAACACCCCATGCAATGGGTCATTTTGTAAATTAATAGTTGGTTTAAACCGATATATACATTTGCTGGGCTCTTATTTAAAGATTTCCTCTCCTCTCCAAATATTCAAGCAGAATCTTACGTCTTAATGAAAAGGGGGCTTTCTATGAACTATCTGGACGAGCAGATTCTTAGCCTTAAAGCTAAAGTTATGGATCAGGCGACAGCCAATAACGATGATTTGCAATCCATTCCATTTGAACCTCTGGAATCCGAACAGAACGCCTCGATCTCAGAAGAAGCAAAGGTGTTTCATATTGGAAATGATCATTTCACACTGGAGCCAAGAACGATTCTAGATGGGCAAATTGCAGTGCATGTTCCCAAATCCTTTAAACTCATGCCGCTGGAAGAGGCCACATTCAAATATCCTTCAGAACATCGCCCGAAGGTAATTTACACCTCTTCGGAGGGTACAATCAATATCACCTTTAATCCTACAGAAACGTCCTTGGAACTCGAAGAGCTTCCCGAGTTTATGGAGCAAATGGCGGACGTTTTACGGTCTGTACAACCGATTCGCAACTGGATCGGTGCGGAGCTGATCGTCAATCTTTCCGGCCTTTCCATCGGGATGGTTCGTTTCATAGCAGCAGGTGTAGACGGTAATCTATACAACGAAATGCTGCTGTTTATCCGGGAAGGATACTTAAACCTTGGTACCTTCAACTGTATGGAATCCGACATGGAGGCTTGGCTGCCTGTAGCGAAACACATGGTGCAATCTCTCCGTATTGTTCCGGCCTCCTCCTATCCCACGTCCGAGAAAGGTGTGGCTCCATTATGAGTCTGGGCTACGATAATATTCAAATTCACCCGTATGAGCTGGTTGTACTGGAGCAGCTTACTCTTACCAAAAAAATCAACGAGCATGCCCGGCTTTATTTCACCGGGATGATCCCGGAAGAGCTACAGGACAGCTATGTAGATAGTACGGAGAAGAATACGGTCATTGAGTTAAGCCAAAGGGATGAATCCGGGGGAAGCAGGCCGTTGTTCAGCGGGATTCCGCTGTCGGTCGAGATCAAGGTCGTACGGGGCGTTTCCTATCTGGAGGTGGAGGCGATCTCCCACACGTACCGGATGGATATCAAGCGGCGTACCCGTTCTTTTCAGAATACCAAAATGACCATCCCGCAAATGCTGGAGCAGATCGGACAGGATTATGAAGGCCTTGATGTCATAGATGGAGCGACAGGCGGTGAAGCCATAGGGAAGATTGCCGTCCAGTATCAGGAGACGGACTGGGCTTTTCTGAGACGAATAGCTTCCCGTTATCATACGAGCTTAATGCCTGTAGCCCGGTTCGACAGTCCCAAATTTTATTTTGGCATCGAGCACAGCCCTGCACAGGCGGTACTGGATCAGACCCGTTATACCGTGCGTAAGCAGATGCTGCCGTTTCGTTATTTTCAGGAGAATGAGCATGCGAATCTGAGCGAAAATGATTTTATTGTCTATGAGGTAGAAACGGATGAGGTGCTGGATTTAGGCGCCCAGCTGGCCTTTCAAGGACACAGCCTGTATGTGACAGAAGCCTATACCGACATGAGTCAGGGACAACTGCGGCATCAATATGCGCTTGCTTCGTATCAGGGATTGCGGCAACAAAGCTACTATCAGGAAAAGCTGGCGGGCGCTTCGTTAAACGGTATCGTGCTGGACGTTCACCAGGATCAGGTACGCATTCATCTGGATTGTGATAACAAGCAGGACGCAGACAAGGCGCATTGGTTTAACTACTTAACCGCATATAGCGGCGGCGGGCATACGGGCTGGTATGTCATGCCGGAGAAGGGTGATCCCGTCTCTCTCTATTTCCCCGGCAGCCGTGAAGAAGACGGGATGGCAACCAGTGCCGTCCGGCGGGCTGATCGCAATAGTACGCATAACAAGTTTAACAACCCTCAGATGAAAATATGGCGAACTCCGCATGGCAAGGAAATTCGGCTGGGGCCGGATGAACTGGTCGTTACCGGCAAGGATGGTTCGATTTATATCAAGCTGGACGACCGGGAAGGGATTCATATGGTGAGCAGCAAGCAAGTGAGTATCTCGGCGGGCGGCAACCTGAGTCTGTCTGCTGGGAAGACGATGAGCCTCTCCGCAGGCAGCGAGCTTCGTATGGATTGCAACGGCAGG
>NZ_ASSC01000842.1 GCF_000520735.1 Paenibacillus forsythiae T98
AAATAGTCACAGAGCTGAACCGGAGTAATGGCCGGCAGACCAGAGGATATGCAGACAGGAGGAACTAAGGATGGCGAAAATAACAAAGCATATTGCAATCTACGGCAAGGGCGGCATCGGGAAATCGACAACCACGTCGAATATCAGCGCCGCCCTCGCGGAGGCTGGCTACCGGGTGATTCAGATCGGATGCGATCCCAAGAGCGACTCTACCAATACGTTAAGAGGCGGCGACTATCTGCCGACGGTGATAGACAGCCTGAGAGACAGCTCCAGAGTGAAGCTTCAGGATGTGTCGGCAATCGGCTTTAAGGGCGTGCTCTGCATCGAAGCGGGCGGACCGGTGCCTGGAGTGGGCTGCGCGGGGCGCGGCATCAATGCCGCCGTCGGTCTGCTTCAGGAACTGAACGTCTTCGAGGAATACGAGGCCGACTATGTCCTTTATGACGTCCTGGGAGATGTGGTGTGCGGCGGCTTCGCCGTACCGATCCGCGACGGGATTACCGACAGGGCCTATGTGGTCAGCTCCTCGGACTTCATGGCGATCTATGCCGCCAACAATCTGTTCAAGGCGATCGGCAAATATGCCCCATCCGGAGGAGCAAAGCTCGGCGGCATTATCGGCAACAGCATTTTGCCAGGCTATCCGGAATCGCTGATTGCGGATTTCGCGAAGCGAACAGGCGCGTCTGTAGCCGGGTTCGTCCCGCGTTCGCCGGTTGTCGCCCAGAGCGAGCTGTACGGCAAAACCGTAATTGAAGCGAATCCGGATTCGGAGCAGGCCGAGGTGTACCGGAAGCTGGCCGCGCATGTGGCCGGCAACGAGAACCTATCCGTTCCGAGTCCGCTGAATGTCACCGACCTTCGCGATTGGGCCAGAAGCTGGGGGGACGCGATCAACCAGGAGGCGGCTTCCTTCTCCGCCGCCGGAAGGTAAGGAGACAGAGCGATGAACGAGATCAGACAACGGCTTCCCCGGACAAGGGAAAAGCGCAGGGGTGCGCTGACCGCCTACTTCGGCGATTGCGCAGCCCTGGCGGATGAGCTGGAGAAAGAAGATCCAAGGCAAAGAATCCGCACCTATTCGGAGACGGGCGACGACGAAGTTATAGGCGCCATCAGGCTTCTGGGCAGAATCCGCAGCAGTGTCACCATTATTCACAGTCCGCCGGGCTGCGGGGCAGTCAAGCTGGAAGATGAGCTTAAGGAAGGCGGCAGTCCCTGGCTGATTACGAATATTGAAGAGAATGACTCGATTCTGGGCGCCGACGACAAGCTCAGGGAGGCGGTGGACCTTGCGTACCGGACATGGCGTCCGGAAATTATTTTTATTCTGGCAACGCCTGTGGTAGCCATTAACAATGACGATATCCTGTCCGCAGCAACGGAAAAGGGAGACCTCTACAATATACCGGTAGTCCCGGTGTTTGCGGCGGGCTTCCGTTCCAGAACGGCTGCGTACGGCTATGATCTGGTCTTTCATGCGTTGGCGAAATACGTATTGAGAGAAGAACCGGGAGCACTCCCCATCCCGGCCGTTAACTTGATCGGCGCAGCCGGAACCAGGACGGACCATGTAATCAAGGATTTGAATGGAGCAGGGGTTTCATATAACAACGTATCGGGAAGCCTGTCGATTTCTGCATTACAGCAATCGCTGAGCGGCTCCGCCTCTATTGCCATTGACAAGGATGACGCCCGCTACCTGCTGGAATGGCTGGAAGAGGCGCATGGCGTCGTTCATTTGGAGGAAACCGCGCCGATCGGTCTTACCGGAACGGAGCGTTGGCTGCTGGCCGCCGCCGGAGCCGGCGGCTCCACCGGGCAGGCGCG
>NZ_ASSC01000843.1 GCF_000520735.1 Paenibacillus forsythiae T98
GTAGGACGTTGCCAAGCACATGAAACCACTGCTGAGTTCACAGCAGTGGTTTTTGTATATCGCGGAGAACGCGAACAGGCCGTCCTTTTTAGGGAACGGCCTGTTCGCATGCTGTATTAATCGAGCGGAATCGCGGCTACGGACTCTCGTTCAATAATTTTATAGGCGAGGTAGAACTGTCCTTTCTCGGGGAACTTTCCTCCCTCGGCAAAGTGTCTGATCATGTGCTTGACGCCCTCTGCGCCAATCTCTCCAAAGGGCTGTTCAATCGTTGTCAGTTTGGGGGTGGTGATTCCGCTTACCGACAAATTGTCAAAGCCCATAACCGAGATGTCCTCCGGGACTTTGAGCCCCGCGTCGTAGATGCAGCGCATCGCTCCAATCGCCATCTCGTCGGAGGCTGCAAATATGGCGGTCAGTCCGGTCTGTTCCCGCTCGGCTAGAAGCTCCTTCATCGCTCTGTACCCGTCCTCAAAACGCATGTCGCCGTAGGCGACAAATGACTCGGAGAACGGCAGGCCATAGAAGTCGACCGCCTGTTTGTAGCCCTTGAGCCGGAGCTGTTCGCCTCGGTCATGCTGCTGTGTCAGCATCGCGGATATCATGCCGATCCGCCGGTGTCCGCGCGATACGAGATAAGCGACGGCGTCGAACGAAGCGCGAATGTCATCGACCTTGTAGGCCGGAAGTTTGGAGTTCTCGTGGGAATCCAACAGCAGGACGACGGGAATTTGCAGCGTATCAATCAACTTGTCGTACTCGGCGGGCATATGAAAGCTTGTCAGAATAACTCCGTCAACCAGATGCTGCTGCACGAAGGAGAACGCCTCGGTGAGACCCTCCTCGTTCATTTTGCCGCTCTTTAGCTCATACAGGATCAGATCGATATTGTTCTCCTGCGCGACCCGGCTGATTCCGCTGAATAATTCGCCGAAGAAGAACGATGTGATATATGGGATGATGACGCCCAGTGAGATTTTCGCGTTCTTTATATTGGTCTGCTTGAACTTGGCTGTGTCGAAATAGTTAAGCTTCTTCGCGGCCTGCATCACGCGCTCGCGCGTTTCCGGATTGACCATCGCCGGCTTGTTGAGCGCCCTGGACACGGTCGCAATGGAGATCCCCACATAGTCTGCTATATCCTGAATTGTCGCCAATACTATAACCCTCCGTTTCTTTCTTTCCCGGAGGCCGACCTATCGGACCGCTCGGAACCGTATGTTGCAGTTAACTACACTCTTCTTTCAATTATACCCGATACAGCCCTGTCCGAACAGACAGCCTTCCTCTTTCGTCGGCAGTTGTCGTCTAGCCCTTCTCTGCGCCGGATGTCAATCCGGCAACCAGATAGCGCTGCAGCAGTAGGAACAATGCTGTAATCGGAACGGCAATCAGCACGCAGCCGGCGGCGAACATCGTAAACTGAAGCTTCGTTCGGTCCGTAACAATGTCATACAGCCCAACAGCCAATGTCTTTTTCTCCGGAGTCCTCAGCACGAGCCTGGCGAAGATGAAATCCGTGAACGGGCCGGTGAAGTTCATCAGCACCACATACACCAGCAGCGGCTTGGACAGAGGCAGAATCATGCGGAAGAAGGTATTCAGATGACCGGCCCCGTCGATCCGGGCTGCTTCCACCAGACTGCGAGGGATCGTGTCAAAATAGCTTTTGGAGAACAGGAAGAACAGCGGCGCTCCCGCAGCGGACACGATAATAACCGCCGCATGGGTATTCAGCAGGTTCATCTGATTCAGCAAAATATATACGGCTATCATGCTCATGAAGCCGGGAAACAAGCCAAGCGCCAGCAGCATGCTCATCAGGTTTTTTCGGCCGGTGAAACGGAACATTGAGAACACATACCCGGTCATCATAACGAGGACAGTTGAGATCGCTGTGCTGATCATGGCGATTTTGAACGTATTTGCATACCACTGGGCGAACGGATAGTTCTCGAACAGCTGCCTGTAATGGAGAAGGGTGAACGATGTCGGAAGCAGCGTCTCGCTAAAGAGCATATCTCCCGGCCGGAATGAGGACAGCAGTACCCAAAGGGCAGGATAAACACAGAACAGCGCGGCGAGCGACAGCAGCACGTAGCTTGAAGTCAGGCGCGCCGCTGTTCGAAAGGAACGCTTCTTCACTATAGCCTCTCCTCCTTAAATGACTTTGTTCGGCGGATGCTCCAGATGGCGAATCCGGACAAGATCACGAAGATGAATACTCCGATAACTGAAGCAAAATTGTACTGCCCCTGCTCCATGGACAGCTTATATAGCCAGGTAATCAGGATATCCGTATGGCCCGCGAATTGATAATTTCCGTTGACGGGATTGCCTCCGGTCAGCAGATAGATCACATTGAAATTGTTGATATTGGCCACGAATTGCATAATCAGGATCGGCATCATGGTGTACATCACGACAGGAAAAGTGATCCGCCGCAGCTTTTGCAGTCCATCCGCTCCGTCGATATCGGCGGCTTCATACATATCTCCCGGTATGGTGGACAGGACGCCAATAATCATCAGCATGATAACGGGGAACCCAAGAAGCATGTTGACAAGGACAAGCGTGAGCTTTGCCCATTCCGGGTCCGACAGCCAGGGAATCCGCCCAAATCCCATGAGTTCAAGATAGTCGTTCACCGGTCCGAACTGGCCGTTAAATACGTTGCGCAGGATGAGTGTAGATACGAACAGAGGAATGGCATAAGGAAGAATAAAGATCGTCCGCCAGAATTTTTTGAACCGGATATCCTTCTGCTGCACCGCGAGCGCAATAGCAAATCCGGCCGCAAAGCAGGTCAGGGTCGACGCCACGGCCCAGAGCAGGGTCCACAGTGTTACGCCGTAGAAGGTCTCGCTCCAGACGCGAAGCCGGAAAATATCCAGAAACGTCTCCAGGCCGTGCCAATTGATTAATTGGGCAGGAGGCATATGGTTGCGCGTGAAATCGGTGAAACCGAGCAGAATCATGAACACAATCGGCATGACTGTAAAAAATACGATACCCAGCACCGGAATTGCAATGGCAATCTGCGGGAAACGGTAATCAAGCAAGAAATGCAGCGTCTGCCTGAACGTATGCAGCGGTATCCCCGCTTCCCCAAGTTTCGCGCAGCGATAAGCATCCCTGACATTCTGCACATAAACGGCAAGAAGAAGAAGCATCAGAAAAATCATAATCAAGCCCTCAACCAGCAAATAGATGGAATGATCCCCCATTACCTGCTGGTACAGCTTGCCGACCTTTTCCAGACGGGCCGGTGTCTCTCCAAGTGTAACCAGCGCCCATAGCGCATGGGGCAGCTTGGCAATCGCCGCGTACAGACCTGCGAAATGCAGCAGCATCAGCACGATTCCCTTACCGTACTGACGGTTGTTAAGCTGACCCGCTCCCATAACGAGAATCGACAAGACGGCGCTTGTCCGACGGCCGGACAGAAAGGGTCTCTGAAATTCCATTATGGATTGTTTTTCCACCGCTATATTCACTCCTTATAAAGAAGCCGCCCCGCCAGCAGCGGAACGGCTGTTTGTAGTCACCCTTTTCACTATTTGGCTGCGGCAATATTGGCCTTCATATCCGCTACAGCTTTATCCAGTGTGGCTTTAATGTCGGCTCCATTCCAGATTTGTTCCAGCACGGGGGTTATATTTTGGAAGAAATACTGCACCTCCGGAATGACCGGCAGCATCTCCGCATGGGCTACATGCTTGGCGAAGACTTGAATGATGTCATCCGACTTCAGCTTCTCATCGTTCTCAATCCCGGCATAAGCAGGCAGCACGCCTCTCATCTCATAGTTCTTGAGCTGCATTTCCTTCGTGGTCATAAAGTGGGCGAACAGCTTGGACGCATTCGGATACTTCGAATACGAGCTTACGAAATAGGCGGGAACGCTCGCGTAAGGCTTGGGATCGACACCGCCCGGCATTTTGGGCATTTGAATGATTCCGACCTCAAACGGCAGGCTCTTGTATCGGCCCAAGTTCCAGATCCCGTCCAAAATAATCCCTACCTTGCCCTGCTCGAACAGCGATACCTTGACGTCCTCGGTAAGATCGGAGCTGGCCACCGGCAATATGTCCTTCAGCGAACGGTAGAATTCCATCCCTTTAACCGCGCCTTCGTTGTTCAGACCGATATCGTTCTTGTCGGTTCCGTGGTTGCCAAAGATATAAGCGCCATAGCCGGCCATGAACGAATAGTTGTAGAGCAAATTGTTGGTTTCGTAGAACAGGCCGTATTTGTTGTTGGGAATATCATTATACTTCTTGGCAAAAGCCTTCAGATCGTCCCATGTATCCAGCTTCGCATCCTTCACGATATCCTTGTTGACATACATCATAAACGACTCGATATTCCGCGGATAACCGTACAGAATGCCGTCGACGGTTACCGCATCCAGGGCGGATTTAACCGAAATCCTGGTTGTTTCCTCGCCAAAATAATCATTCGGCAGAAAGAGACCGGAGTTCGCATTAGGACCAAGCTGATCCGCTCCGGCAACAAACACATCAGCGCCGGTTCCCGCCGGACCATCCGTAATAAGGCGGCCGACCGTCTCCCAGAACATCACCTCTTCAAGCTTTACCTTGACATTGTATTTCTTCTCAAACTCCTGCACTGCATATTCGGAGAAAGCGTCTTTCTTGTCCCAGTAGACCAGCTCGGCCCCCGGTTCCGGCTGCAGCTCGTCCATCGCCGTATTTGAGCCGGGCTGCGGAGATTCACTTGCCGCAGACGGTGAAGGACTCGCCGCAGGCGAAGCGCTGCCGCAGGCGGTTAAGGCGAGCATGCCCGCCATCAGAAGGGAAATCAGTCCGGTTCTTCTTTTCATACACATACCTCTCCTCTTGGATACAAAATGTTAAGGCAGACCGACACGGTAGAAGCGACTAAATTGACCAAGCTAAGGACCTGACCCCATCTTCACCTGGAATATGTAAGGCTTTGTGACATATGACGTTGCCGTTCCTTACAATGTTCAATATACAAGAGGGCATTTTGATGTGCCAATCATTTTTGTGATTTGTTTTTTCAATAAAAGTTTAATATTTGAGCTATTATCTTTGATTTTAGAGAAAAATCAGGCGGGGGATCGTGATATTAATTCCGGTTAGGCTTGTGTTGTTCATCTTTATTAGTTGACACTATCTATTTAGCTAACTATTATTGATTCAAAGAATTGATTTATTTTCATGTAAAAATGTAAATTCTATAGAACCAAGAAGGAGTGGACTGCCCGTGACGAGGACATGGTGGAAGGAAGCGGTTATTTATCAGGTATACCCTAGAAGCTTCAGAGACAGCGACGGCGATGGGATCGGCGATCTTAAAGGGATCGAAGAGAAGCTGGATTATCTGAAAGAGCTTGGAGTTGATGTGATCTGGCTGGGACCTGTATATAAATCCCCAAATGATGATTACGGCTATGATGTGAGCGATTATTATGAGATCATGGATGAATTCGGCAGCATGGATGATTGGGAGAGCCTGTGCAGTGAAATTCACCGGCGGGGCATGAAGATTATGATGGATATTATTCTTAACCATACCTCTGACGAGCATGCGTGGTTTCAGGCTTCCAAAGCTCCAGGCAGCAATCCCTACCGGGATTATTACTACTGGCGCGAGGGGGGCGGCGAGCCGAATAACTGGGAATCATTCTTTGGCGGGTCGGCCTGGAAATACGATGAGGAGGCCCGTGCCTACTATCTTCACCTTTTCTCCGCCAAGCAGCCGGATCTGAATTGGTCGCATGATGCGCTGAGGCGGGAAATGTACAGCATGATGCGTTTTTGGCTGGAAAAAGGGGTGGATGCTTTCCGCCTTGATGCGGTCAACCTTCTGGTCAAGCCTGGCGAATGGCAGGATGCGGAGCCGATCGAACCGGATCATTGCCTGGCCCCGTGCGGGCATTTGATTGCCAATGGCGAAGGGATTCACGACATTTTTCAGGAGATGAACAAGGAGGTCTTCTCCCGTTACCCGATGTTTACCGTTGCGGAAATGGCCGGGGTATCGGCGGAGGAGGGATTGCTCTACACGGATTCCGCCCGCAAGGAGCTGGACAGCATTATTTATTTTGAGCATATGGATGTGGATAACGGTCCGGGCGGACGCTGGGAGACCATCCCGTTCTCTCTGCCGGCCTTCAAGCAAATCATTACACGCTGGCAGCTGGGACTCCAGGGCAAGGGCTGGATCGGCCTTTATCTGAACAATCATGACCAGCCGCGCGTCGTTTCCCGTTGGGGCGATGACACCCGCTACCGCATGGAAAGCGCCAAAATGTTCGCCACCTGCATCCATATGCTGCAAGGCTCTCCTTACATATATCAGGGCGAGGAGATCGGCATGACCAATATTCGTTTTGACAGCATTCAGAATTACCGGGACGTGGAGACCCTTAACTATTACCGGATCGAATGCGAGACGAAAGGCCGTCCTCACGAAGAGGTAATGCGGGATATTTATCTGAAAAGCCGTGACAATGCGCGTACGCCGATGCAGTGGGACGACAGCGTGTATGCGGGCTTCGGAACCGTGCAGCCGTGGATTGACGTCAACCCCAACTATAAGGAAGTGAATGTGGAAAAAGCCCTCGCCGATCCCGATTCCGTGCTGCACTACTACCGTGAGCTGATCCGGCTGCGGAAACGCCATGAGGTGATTGTCTACGGCGATTACAGCCCGCTGCTTGAGGAGCATCCTGATGTGTTCGCGTATCGGCGGACGCTGCATGATGAGACGCTGGTTGTCGTCGCCAACTTCTCCGGGCGGGAGCAGGCCGTTGATCTGGGAGAATCGGCCTTGGAGCCGATTCTGCTGCTGGCCAATTATCCCGATGCGGAAGAATCGCTTGCGGCGCTGCGGCTGCGCCCTTTCGAAGCGAGAATCTATCTTGTGCGTAGCCATGCCTCATAGAAATCTGCTTCAGCCCGAAAAGGGCATACCGGAAGAAACGGCTACCGTCTCTAATAGAGGAGGGTAGCTTTTTTTACATATAATTAAGTCTTTGTAGCGCGGACTTGTTGGGCCGAGTGCAAATCGTTTATTCACCCGGGCGCTGCCGGATTGCAAAAAACCTGATGAACCTGTATCAAGCGGGACTGCATGTGGGTAATGTATGGATAATGTATCGGTAAAGAAGCCTGGACGGCGTTGTTTGATTTTTTCGGATCAAAGACTTGGCATTCCGCGAGAATGTGCTATAATAATAAATAAGTCAAAGAAAGTCAAAGTCAACAGAGCTTACAGCAGGTGAATACTTAATCGTTCCCGTTCGTGTTTTCAAGTATGCGGTGTACAGTTTAGGCCACACTAGTAGGGCTTGAATGGAATCAAAATCCGGGCTTGTCAGCCGGCTTTATACGGGATTCGGCTCTTTGCACTTTGGTTAAAGTTCCTTTTGAAGGTCAAGGCCGGAAAGGGAACGTGCCATCGGTTGCATCTGCAAGCTCTGAATCTGGAGGATGAGTGATGCGCAATATCTCCGATATCATTGAACAATATCTGAAGAATATTTTGCATGAAAGTCCCGAAGGCACAGTAGAAATTCAACGCAATGATCTGGCGGACCATTTCTCATGCGTACCCTCCCAGATCAATTATGTAATCAGCACACGTTTTACGCTGGAAAAGGGCTATTTGGTGGAGAGCAAACGCGGCGGAGGCGGGTATATCCGCATTCAGCGCATTGAGCTTCCGCAGCACTCGGCGCTGCATACGCATCTTAACCAGAAAATTGGCTCGGGCATCGACCAGAGTACGGCTGAGGGACTTATTTATCAGCTTGAAGAAGCCGGTTTTTTGACCAGACGCGAAGCCTGCCTTATGCGTGCCGCCATTTCGCGCGAATGCATTGCGGTTAAGCTCCCCCATCGGGACGAGATTCGTTCCAAGATGATGAAGGCGATGCTGATCTCATTGCTCAGCAAATAATTCGGCGCTTAAAGGGAGGATTTCGTAATATGGTTTGCCAAGAGTGCGGTGTCAGACCGGCAACGCTTCATTTCACCAAGATTGTGAATGGAGAGAAGACGGAGTTTCATATTTGCGAGAACTGTGCAAGGGAAAAGGGTGAATTAATACCGGGTACGACGGGCGGTTTTTCCATTCATAGCCTTTTGTCGGGTTTATTGGATCTGGAGGGGGCAAGCAAGGGCAAATCCTCCGCCGAGGCCAAGCCCCACGAGGTTCGCTGCGAGGAATGCGGCATGACCTATGGGCAGTTCAGCAAGCTCGGACGCTTCGGCTGCAGCTCCTGCTACAAATATTTTGACAAGGGTCTTGATCCTCTTATCAAGCGGGTGCACGGCAGCACAAGCCATGTCGGCAAGATCCCGAAACGCGCCGGGGCGAAGATTCGCTTCAAGCGGCAAATCGATGAACTGAAGGAGCAGCTTCAGAAGGCAATCGCGCAGGAGGAGTTCGAAAGCGCCGCCGAATTAAGAGATCAGATTCGAAAACTTGAAAAAGAATTGGCACAAGAGTAAAGTCTTAAGATATATAGGGGGAATGCACGATGCCAAATCTCCGGTTTACCGAACAAGCGCTAAGTGAATGGATGCGCAGCGGCGGCAGCCCCCCCCCG
>NZ_ASSC01000844.1 GCF_000520735.1 Paenibacillus forsythiae T98
GGGTCTGTCAAGATTTTTGTGTAAACTCTTTTACAAGGCATCCCCCCGAGGGGGGATTTTCGAACCGCTAACGTAGGTGATGGCCAATCCGATCCGGGAAAAGAATGGACAGATGAAGCAGCATTTGCCCCCAGTTCTGGACACGTCCCGTCCATTTGCGGGTAACATCCATGGTCGCCAGATAGAGCATTTTTAGTAAGGCTTCATCGGTCGGAAAAATGCTTTTGCCTTTGGTTACTTTTCGAAGCTGCCGATGGTAGCTCTCGATCATGTTCGTCGTGTAAATGAGCTTGCGAATCTCCGGCGGGTACTTAAAGAAGGTGGAGAGCTCGTCCCAGTTCTGCCGCCAGGAGCGGATGATGAGGGGATACTTGGTGCCCCAGACCTCCTCAAAGCGGTCCAATTCCAATAAGGCTCCTTCCTCGGTTGCCGCCTTGTAAATCGGCTTTAGGTCAGCTGTGACTTTCTTGAGGTCCTTGTAGGATACGTAACGGGTGGAATTGCGAATCTGATGGATGATGCATTTTTGGATTTCCGTCTTCGGATAACAGGCGGCAATCGCCTGAGAGAAGCCGTTCAGGTTATCCACACAGATGATGAGGATGTCTTGTACGCCGCGGTTCTTCAGGTCATTCAGTACATTCAGCCAGAACTTGGATGTCTCATTTTCGCCGATCCACATGCCCAGCACATCCTTGTTGCCGTCCAGGTCGATCCCGATGACCATATAAGCGGCCTTGTTAATAATGGCCCCATCCTGCTTGACCTTGAAGTGGATGGCATCCATGTAAACCACTGCGTACACGCCCTGCAACGGCCGATTTTGCCATTCCTTGATCAGCGGAACGATCTTGTTGGTGACATTGGAAATGAGCGTGGGCGAGACCTCAATGCCGTACAAATTCTGCAAGTGATCCTGAATCTCACGGGTGCTGACCCCCTTGGCGTATAAGGCGATGATCTGGTCCTCGATGCCCGTTACGTTCTTCTGATGTTTCTTGACCACCACAGGCTCGAACTCCCCCAAGCGGTCCCGGGGAACATCGATCTCCTGCTCGCCATATTCGCTGACCACGGTCTTCTTGGTTTTGCCGTTCCGGCTGTTGGGCGTGGTTTTCGCCTGGATGTCATGTTTCTCGTAGCCCAGGTGCGTGTCCAATTCCGCCTCCAGCATCTCCTGAATCGTTTCGGCAAACAAGTCTTTCAACGCGTTTTGGGCATCCTGAGCCGTAACCAGCTTATTCTCCTTAATGAAGGCCCGCAGTTGTTCTTTTGTCCAGAGTCCCATGTGTTCTCCCCAACCTTTCTTCTACTTCCATTTTACTGGGTTTAGGAGTTTACACAATCTATTTTACAGACTC
>NZ_ASSC01000845.1 GCF_000520735.1 Paenibacillus forsythiae T98
TCGGCTCCGGCGGCTTCACCGCATAATCATGCCGGTTCGGCGTACGGGTAAAGCTTCCGGGTGCTCCGACGTAAGGCCGGGCAATGACCCGGCCCACCGAGAATTCCGGCGCCATCGTCAGCTCTCTGGCGATATGGCAGGCGCGGTACAGCTCATCCAGCGGAATGACCTCCTCATGCGCGGCCAACTGGAATACGCTATCCGCCGAGGTATAGACGATCCATGCCCCCGTCTTCAGCTGCTCCTCGCCGTATTCGACAAGAATTTCGGTGCCGGAGGCCGGTTTGTTGCCGATAACCTTGCGCCCTGTCGCAGCCTCGAATTTCTGTATAAGCTCGTCCGGAAATCCGTCCGGATACGTATTGAACGGCGTCTCGATCTTCAGCCCCATCAGTTCCCAGTGGCCGGTCATCGTATCTTTGCCAACGGAAACCTCCTGCATCTTGCCGTAATAGCCCTCCGGGGTCTTAACCGGCTCAAGCGGCGGCAGGGGAGCAATGTTCGCCAGGCCCAGACGCTGCATGTTCGGCAGCTTCAGCCCGGGATTCCGCTCCAGAATATGGCCGAGCGTATGCGCCCCGGCATCGCCGAAGGCGGCGGCATCCGGAGCTTCCCCGATGCCGACACTGTCAAGTACGATAAAGCAAATCCGTTTAAAAGAGGACACTTCCGTCCACGCTCCCTCAACCTAAGTATGGTATGTTCCTGTTCAATCATCACCCGATTTATTTCCCGGGAAAAGGCGTTACCTCGCCCGGGGATGATGCCTTTCATAGACTTCCTTCATATTCGCGCGGGCGATTCCGCTGTACATCTGCGTAGTGGAAATGTCAGCATGTCCGAGCATTTGCTGCACGGAGCGCAAATCGGCTCCTCTCTCCAGCAGATGAGCGGCGAACGAATGCCGCAGCGTATGCGGCGTAATATCCTGCCGAATGTTCGTTTCCTTCGCATATTTTTTAATCATTTTCCAGAAGCCCTGCCGGGTGAGCCTGCCGCCGAGACTGTTCAGAAACAGGGCCGGTTCATTCTTCCCTTCGCGCAGCAGCTTGTCCCGGGCGCTGCCGGTATAAGCCTCCACGCATTCCGACGCGGCAGCTCCAATTGGAACCACCCGCTCCTTGCCCCCTGCACCGGAGCACCGCGCAAATCCGAGACCGGTCTGCACATCGCCCACATCAAGCATAATCAGCTCGGACACCCGGATTCCGGTCGCATACAGAAGCTCAAGCATCGCCTTGTCACGCAGTCCATGCGGAGTCAAGAGATCGGGCGCTTCCAGGAGACGCTCCACCTCTTCAATGCTCAGCACCAGCGGGGCCTTCCTCTCGGACCGGACCCTTTCCATTTCAAGCGTCGGGTCCGCTGCGATCAGCCTCTCCTTTAGCAGGAATTGAAAAAAGGCGCGGAGCGAGACCTTGTTGCGGTTAATGGTCGCCGCAGCCCGCCCCGCCGCTTTAAGCCCGCTGAGATAGAGCGTAACCAGCGGCTTGCGGATATCGTCCGGCGACAGGGCGCCGCGCTCCGCAGCGTAGTCCAGAAACTGCGCGATATCGCGTCCGTAGGATTCCAGGGTGCTGGACGCCACATTTTTTTCCTCGGAAAGATACTGCAAAAAGGCTTGCAAGTTTGACTTCATCGGTTACGCTCCTACCCGGCGCGCCGATATAGCGCGGCTAAAGATTCGGCGCCAAGAGGCGCCTTGCCGCGGGAGACTTGCAATCTCCGGATTCGCTCCCGCTTCCATACATTCATTCGACAACTTTCGTAATGATTCCTGCCCGAAACAGATCTACTCCCCGTACCAGTAATACAGACGAAGGCGCTCTGCCGGATTCATCGCCTCTCCCCCAGGCTGAATTTCGTTGAACGCCCGGACCGCCGAGCCTTCCGGTATATCCGGGTCGGGCACAGGGTTGATCCAGCTGTGAAGCAGGTCCATTATATTATAGAACAGGAAGCTCAATGCGACAAATATCACAATGTAACCGAGCCGTCGAAGCGCTTTGGGTACGGAAAAGATCATATGGCATTCCTCCCGCCAAGAACTTTGGACACATACAGCAGTTGATCCCGGATGGCAAGGCCGCCGACACGGACAATCTCCTTCCCTCACTTTATGCATCAACAGGTTCTCTTATGTATAGACCGGCCGCCGACGGGCCGGGTTCTCACTGTCTGGCCGCCAACAAAAAGCCCTCTCCGGCATCGAGCCGGGGAGAGCTTTCGGGTTGTAGCTTCTATTCATTTCATTCGGATCACCGCACTCTAAAAAAGTGGGTAGAACCGTTCTGTAAAATTACTCGTTGCGGTTCCCTTCCGATTTGTTCTTCTCCCGGCAGCGGTAGCAAATCCCGTGAAAATCAAGTCTGTGATCGATCACCGAGAAATTGTATTCCTTATCCAGCTTCTCCTCCAGCGATCCGAGCCAGTCTTCACGGACTTCATCCATGCTGCCGCACTGCACGCATATCATATGATGATGATGATGCTTGGAAGTATCCGTACGCAGATCGTATCTGGCGACGCCATCGCCGAAGTTGATCTTCTCCACAATATGGAGCTCGCTGAGAAGTTCAAGGGTACGATATACGGTGGCGAGACCGATCTCGGGAGCCTTCTCCTTTACAAGCATGAACACATCTTCGGCGCTGAGATGATCATCCTCATTCTCCAGCAGTACGCGGACGGTAGCTTCCCGTTGGGGTGTAAGCTTGTATCCCTGGGATTGCAATTGCTGCTTAATTTTATCGATCTTGTCTTCCATAATCATTGTCCCTCCCCCCCAGGAAAAAAAGCGCTGCGTTCTCTAAAGTCACTTCTTTCATTATAGGGGGATTAATCTTGAGAAGTCAAACGCTTTTACTGTCCGCCCTGCTCCGAAGTCGTCTGCACCAAAGAGGGGGTTACCCAGCGCATTATTTAATTGAGATTGGAGGATGGGATGCATTGTTTTATCGACTTACTGGTCATGGAGAGTTATAGTGCTCCGGGATTTGTTTATCCCTTGTCCTCAAACTTTATCTGTTTCTGCTTATGCTGATAAGCTGGATTATACGATTCTAAATTAGCTAGCTAACTCTCCAAAGAATATAACACACAGCAAAACAAACGCCAAAACTACACTTAATAATAAGCCGCACAATAATTTTATGTTCGTGCTTCTGTTTTTCATGTTATAGAACCCGATTATGCTGATCAAGAAACTTATAGTTGTACTAAACAATAGTAAATAGTAAATTTCTCTATTAAAAATTTGCACATTATATATGTATCAAGTTTCGTGACATTGTGAAAAAGAAAACCGCCCAATTAAAAAGTGATAGCAGCAAAGAAACCGTACTTGTTTTTTTCATCAATATCCCCTCCCATTTCATACCAGTTTATTTTATTGATGATATATCAAAATAGAATTCTCTGGAATTATGAGAACCAACGCAGCAATCATGGCTTACTATGCTTACGAAGAATCTACTCTATTTGGGACCTATCCAATCAGTACCGGGATGGAATTTGCTGAACGTGTTAAGAGTCGTGGAGTTTGGGATTACAAATGGACATACGGATATTCAGCAAAATATTTATTTAACGGTTTAACTACCACTGGAGAAGATCTAGGTAATATGCATTATGCTTATGTCGGTAGAGTTGCAGGTGCAGCGCAAATTTATTCAGGAACTTCAAGTCCCACTTGGTATAGTTCATTTTTTGATGATCCAACTGACGTAAGAAAGGCATTAACCGATCAAGGCCATAGCGCCTCTAAAACGACAATCAAGGTACACACCCATGTCACCAACAAAATGAAAAAGGACGCCTCCGATAAAGTGCAAATCCACTTTGGAGACATCCTACATCCAGAGAAATAGCCAATACTAATACCTATCAGCCTTTTTGAACAAGCATAGGAGTTATCCAGCGCATCATGGTCGGCGTCACCCACGTCTCGAAGGAGGAGACGCCGAGAATGAGGACGGCCATAATCAAGGACAGAATCGTATACATGGCAAAAGGACGCCCGACGCGAAGGGGACGGCGAGCGGTCACCCTGCTGCGGATCATGAGCAGCGAAAAAGCGATGGCCGCCGCGCTGCATACGAGAAGCGCCGGGATCACCACCAGGTTATGCGGCGCAACCGATACAAGCGCAAACAGCAAACCGTGCCATGAATACTGGCTGACCAGGCAGCCTACTGTGAAGCCGATCAGGACGCCCTTGAGAAAATCCAGGACAAGGATGCCCGGAAGCCCGATAACCGACAGGCCGAGAATCCAGATTAGGCCGATCCATTTCAGGTGAAGACCCGCGATGCTCCAGAACGATTCCGGCGCTGCGGGAAGCCCGTGTTGGTCCACGGTCATAAAGAAATTGCCCAGATAGTCGCCGAGCTCCTGCTGCTGGTCCATCGTCAGCGCGCTGACAATCAGGGCGCCGAAGACGACCCCCACCAGGAATAACACGGCGACAAAAATATAAAGCGGCGTCTGCTCCTTAATCATATGACGGAAGTTCCGCATCAGGGACGTTCTCCTCTCATGGTCACATGTTACACCATATGAGGATGCGCCCCGCTCTATGACTTGTCCTTGGACGGGACGGCGACCCTGCCGTACGTTCCGCCTCCGCCGGCGGTAAGCTCCAGCCTTCCGGAGCGGGCGGCGGCGATCTTCGAAGCCAGCTCCGCGCCGGCTACCTCAGCCAGCTCCTTCTCGCCCGCTTCGTGCAGGATATTCATCTCGGTGCCGAAGGCCCGCAGCAGCAGATTCATCTTCGCCCTGCCAAGACCCGGGATGAACTCCAGCGGAACCTGATAGCGGTAAGGCGGGCGGCCGCCCGGAACAAACGGCTTCTCCCGGTCCGCGATATTCAGAATCCGGTCCAGCACGCCCTGAACCAGCTTCGTGCCGCCGCAGTAGGGGCAGCGCTGCGAGGTCGCATAAGCTTCGTCGATAATGCTGCCGCAGCCCGCGCAGTACGTGCGGTGATACTTGCCCAGCCGGGGATTAAGCCCGTAGTTGGCCGCCACCCGGCGGCCTTCGCGCCCTTCGAGCGTGAGCCGAAGCTCCGCAAACGAAGGGGCGCCGCAATGCGCAGCGCGTTCTCCAGCCCGAAATA
>NZ_ASSC01000846.1 GCF_000520735.1 Paenibacillus forsythiae T98
ACCTCTCCGGCCGTAGCATCCACCGCCGATGTAACCGAAGCCGCCTCGGTTCCGATGCCGTTATATACTTGACTGAGCGTAGTATCCACGACATTGGCAATATCGAACCGCGCCCCTTGCGCAAGCGCATAGCTTCGGGCGGCCACCGCCTGCGCTTTAAGCGCTTCGGCCGGCCAGCTCGAAGAGACCTCTCCGCCAACGACCGAGTACAGATATTGCTCCAGCGGCAGTTCATTGATCACGGACAACGATCCGTTCGATCCGCCCAGCTCAAGGCTGCCCCGATAGGTCCGCTTGGATCTCTCGGCAAGCTGTATGCCTGAGCTGCTGCCCGCCGCCATAAACTTCCCGCCGCCGGATACCGCATAATGCGGCACTTGCGTCTCGCTGCTTAGGTCAAGACCGGCTT
>NZ_ASSC01000847.1 GCF_000520735.1 Paenibacillus forsythiae T98
GCCGTGGCGTCGGTGACGCTGGCCGGAGTCAAGGAGCGCATGGGATTCCTGCCCGCAAGAACAAAATAAGGGCTGCGGCACGGATACAGCCGCTTGTGACACTCGCGCCAAGGCCCGGGTGTCATTTCCTCTGGCAACGGGCTTTAATTATAAAGCCCCAGCCGATATTCAGCACGCACAGCGCCCCCAGCAGCAGCGCGGCCCATAGCCGGTAGCTGATGGCGATCGAAGCTGCGGCAAGCAGAACAATCGAAGATATTGCGAACCAAAGCGAGAGTCCCTTGCTCAAGAGTTGACCCCTTTCGTTCACGGCGGATTTAAGCCGCCAGGGGGATGGCGGCAGCCGGGTATATGTCTATTTTATGATAAAACCAGGGTGTTGTTAAAGCCTTGCCGACATTCAGGCCACAAGCGACAAATCCCGGAGCGCTGGAGCGTTCCGGGATTTTTTGCAGCCCATGAGAGAACCGGGCAGAGCCTTTGGCTTGGCGCCTTCAGGCGCGGCTTCGGCTGGAGCTATACCTTCATGGAGCCGGGTTCAATCGCGAAACGCTCATCCAGCTTCTCGCTGCTGAGCCAGCCTACATACGTCTGAAGCGGACGGTACTGATGGTCCATAACGAGCACGGCGACGAACGGAAATTGCTTCCGGTGCAAATAACGGACGTCTCCCCAGCGTACAATGTAGCCTGAGGGCAGTTCCTCCACTTCGGCGATGGCATAGGAAGTGAAGTAGAGGAAAGCCTGAATATCCGGGTGGGACTTGGAGCGCTCCACAGCCGGATGCCTGGAATTGACCGCGTGCTTGAGCCATTCCAGGCGCCCGTAGTTAAGCTGGCCGACATAGTAGCTGCCATCCTGTCTCGTCTTGACGACATTCCACCGTCTTGGCGTTATCGTAGGGATCAGGATATATTTCTCGCCGGGTTCATGGTGGAGATCCTTGGCCTTAATGCTGCGGGTCAGCCGGAAATGGGCGGCGGTCCTCCAAATGTAATACAGGACGATGATGCTGTACAGCGATGCGAACAAAGGCGCCGGATTAAAAATGCCGGTAACCCACAGCGCAATGGCCGCAACATGGCTGCCGAAAATAAACGGATCGAAAATATGGATAATGTTCCACGCGATCCAGCGTTCGGTGAAGGGTCTTGCCGCCTGGGTGCCGTAGGTGTTGAACACATCGGAGAAGACGTGAATGGCTACGGCGATAAAGCTCCAAAGGGCAAGGTGACCAACGGAGCGGATGTCGCCCAGACCGAACACCGGAGTGAGCACAAGAGTAATCAGCGCGGGCCAGAGCAATAAAAAAGGAAGGGAGTGCGTGACCCCCCTGTGATTGCGAATATAGACGGCGTTGTTCTTCAGGCGCAGAGCCGTATCCGCATCAGGGGCCTGCGAGCCGATAACGGTGGCCAGCATGACGGCGCCGGACAGCATCGGCTGAGAACTGACGGCGGGATCAATGAAGGAGAGCCCGGCAAGTCCAAAACCCATGACGAAGTGTGTAGCAGTATCCATAGCTCAGATCTCCTTTGCACGGAAGTTCTCTATTAATTACTACCCATTTTATCTTCTTTATATTTATATCGTAACAAAATATTCCCGTCACGCTATTGTCAAATTAATGAACATCTTGGTCAAAGATTGTCAAAGCATTTTGCCGTTTGTTATGATAAAGTTAACAGCGAAATACTGCGATTTGTCAATATCAGCTGATGAACAGGCTTGCAAGCTCGTTCTGTCTTAAAGACCGAACATGAAGGAGGTACTTAAGTACGTGAATAATCAATGGAGATATCAAGCCTCTTCCGATTCTGCGGCCATGTCCGCCAAGCTCCCGCCCGAAGCTGAACGGGCCAGTTGGCGCGATTTCATTACGGTAACCAAGCCGGGCATTATCCGGTCGAATCTTATTGCCGCCTTTGCCGGCTTCTGGCTGGCTTCCGGCTGGAATGTTGATTACGGCGGATTGCTGCTGACCCTGCTCGGCACCATGCTTGTTATGGCTTCGGCCTGCGTGTTCAATAATTATTTCGACCGCGATCTGGACATGAAGATGGAACGGACCAAGAAACGCGGCCTGCCCACCGGGCGGCTGAAGCCGGGCACGGTTCTGCTGTATGCGGTGGGACTTGGCATTGCGGGACTGGCCGCGCTGTTTATTTTTTCCGGAATTCTGGCCGGTCTGTTCGGCATTGTCGGCATGTTCGTCTATGTGGTGGTCTATACGCTGTGGCTGAAGCGGACCTCCACCTGGAGCACTTCGGTCGGGGCCATTTCCGGCGCGATGCCGCCGGTCATCGGCTATGTCGCCGTGACGGGCAAGGTCGATCTTGGCGCCTGGCTGCTGTTCGCGATGCTGTTCCTCTGGCAGCCCCCTCATTTCTGGGCCCTTGGCATCCGGCGCAAGGAAGAGTACCGGAATGCGGGATTTCCGCTGCTTCCCGTCGTGAAAGGCACGCGCCGCACCAAGATACAGATGATTCCGTATGTCGCGCTGCTTGTTCCCGTCTCGGTGCTCATGTACGGGTATGGTTATGCCGGCATTTACTATTTGATCGTTTCCGCCGGGCTCTCCCTTACATGGCTTTATCTTACACTGAAGGGCCTGAAGGCGAAAGATGATGATGCCTGGGCGAAACAGAATTTCTTTTTTTCCATTAACTATTTGACGCTCAGCCTGATTGCGCTGGTACTCAATACGATGCACGGATAATGGAGGGAGAAGCTCATGCGCATCCTGATGCGGTATAAATGGACCTGGCTCTCGCTGCTGCTGGCGCTGGCCATGGCGGCCTATCTGGCCGTCAGCTCCTGGGCTTCCCGGACGGGAAAGCTGCCGGTTATCGGGGAAGTGCAGGACTTCTCCCTTGAAAATGTAAACGGTGACATCGTTACGCTTTCCGATACGGAGGGCAAGGTGCGGTTGGTTTATTTCTTTTTTACCGGGTGTACGGACGTGTGTCCCATCACGACCTTTGCTCTGTCGCAGGTGCAGGATCTGCTGATTCGGGATGGCAGCTTCGGCATGGACGCGGCATTCCTGTCGATCTCCTTTGATCCGCAGATCGATACGCGCGAGGCGATCAAGACGTTCGCAGACCGTTTTCATGCCGATTATGCCGGCTGGTATTTTCTGCGCGGGGATCAGGAGAAGGTTCGGGATTTGGCGGCGCGGTCCTTCAAAATTCTGATTGCGGGAACCAACAAGGACAACTTCGCCCACGCGAATCTGATCGGGCTTGTGGACCGGAGGAACCGGCTGCGCGCGCTGTATAATGCGAGCGACACAGAGCGGGTTACTCCGGAGTTTTTGGCAAGCGCCGTGAACAGGCTGGCCCGCGAGTAGCGCGGGGAGCGGCAGCGAAGCAAAGCGCTTTCTTCGCTAAAATGGAAGCGGCTCGGGGTAGATGATGAACTCTTCGAGTCCCGCCTTTTCGAGCTGCGCGATATGGTATTCATCGGGAGTCCCCTCGACTCCGGCGTAACCGCGCCGGGTGTAAATATGCTCCGCGTCAGGGAAGGCGTCGCGCAGAACGCCGCGAATTTTTTTGCCGGAGCTGTCGTTGTCCAGGTAGAGATAGACTTCGCTGTCTCCGACTTGCTTGCGCAGATTCTCCAGCTTGAGCGTATTGAGAGTGCCAAAGGTGCACAAAAGGTCGACTTCGGGCTTCAGGAGACGCCGCAAGCGGCTGCGGTCATTCTTGCCTTCGACAATAATAATGATGGACATGATTATGGCGTCACCTCCGAAAAGTGCAGCTTCAAGCGCAAAGGGGCCTGGCTGCAGGCGGGATTAACTATATATTACCTAATGTTCATCATTTTTAACAGGCCGGCGGCCAGGGGAAGTCATTCCCCGGGAAATGTCGTATATTGCCATAAACAAACACCCGGACGCCAAGGGCGATCCGGGTGTTTGCGCGGGATTTTTTAGATAGAGAAGACGCTGGATATTAAACCCAGAAAGTTTTGAGAATGATGACGAGCAGAATGTAGAGGACCAGAATAACACCGGCAGAGGTTGGGCACGGAGCAACAACAGGCTTAGGACAGCAAGGATTCGTCATTTGTAATTCAGCTCTCTTTCTTAGTGGATTCTTTGACTACAGGGTATTATATGTCAATTTATCCACCGGGTTTGTGTCCCTGCCCATTGTGCATATGGCAGACGTGCAGGTTTTTGGGACCTTCGGCAGCGGCTCCCGTGTTATGCCGCCCGGCTGTTCCAGTCAGGGTGATAGGCGGAAAGCTTGCCAGAGCCGGGATGGGGAAGCAGCAGCAGCGCCGTCATCACCAGCAGGAAGGCAATGAAATAGGGAGAGACCACTCCCCGCAGCTGTCCGGCGGTGACAGGTCCCGCGAAGGCGCCAAGGGAGGTCGCGATCGATTGCAGCGAGAAGGTCCGGCCCATGCGTCCGGGGCCGCTGATGCCGATGAACAGCGAAGCCATTGCCGGGAACAGCACTCCCTTCGCGGTACCGAGCAGGAACAGGACAACCCCCGGCGGGATCGAAGGGACAGCGGCAAGGCCGAAGAAGCAGAGCGCCATGCCGAGCAGCGACGCGCCAATCCGCAGCAGCACGGACAGGCGATTCAGAAAGAGCATGCTCAGTGTGACCAGCGCCCCCAGACTGAGGAGCGACAGCAGAATGCCTGTCGACAGGATTCCTCTGCTCCCATTGGAGACCTGGGATAGAGGAAGCTCGAAGAAGAGCACGCCCTGCGCGGAGGCGATGAAGAACGGCAGCAGGAGATAACGTAGAGGAAACGGCATTGCCGGAGCTGTTGCCGGATTTAGGCCCGTTTCGGAGCCTCCGTCCTCCGCCAAGGAGCTCACTGCCCGGGCTGGAAGCTTGCGGGCCGTCTTCGGAACGCTGAAGTATGCCATGACGCCGGTGGCGATCAGCAGCCAGCCAAGGCTCAGGAACGTGCCGGAGAAGCCGGCTTTGGCTACGATGAAAGCGCCGGCGGCTGGCGAGAGGACGGAAGCGAGCGTATGCACAATCCCCTGGCCGGACATGTATTTGCCCTGATTCACCGAATCGCTCGACAGTGAAGCGAGCAGCGCCATGCAGGCCGGAGAGAGGAAGGCCAGCGCGAATCCGCTTGCCGCTCTGAGCAGCAGCAGATGCCACGGCAGATGGGCATAGGCCTGGAGCAGCAGAATCGCTCCGGCTGCGATCAGACTGTAGACGATATAGCGGCGGCTGCCCTTTCGGTCGATCAGCACCCCGGCGAGCAGATTGCCGGGAAGATGCGTGAGTGAATACGTGCCCATCATCCAGCCGATAAAGGCCGGTCCGGCGCCCAGCGAAATAGCAAAAGGGGTCAGAACGGGATATTGCGCATGCAGATCAAAGTACGCAAGGAACAAGAACAGATACAGCCACAGCGCGGTTTTCAAGAAGTCTGCACCTCCAAATACCGACCCGGACCTATCAAGATCGGGCCTGACAGAATTGTAAAATGAAGAGCCACCTTGAAGGCGTGGACAATCGCTACTTGTACTTTACGTGAGGGCGGGAAGGCGTATGACGGTTTTTTCATTTTGGGAAGAATCATCGCCGCAAAGCTTACAATGTTGTCATCCCTTGGCGGCTTTGTGAATTATGACGGACGATCATGTATAATAATGAATATCCGTGGCACGCTGCCGGGTCAGGCGGAAAGCACGGGTTAATTGAGTAATGGGAGTGTGTTGCCGGAGTGATAGATACTCAGGTATGGTCGCAGTTTATCAGGGAAAATTGGCTTGTAATCGTCATTGCGCTTGTCCTGCTGTTCGCAGTTGTCAATTTGGTCAAAACGGTGCTGAAATGGGCGATTGTCATCGTGATCGTCGCAGGTTTGCTCATTTACAGCGGAGTTACGATAGATCAGATCGGAAATGCCGTAAGCAAGGTAAAAGAGGAGACGGTCGGCACGCTGAAGAACGAAGCCCAGGAAGTGATGCTGAAGGAAGCGCGGGACGCCGTCTATACCTCGAATGGCGATGGAACCTTTACCATTACAACACCTAATATTGAGGTGAGAGGAACAGCCGGTGAGGACAAGGTCAATGTTACCTTCCGCGGTGTCAGTCTCGGACAGTGGAGTGTAAATGAAACGGTGAAGAGCTTCATAGAGGAAGCGCGTAAAGCTCAGGCAGTAAATTGATAACGTAAGTAGCAGGAGGGGAGACATGGTGAATGAATGGCTGCAAAGCCTGCGTGATGCCAATATCATAACGATAATTCTGCTGCTTATTGTCGCCCTGTCGCTGATTCAGGGATGGTTCAGAGGATTCTCCTTATCCGCAAGCAGATTATTCGGACTGCTCGGTTCAGGCATTCTGACGATTTCGTCGCTCGTTCTTGCCGCGCTTGCGGCCGCCTATTTTTCCCCATATGTTCAGACATGGGCTGCGGGCACGGCGGCGCCCAAGGGTGAATTGAACCAGTGGCAGCAGATTTATTATACAGCCGTATCGGCGCTTGCGGGACTTCCGCTGCTGCGCTTTCTGTTCCTGCTGATGGCAGGCTACACCTTGATTCGAATCGTTCTGGGGCTTGTGGCTCTGCTGCTGCCGATTCCGCGTTTCCGGAAGTCCGGCCCGCTTGGGGAGCGGAAAATCTCGGCGGCCAGCCGATTCGG
>NZ_ASSC01000848.1 GCF_000520735.1 Paenibacillus forsythiae T98
CGCGCTTCGCCGTTAGGCTGATATCCTAATCGCGATAAGGTATGAGGATTAGTTCCCTTGCAGGCTTTCGGCAGCCGCCTTCGCCGTCAGCTTCGCAAATTTGATGCAGTCCGGCATGCCGATTCCGTCATATCCGGCTCCGAATACATACACGCCCGGAAGAGCGGCGGCCAGATCGCGGCGCAGTCCCGCAATGGCGGACGGATGCCCGACGGGGTACTGCGGCATTGAGCTCGGCAGACGCGTAATTTCCGTGAACAGCGGCTCGGCCGTGACGCCCATCACCTCGCGCAGATCCTTGCGCACCAGCTCTGCAAGCGCTTCGTCCGGCAGCTGCACATTCTGCTCGTCGCCCGCTCGCCCCACATAGCAGCGGAGCAGCACCTTGTCCTCCGGACTCGTATGCAGCCATTTGGCCGATGTCCAGGTGCAGGCCGTAATATTGCGCCCTTCCTTGCGGGGAACCAGAAAGCCCGAGCCGTCGAAATTCCCGTCCATTTCTGTGCGGGAGAAGGCCATTACCACATTAGCCACCGATACATAACTCACCGCGTCCAGCGCCGATACATCAACATGCGGACGCAGCAGCCCGGCCGCCGCGAAATTGGGAATCGTGATATAGATATCATCGGCAGGCAGCAGGTCGCCGCTTTCCAGCTCTACCGCGTAGCGCGCTTGCCGGGAAGCCTCCGGCTCCAGGGAACCCGTTGCTGCCGCTTCGGCCGTGCCGGTGTGCGTCCCGGCAATCCGGTCGTGAATGGCGACCACGGCGGCTTCCGTGCACTGCTTGGCGTCATGCAGCTCATGCACAAGCGCGTGTACAAGGCTTTGCAGCCCCTGACGGAAGGTCAGGAACATGCTCTTTTTCACGCCGGTATGCGTCTCCTTGGGCTGTTTCCCCAGGATCATGCCGCGAATCAGGCTGCCATACCGCCGCTCCATCTCGCCGAACTGCGGAAAGGTCGCCTGGAGGCTGATCTTGCGCATATCCGCCGCATAGATGCCGGCCAGCAGCGGCTCGGTCAGGTTCTCCAGCACTTCTGTGCCGAAACGGCGCTCGATCAGTTCTCCGAGCGGCTCGTCCTCAGCCGAACGCCTGGGCGGAAGGACGAAATCCATCAGCGCCCGCAGCTTGCCCGGAAAGGAGAGGAGCCTTGTGCCCACAAACGGCTTAAGATCCGTCGGAATGCCCAGGATCAGGCCGGCAGGCATCGGAAGCAGACGGCCGCGCTGCAAAATGTAAGTCTTCTTGGCATTCGGATTGGTCGTCACCAGCTCATGGTCGATCTCCAATTCTTGGGCCAGGTCGCTCATCTCCTGCTTGCGGGCGAGAAACGAATCCGGGCCCTTTTCAATAACGAAGCCATCTTTATGAAGGGTCTCGATTTTCCCGCCAAGGCTGCGCTCTTTCTCCAGAATCACAATCTCCGGCTGAATGCCCGCTTCCTTATAATATTTACGGACGTAAAAAGCGGCGCTCAGTCCGCTCAGTCCTCCGCCGACTATAACGACTTTACGTGAAGCTCCGTTCATGGACGCCCCGCCTTCAGTATGCCCGCCCGGTTCCGCACCACGTCACTCAGCGCCGCCATATAAGCGGGGTCGCCGTTCAGCGATTCAATCCGCATCAGCCGCATGTCCAGTTCGGCGGCAATGTCCCGGGCCTCGATGTCCAGATCGTACAGCACCTCAAGATGGTCGGATACGAATCCGATCGGGGCGGACAGCACATATTCGACCTGCTCCTTGCTCAGCTCGCGGAGCGTATCAAGAATATCCGGCCCAAGCCATGGCTCCGCCGTTCTGCCAGCGCTCTGCCAGGTGAACTGCCATGAGGCTACGCCGGCCTGCTCCGCAACCGCCTTGGAAGTCTCAAGCAGCTGTTCCCGGTAGGGATCGCCCATGCCGAGTATCCGCTCAGGCAGGCTATGCGCGCTGAAGAGCACCCGAACTTCCTGTCGGTTCGCTCCCGCTTCCTCGAACTGATCGAGCCTTGCGGAGACGCGCCGGCTGAACGCGCCGATAAGTTGCGGGTGGAGATGGTAGCTTTTTACAAACTCCATTTGAATGCCGCAGATTTCCGCTTTCTCTTTGGCGCGTTTGATGTAGCCTCCAACGCTCATGACGGAATAATGTGGAGCGAGCACGACACCCACCGCCTGCTTGATGCCGCTCTCCGCCATTCGCTCCACTCCGTCCTCAATGAAAGGGCGGGCGTGCTTCAGACCCTGGAAGCAGACATATTCGATATCCTTGTCCGTATTATCCTGGTTTAACGCATCCTGAAGCGCCTCCACCTGACGGTTCGTATTTTCCCGCAGCGGGAATACACCGCCGGCGATGGCTTCATAGCGGCCCCTCAGTTCTTGCAATTGCTCCGCCGATGGCGGATTGCCGCGCCGGATATGCGTATAATAAGATTCAACATCCTCAAGACTTTCAGGAGTGCCGTAGGACATGACGAGAACGCCGATTTGTGTTGTCAATGTATCGATCACCTCTTAGCGATTAATTGTGAGCGGCTGTTTCAGGAACGCAGTCTTGCGGCCCCTTTGAGCGCCAGCGCTTCCCTGGAATAGTCGTGGACATACTCGGTCAGTTGACGCAGCTTGTCCAGCGACGCCTCGGGGAACAGGCCGTGTCCCAGGTTGAACACATAGCCAGGTTCCCCAATGCCTTCATCAATAAGCGCTTTGGCGCGATCCTTGATAAGTTCCATCGGAGCGGTCAGGACATAAGGATCAAGATTGCCCTGTATCGCGAAATTCCCGCCGGTTCTGCGCCGGCCTTCGTCCAGCGAAACCCGCCAGTCGAGACCAATCACATCCGTCTGGAGTCCGGTAAGGGTGGACAGCAGTTCGCCGGAGCCAACGCCGGGAAAATAGATTTTGGGCACATCCAAATCGGATAATTCGGCAAAAATACGGGAGACCGTCGGCAGAACAAAGACTGCAAAATCCTGCGGCGACAAGGCTCCCACCCAGCTGTCGAACAGCTGAAACGCCTTGCCTCCGCTGCGGACATGAGCCCGCAGGTAAGCGATGACCATGTCGCCGAGCTTGTCCATCAGCTTCTGCCAAATGCCCGGCTCCGTATACATCAGCTCTTTGGTGCGGATATAGCTCTTGGATGGCCGGCCTTCGATCAGATAGCTGGCAATCGTGAAGGGCGCGCCGGCGAATGTAATCAGCGGAACCTTCAGCTCTTTGTCCAGGATGGCGATCGTCTCCAAAATATGGCCGAGATCGCCTTCCACGTCCACAGGCTTCAGCCGCTCCACATCCGCGCCGGTGCGGATCGGACGCTCAATGACAGGCCCGACATCGGGAACAATATCGAACTCCACTCCGATGGAGGCCACCGGATTCATGATGTCGGAGTACAGGATAGCCGCGTCGACGCCCAGCTTGCGCACCGGCATCATCGTAATTTCCGCAGCCAATTCGGGTTGTCTGCTGATTTCCAGCAAAGAGTATTTTTCTTTGATCTTCCGGTATTCGGGATCGTAGCGGCCAGCCTGCCGCATGTACCATACGGGGGTATACTCCGTTTCCTGCTTCCTGCAGGCCCGGATAAAAGTATCGTTATAGGTCATGATGAGGTCTCCATAGATTTAGATAAAATTTTCTCAAATTATATTATGCCCCTTTTAAAAGAATGTAACAACCGTACACCTTACAAGCCGCGACAATTATTTGACAAAGGATGGGCCGCGCCACCGTTTCGCCAGAAAAATATGGTATACTATTAGAATGTCATCTTTGTGAACTGTTTGAATTTGAAAGGATGTGAAAGCACATTGAAAAAGTGGAAAACCTGGGAGACATGGCAGATCAATCTCTATGTGCTTTGGTTTGGACAATTTCTTGTAAATGCCGGGTTGACGATGATCACCCCGTTTCTATCGCTGTATCTGGCCAAGGATCTCGGTGTACAGGGAGACGCCGTGGGGATTTGGGCAGGTGTTATTTTTTCCGCCAACTTTATGACTTCGTTTCTGTTTCAGCCCCTCTGGGGCTCGCTTTCCGACAAGTATGGCCGCAAGGTCATGCTGCTGCGCTCCGGCTTTGGCATGGCTATCGTCATTATATTGATGGGCTTTGCCCAGACGCCCTGGCAGCTGCTCCTTCTCCGGCTGCTCAACGGGACCATCTCCGGATTTAATCCCGCTTCCATCTCGCTCGTCTCCGGCACGACGCCGAAGCACCGGATGGGCTTCTCCATGGGACTTATGCAGTCCGGCTCCGTTGCCGGAACGATTCTCGGACCGCTGATCGGCGGACTGCTGGCGGACTGGATCGGATTCCGTCCGATTTTTTACGTGATTGGCATCCTGCTGTCCGTCGCCACTCTGCTCGCCATGTTCCTGGTTAAAGAGAATTTCGACCGTGAGGAAGCCGCGCATAAGCCGCAGATATCCACGTTTGAAGGACTTAAAGATCTCATCAAGGTTCCGCAGCTTCCGGCGCTGTTCACCGTCACGTTCCTGATTCAGTTCGCCATGATCAGTCCGATGGCCCTGCTGCCGATCTATGTCGAGAGGCTGCACGGGACCGCTGTCGATATCGCTTTCTGGGCGGGTGCTGTTACCGCCGTGACGGGGATCTCGAATATGATCGCCTCTCCGGTGCTCGGCAGACTCAGCGACAAAGTCGGCGCCCACCGGATTCTGACCTACGCTCTGATCGGCGCCGCGCTGTTTCTCATTCCGCAGGCGTTCGTCGGAAGCGTCTGGCAGCTCATATTCGTCCGCTTTTTGATGGGCGTCTTCATGGGCGGGCTTCTTCCGAGCGTGAACGCCTTGATCCGTTCTTATACACCGGACGGCAAGGAGAGCCGGGCTTTCGGCTTCAACAGCAGCACGCTGGCCCTCGGCAATATGCTGGGAGCGCTGATCGGCGGCTTCCTGGCGGGCTATATTGGCATCGAAGGTCTGTTCATCGTCTCCGGGGCCATGCTGCTGCTCAATACGATATGGGTCCGTTTCATGCTGTACAAGGCTGCCCCGCTGAGACTATTTCGCTAACTGCCGCCTATACTGGCACCTGAATTTCCGGCCCGCCCCGCTTCTATTTCACTATCGCAAGAGCGAGACCGTCATAAGCGGGCAGCAGCGTGCTGTCCAGCCGGCTGTCTCCCGCGATCATTTCGTTGAAGCGGCGCATCGCCTGCACCGCAGGCCCGTTCTTGTCCGGATTCAGGGTGCGCCCGCGCAGGAAGATATTGTCCCCCGCGATAACGGCTCCCGGCTTCGCCAGCCGGATGGCGTATTCCAGATAGTTCGGATAATTCTCCTTGTCCGCGTCGATGAAAAAGAAATCGAAGGTCTTTCCTTCCTCCTCCAGCCGGGCGAGACTTTCGAGAGCTGGGCCTGTCCGGTATTCGGCAATGCCGCCGAATCCTGCACGTTCCAGATGGCGGCGTGCCATCTCGGCATATTCCGGCTTTAGCTCCAGAGAGGTGAGCGTTCCTCCCGAAGCCAGTCCTCTCGCAAGGCAAATGCCGCTGTATCCGCCAAGCGCCCCGATCTCCAGCACGCTGGACGAGCGGGAAAGCGAAACGAGCATACTCAGCAGCCTGCCGTAGCCCGGCGCAATCGACACTTCGGGCATGCCGCCCGCGCGGATGGCCTCTTTTACCGACAGCAGAAGCTCATCCTCCGCGTATAGCCGCTCACTGTACAGCTCCTGATGAAAATATTCTTCCTGATTAAGCATGTCTGTTCTCCTTTATCCTCTTTCCTTATCCGGAATGAACGGCCAAGGCATCGGCTTCCGGAGCCGAAATGGAACGTTGTGATACGCCCCTCCTTCGCCTATACTTGAAAATAAGAAAGGTTATCATCTTTCGGGAAACGCTGCCGTTTCTATTTGATTGTAACGGTACTGCGCACCTACCTACAAGCAACGGAGTTGAGATTCTTGAGCAAATTGCAGCTGATTGCCACGGCCCCAATGGGACTGGAGGCTATCGTCGCACGCGAATTAAACGAATTGGGTTATGAAACGACTACCGAGAACGGCCGCGTTCTCTTCAGCGGGGATATCGTCGATATCTGCCGCTGCAACCTGTGGCTGCGCACCTCGGACCGGGTTCTGATTAAAATGGGGCAATTTCCGGCCAAAACCTTTGACGAGCTGTTCGAAGGCGTCAAGGCGCTGCCCTGGCAGGATTGGATTCCCGAGCACGGTGAATTTCCCGTAGAAGGAAGATCGCACAAATCACAGCTCAGCAGTGTTCCGGCCGCTCAGGGCATCGTCAAAAAAGCGGTTGTCGAAAAGCTGAAGCATTATTACCGCACCGACTGGTTCCCCGAGAACGGGCCGCGTTACGTTATCGAGGTCACACTGCTGAACGACATTGCGCTGATTACGCTGGACACGACCGGTCCCGCGCTGCATAAACGGGGCTACCGCAAGCTGGTTACGGAAGCGCCGATCAAAGAGACCATGGCCGCCGCGCTGCTGAAGCTCAGCCGTTGGAACGGCAGGGGG
>NZ_ASSC01000849.1 GCF_000520735.1 Paenibacillus forsythiae T98
CTTGACGCTCGATGCCGCCCGTTGTCAGGAGAATCTGGACCGTTCGGGAGTAATCGCTGCGGCGGCGGTTTCTTATATCGGATATGACCAGGCGGCCGAATTGGTCAGGGATGTGGTGTCTACAGGACAGCCGCTTGAACAGCTGTTGCAGGAACGCGGCCTGATGACAGCGGAGCAAATGAAAGCGATCCTTCATCCGCTGGAAGTGACCAAGCCGGGGATTCCCGGAAGCGGCAGAGAGGTCTGAAGAGGTACAGGACAGCAAAGGAGAACAACCGAATGAGCTTGAACGACACACCACGCGGAGAACGATGGCATATTGCCGTCTTCGGGCGGCGAAATGCCGGTAAATCGAGTGTAATCAACGCGCTTGGCGGGCAGGAGACCTCAATTGTCTCCCCGGTGAGCGGGACGACGACCGACCCGGTCTATCAGCCGATGGAGCTGCTGCCGGTAGGTCCGGTGGTACTTATTGATACAGCCGGACTGGATGATTTTGGCGATCTGGGACAACTGCGTATTCACAAAACGCTGCGTATTCTAAACAAGGCCGATTTGGCGCTGCTTGTGGTGGACGCCGCCTGCGGGGCCGGTGAATTCGAGCAGGAATTGCTGAGGACCATTGCCGCCAGAGAGATACCTGTAATTGTTATTTTAAACAAGATGGATTTGCTCGCGGCCGCTCAAGGTGATCAGGAAGGGACCCGTTCAGAGGCGGCGCGAGTGGAAGCGTTGCTTGGACGCAAGCC